>NZ_SOPU01000003.1:278-93287 GCF_004402115.1 Pseudomonas sp. F01002 | reverse complement strand
TGTTGGCCTTGACTCGCTTCCACGCCCGTTTCAGGTTTTCTCTCGCAAAGGCCCGATCCAGCAGCCCTTGCCCTGCGTTGTCGGATTCATCTTGCGGGCGATTGACCTCGTCGCTGACGGGGCTTCTCACGGCTTCACCGCTCGCAGTCTCCATCCGCCCCGCGTTTGGCAGGCATCTGACTTCCGGTCTTTCGCATCAACATGGCCTATAACGCTTTCTCTCGTTCGGCCCTTCGTCAAAAAAAAGACTACTACGGCCTCTGCTGACTTCCCGCTCCGGCTGGCACCGTCGCCCTTTCAGGCATAAGGCGAGATCTCCCCAGGTAAGAACGCAATCCTTCACCACACAACCGCCGGATTTACACAGCCTTACCCTTGACCACAAGAGCTTCGCGGTTTTGTGCCCGCTCGCCCTGATCCTGCCGCGCCTTTTATCCGGTTCTTGTACATCGGCTCATGGCTTCGATTCACGCTTCCTCCCCACACTCGGTCACCCTCATGCAGTTGCGCTTCACTTCGTTCGCTGTGGTCAGCTTACGGCGGGACTTTCACCCACAAGATTGCGCCCATGCTGGGCGCACACAAAAAAAGCACCCCGCAGGGTGCTTCTTTTTGAATCTGAATTTCAGCTATTTACTGAGCCGGCTCGTTCTGCCCCAGGATCAGCTTGCCTTCCTTGTCGACCGGAATCTGGTTGCCCGGATCGCGATCCATCCGCACTTTGCCTTCCTTGCCATCCAGTGAATAACGGACGTCATACCCTACGACCTTGTCACTGATGTCATTCACGGTATTACACCGCGTCTGAGTCGTGGTGTAGGTGTCGCGCTCCTGCATGCCTTCCTGAACCTTGTTGCCGGCATAACCGCCACCGACAGCGCCTGCAACCGTAGCAATCTTCTTGCCGGTGCCGCCGCCGATCTGATTACCCAACAGACCACCAGCCAGCGCACCGACCACCGTACCGGCGATCTGGTGTTGATCTTTCACCGGCGCTTGCCGGGTTACTGCAACGTCCTTGCACACTTCACGTGGCGTCTTGATTTGTGTCTTGACCGGCTCAACGGCTAGAACTTGCGCATATTCAGGGCCGCTTTTAACCAGCTTGTAGGTGGCAACAGCACCCCCGGCAGTTACACCGACAGCACCCAATACCGCACCAACCAGCAACGACTTGTTCACATGAACCTCCTGACCATCACATACGGGACAAGCCCGCGCTTCTCCCAGCCTTGGAGCATAAAAAAAGGCGCGAGTTCAATACTCGCGCCTTTTCGGTCGACAGCTGGAAAACGATAGCCGTTATGGGCGGTCGTCGACTTCCTTATCGGTAGCCACTGTAGGAATCAGATCCTCAGTGCTCAGGTTCAGCCAGATCAGCACGACGTTGGCGATGTAGATCGACGAGTAGGTACCCGCCAACACACCGATAAACAGCGCAATGGAGAAGCCGAACAGGTTGTCGCCACCAAAGAACAACAGGGCCGCGATCGCCAGCAAGGTGGAGATCGACGTCGCCATGGTCCGCAGCAGGGTCTGGGTGGTCGAGATGTTGATGTTCTCGATCAGGGTCGCCTTGCGCAGTACGCGGAAGTTCTCACGAACCCGGTCGAATACCACGATGGTGTCGTTGAGCGAGTAACCAATGATCGCCAGTACCGCCGCCAGCACCGTCAGGTCGAAGGTGATCTGGAAGAATGACAGGATACCGACGGTCACGATCACGTCGTGAATCAACGAAACGATGGCACCGACCGCGAACTTCCACTGAAAGCGGAAAGCCAGGTAGATCAGGATGCCGCCCAACGCCATCAGCATGCCGAGGCCGCCTTGATCGCGCAGCTCTTCACCGACCTGAGGGCCAACGAATTCGACGCGCTTGAACACCGCAGGGTTGTCGCCACCGACCTTTTGCAAGGCCTCGGCCACCTGGTGACCCAACTGCGGGTCTTCACCTGGCATACGTACCAGCAAATCGGTAGTCGCACCGAAGCTCTGTACGATCGCCTCGTGATAACCCGATGCAACCAGCTGCTCACGCACCTTGGTGACATCGGCCGGACGCTCGTAGGTCAGCTCGATGAGCGTACCGCCGGTGAAGTCCAGACCCCAGTTCATGCCCTTGGTGGCGACGCTGAACAAAGCCAGCGCGGTAAGGAACAATGTGACGCCGAACGCAAAGTTGCGAACGCCCATGAAGTTGATTGTACGTAACATGGCAGCCCCTTAAATCCACAACTTCTTGAAGTCACGACCGCCGAAGATCAGGTTGACCATCGCGCGGGTCACCATGATGGCCGTGAACATCGAGGTAAAGATCCCGAGGGACATGGTCACTGCGAAACCTTTGACCGGGCCGGTGCCCATCGCAAAGAGAATCCCGCCGACCAACAAGGTTGTCAGGTTGGCGTCGAGAATCGCGGTGAATGCCCGGCCGAAGCCTTCGTTGATTGCCCGTTGTACGGTCATGCCAGCCGCAATCTCTTCACGTATCCGCGAGAAGATCAGAACGTTGGCGTCGACGGCCATACCCATGGTCAACACGATACCGGCGATACCCGGCAGGGTCAGCGTTGCACCCAGCAGCGACATCAGGGCCAGCAGCAGCACCATGTTCACCGCCAGCGCGACGGTGGCGATGATGCCGAAGAAGCGGTAGATGGCCATGATAAACAGCGAGACAAACAGCATGCCCCACAGCGATGCATCGATACCTTTGACGATGTTGTCGGCACCCAGGCTCGGGCCAATGGTACGTTCTTCAGCGAAGTACATCGGTGCAGCCAGACCACCGGCACGCAGCAGCAGCGCCAGTTCGGACGACTCGCCCTGGCCGTTCAGGCCGGTAATACGGAACTGAGCACCCAGCGGCGACTGGATGGTCGCCAGGCTGATGATCTTTTTCTCTTCCTTGAACGTCTGGACCGGCACGTCTTTCTCGACGCCATTGACCACTTGCTTGACGTAAGTGGTAACCGGACGTTGCTCGATAAAGATCACTGCCATGCTGCGACCAACGTTGCTGCGAGTCGCACGACTCATCAGCTCACCACCATGGCCATCCAGACGGATGTTCACTTCTGGCGTGCCGTGCTCGCCGAAGCCAGCCTTGGCGTCAGTCACCTGGTCGCCAGTGATGATCAGGCCACGCTCAATCTGAGCAGGCGGACGCTTGCCTTCACGGAACTCGAAGGTCTCGGAAGAGGCTTTCGAAGCACCCGGCTCAGCAGCCAGACGAAACTCAAGGTTGGCCGTCTTGCCGAGGATACGCTTGGCTTCGGCGGTGTCCTGCACGCCCGGCAGCTCAACCACGATGCGGTTAGCGCCCTGACGCTGAACAATCGGTTCGGCAACACCCAGCTCGTTGACGCGGTTACGTACCGTGGTCAAGTTCTGCTTGATGGAGTATTCGCGGATTTCCGCCAGCTTGGCCGGGGTCATCGCCAGACGCAGTACCGGTTGGCCATTGAGGTCGGCCGGAACAATGTCGAAATCGTTGAAGCTCTTGCGGACCAGCGCACGGGCTTGTTCGCGGGTTGCTTCATCAGTGAAGCCCAGCTGAATGGCACCGTTGAGTTGCGGCAGGCTGCGATAGCGCAGTTTCTCTTTACGCAACAGGCTCTTCACATCGCCTTCGTACACTTTCAAGCG
Organism: Pseudomonas sp. F01002; assembly: GCF_004402115.1. NCBI lineage: Bacteria > Pseudomonadati > Pseudomonadota > Gammaproteobacteria > Pseudomonadales > Pseudomonadaceae > Pseudomonas > Pseudomonas sp. F01002. The sequence continues at coordinate 89,636 of NZ_SOPU01000003.1, read as the reverse complement.
CGCGTCGAGGGCTTTGTCCATGTCCACTTCCAGCAGGAAGTGCACACCACCGGACAAGTCCAGACCCAGCTTCATCGGGTGCGCGGCCAGGCTGCGCAGCCATTGCGGGGTGGTTTGTGCCAGGTTCAGTGCAACGACGTAGTCATCACCCAATGCCTTGCGCACGACGTCCTTGGCAGGTAGCTGATCTTCAGCCTTGGTCAGACGAATCAAACCGCCCTTGCCGTTGGCGGCCAAAGTGGCAGCCTTGACGTTGATCCCGGACTCCTTGAGCGCAGCGCTCACACGGTCCAGATCAGCCTGATTGACCAACAGTGCGGTACTTGCACCGCTGACCTGAATAGCCGGGTCATCAGGATATAGATTGGGAGCGGAATAAATCAGACCGACCGCCAGCACCGCCAGGATCAGAATGTATTTCCACAGAGGGTATTTGTTCAGCATCACGCCGCCCGCTTATGACGCGGGGCGCCTTGCGCGCCCCGTCGATTGAGTAGAAGTTGAAACTTAGATCGCTTTCAGCGTGCCTTTTGGCAGCGTGGCGGCAATGGCGCCTTTCTGGAACTTCATTTCGATGGTGTCGGAAACTTCCAGAACAACGAAGTCGTCTGCCACTTTAGTGATCTTGCCGGCGATACCACCGGTGGTCACAACTTCGTCGCCTTTCTGCAGGCTGCTCAGCAGGTTTTTCTGCTCTTTGGCGCGCTTGGCCTGTGGACGCCAGATCATCAGGTAGAAGATGACCAGGAAACCGACCAGGAAAATCCACTCAAAACCACCACCCATAGGGCCGGCAGCAGCCGGTGCAGCAGCGTCAGCCATGGCATTAGAGATAAAAAAGCTCATTTAGCACTCCAGTTGCAAATGTTGAATCTTGGGGTCAGAAAACTCAGTCCAAAGGCGGAACAGGTAACCCGCGTTTGGCGTAGAAGGCATCGACAAAGGCGGCCAATGTACCCTGTTGAATAGCCTCGCGCAAACCAGCCATAAGCACCTGGTAATGGCGCAAATTGTGGATGGTATTCAACATGCTACCCAGCATTTCGCCGCACTTGTCCAGATGGTGCAGATAAGCACGGGAGAAGTTCTGGCAGGTGTAGCAATCGCAGGTCGGATCCAGCGGCGAATCATCATGGCGATGGAACGCGTTACGGATCTTCAGCACGCCTGTATCAATGAACAGATGCCCATTGCGGGCATTACGGGTTGGCATCACGCAATCGAACATGTCCACACCGCGGCGCACACCCTCAACCAGATCTTCCGGTTTGCCAACGCCCATAAGGTAACGAGGTTTGTCAGCCGGCATCTGACCCGGCAGGTAATCCAGGACCTTGATCATCTCGTGTTTCGGCTCGCCCACCGACAGACCGCCAATGGCCAGACCATCGAAACCGATATTGTCGAGACCTTCCAGGGAGCGCATGCGCAAATCCTGGTGCATACCGCCCTGAACGATGCCGAACAGCGCCGCCGTATTGTCGCCATGGGCTTCTTTCGAACGCTTGGCCCAACGCAACGACAGCTCCATCGATACCCGCGCGACGTCTTCGTCAGCCGGGTACGGGGTGCATTCGTCAAAGATCATCACGATGTCCGAGCCCAGATCACGCTGGACCTGCATCGACTCTTCCGGGCCCATGAACACTTTGGCGCCGTCGACAGGAGAAGCGAAGGTCACGCCCTCCTCCTTGATCTTGCGCATCGCGCCCAGGCTGAACACCTGGAAACCGCCGGAGTCGGTCAGAATCGGGCCTTTCCACTGCATGAAATCGTGCAGGTCGCCGTGTTTCTTGATCACTTCGGTGCCAGGACGCAGCCACAAGTGGAAGGTGTTACCCAGAATGATTTCCGCGCCGGTCGCGGTGATATCCCGCGGCAGCATGCCCTTGACGGTGCCATACGTGCCTACTGGCATGAACGCCGGGGTCTCGACGGTACCGCGCGGGAAGGTCAAACGACCGCGACGAGCCTTGCCGTCAGTGGCCAGCAGTTCAAACGACATACGACTCATACTGTTTCCTCAGGGCCGCGTGGCGCCGGATTACGGGTGATAAACATCGCATCACCGTAGCTGAAAAAGCGGTAACCATGCTCCACCGCTGCTTTATAGGCAGCCATGGCTTCGGGATAACCGGCGAACGCCGAAACCAGCATCAACAGCGTGGATTCGGGCAAATGAAAGTTGGTGACCAGGGCATCGACCACATGAAACGGCCGGCCCGGGTAGATAAAGATGTCGGTGTCGCCACTGAACGGCTTGAGCACGCCATCGCGCGCGGCGCTTTCCAGGGAACGCACACTGGTGGTCCCCACGGCCACCACACGACCACCGCGAGCACGGCAAGCCGCGACTGCATCGACCACGTCCTGACCGACTTCCAGCCATTCGCTGTGCATGTGGTGATCTTCGATCTTCTCGACGCGCACCGGCTGGAACGTGCCCGCACCGACGTGCAAAGTCACGAACGCCGTCTCGACGCCCTTGGCGGCAATCGCTTCCATCAGCGGCTGATCGAAATGCAGCCCCGCCGTCGGCGCCGCCACCGCGCCCAAACGCTCGGCGTAGACCGTCTGATAACGCTCGCGGTCCGAACCTTCATCCGGGCGGTCTATATAAGGCGGCAACGGCATGTGCCCGACGCGATCGAGCAGCGGCAACACCTCTTCGGCAAACCCCAACTCGAACAGCGCATCATGACGCGCCAGCATCTCGGCCTCGCCACCGCCGTCGATCAGGATCTTCGAACCCGGCTTCGGCGACTTGCTGGAACGCACATGGGCCAGCACGCGATGACTGTCGAGCACCCGCTCCACCAGGATTTCCAGCTTGCCGCCGGAAGCCTTCTGGCCGAACAGCCGCGCCGGAATCACCCGGGTATTGTTGAACACCATCAAATCGCCCGGGCGCAAATGCTCGAGCAAATCAGTGAATTGACGATGTGCCAGGGCGCCGCTGACCCCATCCAGGGTCAACAGGCGACTATTGCGACGCTCGGCCAAAGGGTGGCGAGCGATCAGCGAATCAGGGAGTTCGAAAGTAAAGTCAGCAACGCGCATGATGGGGTTCGTCTAGCAGGGGCCGGAAGTCTAGCCGAAATAGTGAAAATTCTCTATGTACCTGATTGACCGACGGTAATCTCATCTCTATACTTCACCGCCATTGAGCCCTGATGGCGGAATTGGTAGACGCGGCGGATTCAAAATCCGTTTTCGCAAGAAGTGGGAGTTCGAGTCTCCCTCGGGGCACCACATAGCAGTATCTGAGAGTCTCTACCAGTCTCTCAGACCCAAAGAAACCGGCCACCTGGCCGGTTTTTTTGTGCCTGCCTGTCCATCCCTGTCTCCCCTTATCCGTTGTATCCCTGTATCCCTCCTTGTATCCTGAGAAAATCACCTAACTTTGGGATACAAGGATGAAGCGCGCAGACATCAAGCGCCGACCTCTCGCTGACACGACACTCGCGGGACTGGAACCGGAATCGAAGGAATACCGCGAGCTGGACGGAAACGGCCTCTACTTCAGGGTCAAACCTGATGGAGGGAAGTCTTGGCAACTCCGCTACAAACGATCGGCGGGCAACTGGGCATGGATGGGGCTCGGGGGTTACCCTGAAGTAAGTGGAGCGCTGGCACGGGACAAAGCTGCTGATCTACGCAAAGTAGTGAGCAGTGGCGCAGATCCTCTTGAACAGAAGCGCTCTGCCAAGGCAGCCATTGATATAGCCAAGACACGCACTTTTCGAGCAGCTGCTGAAGCCTGGCTCAAGGCTAAAGAGGAGAAGGGTCTAGCGCCCTCCACCCTCAACAAAATACGTACATACCTCGATAAAGACATTCTTCCTGCGCTCGGCGATAAGCCATTGGACGAAATTACTCGTACCGATTGCGCAGAACTTCAAGCATCCATCGAAGCGAGAGACGCTCACAACGTTGCGGAAAAGTGCCGTACATGGATCAATCAGATTTTTGGTCGAGCCATTGGCCTAGGCCTGACGGAGAACGATCCCGGAAGCCGTCTTCGAGACATTGCCGCCCAAGCACCGAAAACTCAGCAGCATCCTCATTTGCTGGAGCATGAGCTAGGCGACTTTCTAATCGCTCTCAAAAACACCCCAAGCAGACTGACGGCTCGAACTGCAGCATGGCTTTGCCTTTGGACAGCATCTAGGCCGGGCATGGTTCGCTTAGCCGAATGGAAGGAGTTCGACCTTCATAAAGCTATTTGGACAACACCTGCCGCGAAAATGAAAATGCGCAGGGATTTCGTATGTCCACTACCGAAGCAAGCGATATCAGCTTTGAAAGAGCTTCACTGTCTCACTGGGCGCAGCCGATGGTTATTCCCCGGAGTCGGCGCGAAGAATCCAACAATTAGTGAAAACACTATCAACAAAGTGTTCGCAACGGTCGGCTACAAAGGGCGCCTGGTGGGTCATGGCACACGCCATACTGCTAGCACACTGCTCAGGGAACACGGCTGGCCTAAGGAGCATGTCGAGGCTCAACTCGCTCATAAGGAAGAGGGTATTTCAGGAATTTACAATAAGGCTCAATACTTCGAGCATCGGGTAAAGATGATGCAGTGGTATGCGGATTACCTAGGTCAATTGGCAGCTGGGAATGTCATTCACGGACATTTCGGCGAGGTAGTCTGAGCGCACATTCTCATCCCCTCCAAAAATCCGTGTAACGCGTGTAACTCGTGTAACGATCTCCTTGAACTCCCCGAATTCATTGGGTCTTCCAGTGGTTACACGTTTGAATGGCATTGCGTACACCCGGTGTAACGTTGACTAACCGTGTAACGCCGGATTGCACCACTTTACTGAGGGCCGCGTATTGGCTGGGACTTGAATCTCTCTCGCTGGATACGACAAAAAGCATGGGGCGGGGGGATAGGTTCAGAAAATTGAGGGACTCAAGAAAAGGGTCCAAAACTCGGTAACAAAGTAACGTTTGTGTAAAAAATTGTGAAAAGCGACTTTTTGTTTTCACTTTTTCCACTGTATGGAAAACCAGTAGGACATGGTGGGACGGCCCGGCAAAAAATGAAAACTCTGTCGCGAACGTGCTGACTTTACTTGCTACAAAACTCAACAGTGCGTCGAAGTAGCCGAAAAATAAAGCTTTCAAAAAACAATTATTAGTTTACATAGCTGGGGCCTGTAAGAACTACGACAGGTAACCCGCTATGACGATCTACAACGCTGCAACCCCATGTGCAACCATCCAACCTGCTACAGAGCTTCTCACTACTGACCAAGTAGCGAACGCCTTAGGCTTGTCCAGCCGAACCCTCGCTGCATGGCGCAGCTCGCGCACTCATTCACTCCCCTACGTCAAAACCGGATCACGGGTGCGTTATCGCTCCGGGGACGTCGCGGCCTGGCTTGAAAGCCGGGTTTGCTGCACCGCTGCCACGGCGGGAGGACGAACCGAGTGACCGCTTCCTACCAAATCAAGAAAATTGTAGAGCTCTCTGCATCTGCCACGTCGATCACCGACCACCGTAACAGTGCCAACTCGCCACAATCACAAATCAACGCGTCTGATTGGGATCTAGGCCGTTTCGATCCCTCTGCCACGTTGATTCGCATCAACCAAGTCATGGCACTGACAGGCATCGGCCGCGCAACTGTTTACAAGCTTATGAACCAGTCCGAAAGCGGCTTTCCACTGCCTGTAAAACTCACCAATAGCAACGCACGCGGCGCGCCCGTAGCATGGGTTTTAGCCGAGGTTTTGAATTGGAATCGTGCACGCATCGCGGCCCGTAACCAGGTGGCCGCATGAAAATCAAGATCGCCAGTAAAGCGCTGATGCATCCGTTTTCAGTGATGCGCCGAATCGGTTTCTCATCCCAAACCATGCAGCGCTTTGAACGCTTTCGCAGTCGAGAAGAAAAAAAGGGGCGCGTGGTCAGCATCCTCAGATGGGCCGACGGCACCTGGTGCATTCTCGCTCTCCGCTGCGAAACATTCGGAGTTGTGGTCGTTGATGAAGGCCAGCAGATCGACGCCTACGAAGACGCCAGATCCATGATCGACGGCGACTTCCTGCCCCTGCTCTCCCTGCGCTGGGAAGCTCACGCCTGAAACGAAAACGCCCCCGGGGGCGATCCGGAGGCGTTGAGGTCAATCTACATGCCCGAACAATTTATGCCGCACCTGAACAAACCGCAAGCCATCAGCGCAGTTGCACTTTCGAAAAACGGACGTTACTCTCTGGCCGTCGCTGCAAATTCAGCGACCGACCTTGGCGGGTCGAACGATTTCAGGCGCAACAGCGCCATATACTCAATTGCAGGCGCTTTTTTTGTGCCCGCGATTACGCGTTATGGCGAGTTGCGCAGGAGCACCCTCGGGTGCGCCGGGTTCCTGAATCACCGGTCCGCCAATCTTGCGCAATTCGCCACCCATTCCTGCTTGGCGGCAGGCTGTGGTGGCTCCTCTGATTCGGGAGCTACATCTAATGATCACCATCGATCCGTCCAAAATTCGCGCCGCTGCACACCGTGCAATGGCTCTCGCCGCTTTACACGCCAACTCCAGCCTCGCTACACGTCTCTCCCGCTACAACAGCCACATGGCCAAAGCACGCGCACTCGAAACCGCAGGCGGTGCCCAATGAATAACGCCCTAAGTTGTGCCCTGCCTGAAGACCTGCTTTGCGTTAATCCTGCCGCAAGCGCCGGGGTGCCGATCGACGCCATCACCTGCGCGATTGATCGCGCCGACTCGGTGCTGACGCTGCTGGAGGATCACTTCGAAAGCGAATCCTCGCGCCTCGCCACTCATGTGATCGCCGCCGTCCTCTGGGACGTTCGCGGCACGCTCGGCCTGATCAAAACCCTGACCTTGCACGGTGACAACACCTCCATTCCGGCCGTGCAAAAAGGCGGTGCGCTATGACTACTTCCACCACCCGTGGTCGCGCCACCTTTACTCGCGTGAATGCCACCGATTTGAAATTGTTCCGGGTGAATGCCGGAGTACCGGTCGAAGACGCACTGGAGATGGTTTCCCTGCTGCAGCATCACGCCAATCAGCTCAACTTCGACGCCGCCATGAGCGACAGCGGCGAGCGCTTCAGTTGGCCTGCTCTGTACCTGGGCGAGATGGCCAAAGCCCTGATCGACGACATCAACGACGCGCTGTTTTTGCCGAGGGCTGACGCATGAGCCAACGCCCAAGCAACTCCGCGAAACGTCCCAGCTTCGCCGACGTGAAAGCCGCTGCACTGAAAGACATTGATCGTGCCCTGACGCACTGGCTGCCCAACGGCAAGCGCGTAGATGGCGGCAAGGAATACACCGCACCGAATCCAACCCGCAGCGACAAGCGCGCTGGTTCGCTCAAGATCAATTTGAGCAAGGGCACGTGGGCCGACTTCGCCACCGGTGACAAGGGCGGCGACCTGATCGATCTGGTGCGTTATCTGGATGGCGGCACTGACGTCGATGCCTGCAATAAACTGGCAGAGTTGCTCAACGTATCGCCCGGCGCCGCCCAGGCGAAGACAGCGCCTGCCAAGACAAAAGCACCTGATTGGATTGCCATTCAGCCGACCCCGGCCGAGGCCATGAACAAGTGCCCGGCCAAGCACCGGCAGCACGGTGCGCCGTCCAAGGTGTGGATCTACCGTGATGCGCAGGGCAAGCCGCTCATGGTGCTCTACCGCTTCGACCTCACCCCCGATGACGACGGCAAACCGAAGAAGGTCTTTGCTCCCCTGACATGGTGCAAGCGCGCCGATGGCCAAACCACACAATGGCGCTGGCAGGGTCTGCCTGATCCGCGTCCACTGCTGCGCCTTGATGAACTGGCCCAACGCGGTGACGCTCCGGTAGTTCTGTGCGAAGGTGAAAAAGCTGCCGATGCCGCCGCCGAACTGTTGCCCGGCTGCGTGGCCAGCTGCTGGCCGAACGGCTCCAACTCCTGGCACAAAGCCGATCTGACACCGCTCAAAGGACGCGACGTTTTGTTGTGGCCAGACAACGATGTCAGCGGTATAGCCTGCATGGAAACCGTCGCCGAGAAGCTGCGCGAAATTGGCGCCGCCTCGGTTCAGGTCATAGCGTTGGAGGTGTTCAAACGCAAGCCTACGCTGAAGAATGACCGCGCCGCCTTCGCCAAAGATGGTCAATGGGACGACGGCGACGATGCCGCCGATGCACTCGCCAAAGGCTGGACAGCGCCCCACTTCGCCAAGCTGGAAAGCAGCGGTGAACTGTTTGGTGTGGTTGTCGAAAAGCCTGAGCCTGAGCAGGCAGAGAGCAATCCGGAACCGAAGACAAAAGCAGCAGCCAAGCGTCCGTCCAAGCCAAAAAATGACCTGATGCCCGGAGGCTTTCGCCTCACGTCAGAAGGCGTATTTTATTCCGGCGACGACGGCGAGGCGCGTCCGGTGTGCTCCTCACTGGAGATCCTTGCTCGCACCCGCGACGACAAAGGTCAGAACTGGGGACTGCTGGTCGAGTTCGACGATCCCGATGGCGCCAAGAAACGCTGGAACATTCCGGCACGCACCATGACCGGCGACTTCGGCAAAGACGTGCTGGGTCCACTCGTGGACATGGGGCTGCGTCTCGCTGGTAGTCGCTCGGGACGTAACGCTCGCAACGACCTGCAGAGCTATCTCGGCGGCTTCGACAGCGCGCAACGGGCACGACTGGTCACCCGCTTGGGCTGGCACGACAGCGCCTTTCTACTGCCCGAACAACAGGTCGGCGCGCACAGCGAGCACCTGCACTTCTACGAGGCCGGTTCTCAGCTTCCGCCGATCAGCGAAGCGGGCACGCTCGAACAATGGCAAGAGCAGATCGGCGCACTGTGCATTGGCAATCATCGCTTGGCGTTCGTCGTCGGCGTGGCCTTTGCGGGGCCGCTGCTGCACATGCTCGGTCATGAATCGGGTGGGTTCCACCTGTACGGCGACAGCTCGGGCGGCAAGACTACGCACCTGCAAGTTGCCGCCTCGATCTACGGTGGGCCGCGTCTGGTGCGTTCGTGGCGCTCCACTGACAACGCGCTCGAATCCATCGCCGCCGCGCATTCCGATGGCCTTCTGGTGCTGGACGAAATCGGCATGTGTGACCCGCGCATCATCGGCGAGACGGTGTACATGCTCGGCAACGGCACTGGAAAGGCACGCGCCAATGATCGAGGGCAAGCAGGCCGACAGGTACAGGAGTGGCGCCTGCTGTTTCTGTCCACAGGAGAGAAGACGCTGGCCCAGCACATGGCCGAAGCCAACAAGGAGCTGAAAGCGGGCATGGAAGTGCGCATGCTCGCGGTCCCGGCCGATGCCAGTAAAGGCCTAGGCATGTTCGACGCACTCAACGGCTTTGAGGATGCGGCGGCATTGGCCGATGCGCTCAAAGCTCGGGTAGCGAAGTACTACGGCACACCGCTTACTACCTTCCTGAGCGCGTTGTGCGAACCGGGCAAACGTCACGGTTGGTCCGCCATCCTGCGCCGCACGCTGGAAGGCTTTATCGCCCAGTCTCTACCGGCCTCGGCCAGTGGACAAGCGCACCGTGCGGCCGCTCGGTTCGGTCTCGCCGCCGCAGCGGGCGAGCTGGCCACCGCGATGGGCATCACCGGCTGGCCAGACGGAACCGCCACCACCGCTGCCCGCGTGTGCTTGAACGCTTGGCTGAACGAACGCGGCGGCGCCGGTAACTTCGAAGGCGATGCGATTTTGGCGCGCTTACGTCAAGTCATCGAGCGATTTGGCGAAAGCCGTTTCACCCGCTGGGAATCCGCAGCGGCAAAGATCGACGAACACGGCCCGCGCACCATCGACCGTCTCGGCTTTCGCAAGACGCTGGAGCATGGCCTGGGCGATGCCCTGCATACCACTAACACCTACTACGTGTTGCCTGAGGCATGGCGCTCGGAGATCTTCCGGGGCATGAACATCAATGCCGTGAACAAGGAACTGCTACAGCGCGGCGTGCTGGAGCCCGGCGGCGATGGCAAGGCGTCGAGCCTGATCCGGTTGCCCGGCCTTGGCACGCAACGCTGCTACGTTGTGAAGACGATTCCGGGGCTGGCTGAGAGCGAGGCTCGGGCTGCCTGAGGGCATCTCCGCTGATCGAGGTAGCGCCGGCTTTTTCCCGGCCTCGCCAGCCACTCAACCAACCCCACAATCGAATTGCACAGAGATTAAACAGATGAACGAGCTTCAAGACCTGAAAAACCGTCGTGACCAACTGCGCAGCGAAGCAGAACGGCTGCAAACCGAAATGCTGCCACTTGAGACCGCGCTGGAAAGTGAAGACCCAATCGAACCGGATCGGAAACGCGAACTGCGGGACAAGCACAACGAGCTGAAAAGGAATTTCGATTCGCGCAATCTTAATGCCGATCTATTAGACCGGCGGATCAGTCGCCGTGAAAACCTCGCCGATTGCGACTCCCTGATGGCGGGTTACGTCGAGGAGATGAACAATTGGAAAGCTGATGAGCAGGAGCTGAACGAAAAGCGCCAGAGCCTCAGTACCCGCCTGGAGCAGATCCAACAACAGGCTGAAGAGGACATGATCAAAGCCCGTCAGGCCGAAACGGACGCTGCCACCGCGTACGCGCAGGCCGTTGCATGGGGTGACACCGAAGGCGAGAAGACCGCGAACACCGACGCACAAAAGGCCGCGAAGAACCTTACAGCGGCCGCCGAACAGAACCGTCGGCAAACCCTGATCATGGCCGCACTGGAGCAGGAACGGGTCACCGTAGATAAGTACATCACCGAAGCGCAGGTGAAGTACAAGGGGATCGAACGCAATGCCCTGTGGCTCTCGCGGACGGTGTTAGAAGAGCAATGGAACGAGGCCGCAAAAGCGTTGTTCGAGGTGGGCGGTAAGCTGTGGGCCAATAACAACCTGCTAGGACATGATCCGGTAGGGCTTATGAAACTGGCCGTTCCTGAGCAAGGCGAAAATCATGGGCAATGGACATGGCACGAGCTCATAGATCGCTCACGTCAATACAGCGCTCGAGACTTAATGCAGCTCGACAATCTGCCTATACCGCAACAGCTTGTAGATATGAGCAACCCAGAACAACGCAAGGAGCAACGTAATGGTCAAACCACTGCAGAACAGCGCGAGCTGGTCTGACACGCTCAAGACTCGCAAAGCCCATCTGAATTCGCTGTTGAAAACCATAGACGCGCGTGCGGGCAAAACCAGTCAGATACAGACACTGACCGTCAAAGCGATTAAGGCGGAAATGGCACACATTGAAAGCCAACTGAATCGACGAAAATAGCTCAGAATTTGTAACCAGCGTTACGTATCCTAATAATCACGCACGACCTAACAGAACAAGGGAAGCAAAATGTCCAAACTCGCAGAATACCGTCAGCTGGAAAAACATCTGGCTGAGCAACTTCAAGCGCTTGAAGCACTGAAAGGTGATGATGGGCTGAAGAAAGAAATCGAGTTCGAAACGAAGCTGCGCGAGCTGCTGGAGCGTTATGGCTTCAGCTTGAAGTACGTCATCAGTCTGCTGGATCCTCAGACTTCGGCTCGCCAGCAAACCTCTGCTCCAGCTGCGAGCACACGCAAACCACGCGAACTCAAGGTTTATAAAAATCCGAACACCGGCGAAGTCATCGAAACCAAAGGCGGGAACCACAAGGCGTTGAAGGAGTGGAAAACAGAGCACGGATCTGACGTCGTCGAGGGATGGCTGAAGAAGTAAAAATAGCTTCATCTGAAAAAGGGCCCAGTCGGGCCCTTTTTGCTGCTGGCCCATAACCCAAAAAAATCGACGTCATCTGATAGCTTCGTGGCGACAATCCTCCACGATTACAGCTTTCCCCACGAGGAGGATTAAGTACCGTCTTCGGCCATATCGACCTTCGTGACAGGCTGCTATCGGCCGAGGCTGTGTAAAAACGTTTTCGATCTGTGTAGGCAGACGAAAACAGCCCAAAAATCGCGTCCCTATGCAAATTTCAGGTCTACTTACCAAACGGTCGACGCCAGATTTCACGTAGCAACGCTGACTTCAAAGTGACGAATGCGTTTTTACACGGCCTGGGCCAAATGCAGACACTCAGCTATGATAAAACGGAAAAATTTTGCATCACATGCCACGTTTATCGGCAGACTTGAGTCAGGATTTCAAAAATTTGGTTGTCGTTTGCCAAAAACATAGCTCATGATCCGAACGGAGGCGGATGGCATTTCTGCCGTTGTCAAAATGAGAGAATTTCAGAACCATTCTATTACGGGGGAGATATGGCAGAAAAACCGAAGGACAAAGGTCGAGAAAAGAGTGAAAGCAGCAATAGAGGCCCACGTCCAGACTCTGGGAAGGTATATAAAGATAGTAACGAGTCGTTCGAGAAGCGCGATCGTACTGCGGTCTTTGATACACTCGAACCACCAAAGCCACGACCTGGCAAGGGGTAAAGGCGATGACCCAAGCAGCTGAAGAGCTTTCACTACGGTGGCACAACCAGCTGTTCGGTATTCGTCGATCCATTCGCTACCATCTTCGCCGCAGGGCATTTTTCGAGCGCCTTGACCAATTGTCTAATATGTTCTCTGTGATATTTGGTTCAACTGCCATTTACGGAATACTGGATACTAATGCGAAGGTGCTTGCATTGGCGTCTTCTGCGGCCGTTACTGTTCTAGCCTCCATTAACTTGGTGGTTGGCAGCGCTCAACGAGCTCGAGCTCATTCAGATTTCGTACGCCAGTACGTTGAGTTAGAAAAACGCATGCTGATGCCAAGTAATGAAGATTGTCTCTTAGCAATAATGGCAGACCGCCTCAGCATTGAGGCAGGTGAGCCTCCCGTTTTGCACGTACTAAATAGCATTTGCCACAATGAGCTGATGCGCTCGATGGGATATAAAAAGGAGGAGTTGGCAAAAATTGGATTAGCGCAGCGCTTACTTGCTCACTTCGTCGATTTTCGCGGGAATGCTATTCATTGATTGCGACCGATGACAAGATTTAGCTCATGCAGTTACAGGCGAACCGCATGATCCCATTGACCTAATAGAATACTCCGCAAGTTTGCAAGGATAGTCTTGCACAGACATCTGCACCTCCCTTTATTATATATGTAACGGCCCTTCGTGAAAAAATGAAGTTGGTCAACAACGGGCGCAAACGTGCTCACAAACTGGTTAAGAATTATTTTCAATGCTTTACAAGAAACGAGTCAAGACAGAACCAAGGCACCCGATCCTCAAGCAATAGCGATCCAATAACGGAAAGTTTGTAGACCATGCTCTCACCGATTTGCCGGGATACTGTCCAAGACTTTATGAAGTCATCAGCACGAAAAACGTCAAAACCTATTTGCCATCCCTCATTTGAACCGCCCTCCATTATCATCAAGGAGTAATTAACATAGGAAGCTGGACGATAACAGGAAAAATTCAAACCATCGATTCGCCACAAATCTTCATCTAGGACATCTTCAAGTTCGAAAATCTTAGCCGCACGCAATAGTACAGACAAGGTTTCAATAGGCCTCTCAACCAAATCATAATTATTCTTGAAGTTTCCATACTCCCGAGAAAGCAAGTAGCTCAGTGCTTTTTCAGGTGCTATGTCATATCTGGAGAGCTTGCCTTCGCAGTTAATAACAGAATTAAATAGCAAGCCTATTAGCAACTCGGCTTCTTCTTTGAGATCAAGCGTCTTGGCCACAGCCAGAGAGACCTCCCAGTGTGACGCTTGAGCGTCACTCAATGCAATCACAGAACCCGAATAGACTTCTAATATTAGATTTAGAATTTTAGCAAATTGTAGCCCTGCCTTTTCCTGGTGTGATTCTGGCGCGCAAAGATACGCTGCTCCAGCCCATCCTAAGACCTTTGAAATACGAAGAGGTAATTGGTATAGCTCAACAAATCCACCACCCTCGCTTGGTAACAAACAGTATTTATTTGTTTTCAATGAGTCAATTAGAGACTCATTAATGACTAGTAACTCATCAACAAGTTTATAAGTTAGGAGTATTGCCCCCGCATCCACTACAGGTGTTCCTAAGCTCGGAAGTAGGCAAGCCGCTACTCCGGCAGTAACCATTGGCGACCGATAAACATCTTTAGCTTGTACAGCTTTGGCAGAGAAAGTCACAGCTAAACGTTCAGCGCAGCCCACTAATACCGAATCGTTTTCGCGACAAGGGTTTAATACTGAGTTGACAAGGGACATGAATTGCGGAGCGCTCCATTGCCTGTCTAGGATGCCATATACACTCCATATGCTATCGTAATTATCCCTTATCGCTCTATCGAGATTTGAAGGCCAGTAGTGTATTAAACTGCGTAAAGATGTATTTGGGTCGGTTTCATATCTGGGGTTACGACAAAAACTAGGTGGCCCATAAAGATTCAGCCCCCAGACGATTGCATTTTGTCCATGAGCTTCTAGTTTTTTTGAGATGCGCCTGCCTATTTCGACTAGATCCAAAACGCTCGCACTATCTTGAACAAAGTCTCTTCCTTCTATACAGTCGAGAATTGCGTTCGTACCAATCCCCCCTGCGCGCGTCTCGCCTGAAGTTTGGTTTTTTGCCGAGGTCGCGACTAGCGTCAAAGCAGGTGTTCCGGCATCACCAATGAGCTCAGGTTTTAATAGAACTCCGAGATCTGATATGAGCCCACCACTCTGACAAGCGTCTATAATTATATTGCTCTGTTTTGGCGATGTTTCATTAAGAAATCTAAACAACTCGCTCAAAGATAGAGCTGTCATGGACTGTACTTTTGGGCTTGTGTCGCGGAGCCACATATGAAAGCTGCCAGAACTCACACCTCCATGCCCTGCAAAAAAAAATGTGAAATTATCTATTTGTGGGTTGTCGAAAAGCGCTTTTTTCAGTGCAGATCTAACTTGCTCGATAGTCGGCGACCGCAGAAATAGTGAATGCTCGCTGTCGAATTGCCCAACTTCAGGCTTCACAAGAGCATTAAATATTCTTATTGCATCATCCTCTGCAGACTCGAGGGAAGTTGAATGCTCGTATTCGTTGCAGCCAATTGCCAGCAGGATCCTCATTGCTCACTTTCTCCGTAACGCACAAACTTTGCTTTGCGCTCAACCTCTCTATCCAAAGCTTCGGCCACCTTTCTTGCCTTAATGTCTTCGACTAGCGCGTCATATTCTGGGGTGCTTTCTTGCATTGTCCTTGCGAACTCATTAAACGAATCGGTTCCAAGGTGGATCTCTGGCAGCTTCACTTCTCCTGTCTTATCCGCGCTGAACTCGATTTTTTCGAGCATTTCCAAGAAGGCTAGCTGTAGAGATCCAGACTTCTTTGCATCTACAACGTTTCCACTTTGATCACAGACTTTCGATACTGATGCGTAGATCATGCGAGCAAACTGTGCCCCCATGTCCTCTTGAAAGCTACTGAAGCACTTTTCTAAAATTGTTATGTCATGGGTAATAATGCTCTCAAGCGCAATTTCAAATAGCGTGGAGTGAGTTTCAATTCCACCATTGTATACCTGAGGAGCAGCAGGATTGCTCAATATAGCTCCATGTTTTAAACGTTGCGCGATTTCAGGGTTAACATATTTTGCCATTGCATGTTGTTGAAGCGTAGATAAGCTTCCGCAGAGACTCATTGAATTTGTCTACGAACTCAAGATCTACAAAATAATCAACAAACAGGTCGTGACGCTCCATAATCCATCACCATTCTATTCAATCTAGTGAAGATAGGTGTGAAAAGCAGCCGTGTCTACACTGCGAAAGACTGCCATGCGGTTGTTCAAGATTCGAGTGGTGTGGATATTGTTGAGTGTAGAGCCTTCCCGCAGTACGCACTATGGCTCGCAAGCGGATAGACCATCCCAGAGAGCGGCCAAACCAGCCCCGAGCGCGACGAGGCCAACCGAAACCTGACCAGTCAGAGCACGGGATAGCGATTACCCAGGAAGTAGCTAGGCAGGTATGCCCGCAGCGAATCGGGAAACAAGGCTGAAGGCTGATAAGGGATGACTAGCAGAAGGAAATGCAAGCTACAGTGTCAGGTGTACCCATGATCATGTGCCCGTGCTGAGCGGATAACTACACGGTGATGGTTTGCAAAGGCATGTACATATCAATTGAAGGAGATAGCCATATGAGTATCAAACCTGGACCAAAACCGATAGCTGATTCGACTGGCAAAAAAGACCAGCGTCGTAGTGTTACCCCCGAGAACAAACCCAAACATCCCGATCTAGACGTACATAAGCACAAAAAAGGTAAGTGACCTGTAAAAGCCCCGTCTTACAAGGCGGGGCTTTTACATCAAGATGAGGTCAAAACCTAAATGCTCGCTGTTGTAAATCGCTCCTAGTTTCGTAGACAAATCTGACTGACTCCTTTTGGCGCAGAGTGTGTAAAAACGCTTCGCCAAAATTGAAGTGTGCGAGTCTACGTTAAATCTGAAATTTATCGGCACATCTGCAGATGTGGATTTCGCGTAGAAGCGCGATTTACAGTCCGGTTGTGAGTACCTGTCGTGCTCAAAAACGTTTTTACACACCCTCGGCCGCTATCTGCCGGTCGCGACAGGGAGTCGGCCGAGAAACGGATGCAGCTCACTTGCAGGGGGAGCGGGTGCATTAACGCAAGCGTGAGTGCACTACCTGCTGCCGCTGTAGCCACCAGTGCGCCCTGCCCCAATCCATGCATGTTGCAATCCTTCTGAATAAACGCAGCATTGACCGGGTGGACTGGCAGCTAGCGTCGCGTTATGGGCCTGGACCTGAATCAGTACTTTTTGAATGCCGATAGGCCGTTAGCAGCGCGCCATTCTTTCACCGTCCTAGTGACACCTTCGGCAGAGTTGTCCGCACCGGGTTCTGGGTGAAAAATAAGGTCGTAACCATCTGGATGGCCCGCGAGCTTGCTGAACTGTTCAAGCAATTCACCCAGTTCGTCGTCCGTGCCGCCCTTGTTAACGACTCGTATTTTTTTGATGAAGGCGATGAATTCGACTTCGGTAAAATCAGAAATATCTTCCATGTTGTGCCTACTTTCTCTTGTGAAGGTCAATGTGGTTTCGTGGGGTATTCACCCTCAAGTTATCCGCGTCGTACACCGCCCCACCGTCTACGATTCGTTCGACATGGTGTATTTCGAACGTCACCCGTTTTCCTACCGAATCTCTGAATCGAACCGTAGCCGCATTACCAGTTAGCACACGCGCCTGATCGTCCTCGCTCAGTTGGCTAAGCAACTCCGGGTCGTTACTTACAGCTTTCCAAAAAGCCCGCCTGAAGCTATCGAACGTTCCGAAACTTTGGCCTCGCAATGCGTCCGCTATCCGCGTAGGGATTGGCGCACCAAGCCCGATACCAGCATTTGCGAGCCAGACCCCTGTTACATCCTCGCCCCTACCTGTAGCTATCCCCGGCGCATGACGGGCACTGATAACGATGTACAGCGGCGAGATACCGGAGTCAGCCGGGAACACAAGGATGAAGTCTTTGTATTCATCGGGGTAGATCGGGCTGACGATGATGTTATCTGCCTGTTCCGTAGGCGGATAAATCCATATTTGGGGTGTTTGGGGTGCGCCCTCTAACGGTGGAATTCCTGAGGTGCTGGATGGGTCAATGGCTGGTGTCCAAATCAGCGTTACCCCGTTGCCAAAGTCTGCCACCTGCTGAGAACTTTGCTCAACGAATTGCACCACCGGAATCATCTCCCAGTCGGTGCGCTTCTGAGTGTTGTACCCGTATCCCTTCAAGGTGCCATCTGCTTGCTGTTCGACATGTATCCGAACGCGTGTGCGGCCTTCTTTAAGGGATTTGAGCTGTTCGTCTGTATACAGGCTGCTATCGCCTAGGCTCGACGGCCACATCATGGCGACAATGCCTGCCAAAGTACCAGCAGCCACACCCGCAGTGAGTACCCCGGTTCCACCAGCGGCCCCAGTTGTAGCAGTTTCAGTGGCTACAGCAGCAACAGCAGTGCACAAACCACCACAGGAGACAGTAGCGGCTGATGCGGCAGCCCCGCCTAAAAGAAGTGTTCCCAGCGTTGCAGGTAGTGAACCGCTGATTTTCTTGAGTGGAATGTTTCCCTGTGCGTCCGTTTCACGGCCACCGAGAATGGCGAACTCACCGTAATTGCCTACCTTCTCAACAGGGATGAAGCCAGACGGTTTTTTGTGATCGATCACACCGTCAGGCAGATCGCAGCTCTTGGCGAACACACACCCCAAACTGTTTGGTTTGGGGTGGTCTTTGGTGGGAATGCCCTTGTACTCAGCCCAACGCTGGGCATGAGTGTCTACAGGTTCTACGCCGCTGTAGCGGTGGCCCTTGGGGGCGTTTGGCACGTAGCCGCTCAATCCTTGATTCCTTATCCGTGTAAGTGCAATTCCTTAGATTGCAAATGATACCCGGTACAGCCCGCTCCCTTGAATGCCGGCAGAAGGCCATAGGGATGCACAGATACCCTTCGTAGGGTTTATTGGACTTACCGTCGATCCGTGATGCGAGAACATATCTCGTTTTTCTCGGTTGATCGATTGGCGCCATAGCAGCTGGTAACACTATCAATCAGGTATGAAGAGTAACCAAAAAGCATCTGTATTTGGCCGTCCGCTTATTGAGGCGCACAGTGCTGTTTGACCGGCTGCGGACCATGTCCGATTCAGCACGCAGGCTGAAAACGTTACACCTTTTGTAATCGTTACACCGAGAACCTCAGGGGGGTGCGAGTCAGTGTAACGCCTATTTTATTTAATAAAATCAATAAGTTGAGTAGAAATGCTACACCTGTAACACCAGTTACACGTCGTTTTCTGTACATCCGCCCCGCCCCCCATCAGCAACGCGCTCCACCAGCGAAGATATTCCGGCAGGAGCCGGGGGCCCCTGAGCAATAGAGACATATACGGGGTCGGAAACCCGCCGGACTTTGTTAGCGGACAGGTGCCCAGCTTAGTGAACAGGTGAACCGGGTGAACACACAGTTCACCAGTGCAATTGCACAAGATGATGGGAGGTCGCCGGGGACCCTGAGCATTTCTGAACGACACGGGACACAAAACCCGCGCGATCTTGGTAGTGGCTGATTTTTTTACATTGGTTGACAGGTTGACTCGGTTGACGGCCCAAGGTGTCCAAAATCATCAACACAAAAGGCCATCGTTACCGGTGCGGTAACGATGGCCTTTTTTCAGCAGAATTCTTTCGATTTCAACGGCTGAAATTTCAGTAACTTTGAAATCCTTCCACTAACGCAGTCCCGCGGGTTTCCGACCCCGTACCTGAAGAAAAACCTCAGGGTCCCCGGCAGCATTTCAGATCGTGCACGTCCCAAGATGTCGCATGCCACGGCATGGTTGGCAGGTGGTCGTGAGCTCGACCATGATATTCATCCAATCAAATGAACCGCGTCGCTTTCTGGCAGGATGGATACACAGCGCATCATCCCTGACTGCCGAGACTGAGCATGCCATCCAACCCAGCATCCAACCTTCGAATGCCTATAGGCTCAATCACAACCGCCTTCCCCTCTGATCTCACGTTCAGGGCTGAGGGCCTGTACCAGATATTAGGCAACACAAGCCTAGCAACACACCCAGGCATTGGGGTCAGGGTAGGTGACGAGGATCTAGTCATCCCCTATCGAATTCATCACGAGGGCAATGAGCAAGGATGCCTACAGCTCAACGGCCTTCAAAGCGTGATGTACTCCTGCATCATGACAAGGCATCACGATGGCCATGTCCGACAACGTCACCTACAGCAAATTCTTCCTGTGCCTGAGCCTTGGGTTGTCCCTTTCGTGATGCAGCTTACTGGCGAGTACGTAATAGAAGTACTCGATACTTGTGAGACCCATCTGACAGCACTCAATCCGCAGCTATACGGGGCCTTCATTAGGGCCAACCCGACATACTTCAAAGCGCTACAGGACAGGATGATCAGCTACTGGGATTGCTACTACCGTCATCTGTATAAGCACCGGCAAAACTATGTGGGGTTTCGGTTATTCGAGTACTTTCGTAAACTCGCAAATGGATAGAAGGCTAGTCAGCGCACGCCAGCGTGTATCCCTATCTGTATCCCTAACTGTAAAATCCGTCTGCAAGGCACGGTTTATATGGTGCGAACGAGTCTCCCTCGGGCACCAAAATTAAGAAAGGTCTTGCTTAGCAAGGCCTTTTTTTTCGTCTGTAGAAAAGCCAACCCCGCCCGCCCTGTAGGAGCTGCCGAAGGCTGCGATCTTTTGATCTTGCTCTTCCACGCCGCCCACACCGGCGGAACATTTCACAAGGATTCCCCCCATGGAATTGCTGCTGGAAACCGTCGCCCTCTTCTCCCTCAAACTCGCTTACGAGACGGAAGATTCAAGTCCGATTCTGCGGGATGATCCGATCATGAGTGATTATGAGCGGGAGGTGTTTGGGTTGCTGGTGCGCAGGGGGAATGTCGAGGGGATTCAGTTTCGAGTGGCGCACTGTGTAAGTTTGGCTCTGGACGCTATAGGCGGGGCTGATACGCCGCTAGGGCGAGAACTGCAACGATTGTCAGCTGATTTCAGCAATGCGCGGACAATGGAGCAGCTTAATGCGCCGCTCATTGCGCTTAAGGATTACCTGAAAGATATTCAGTGAATGATCGGGTTAGGACAGGTTTGACCCCCCTTTTACACCGACTGGTACTGGGTAGGGCTTTGGCTGATATGGAAATAAATCTGTCCAGATTTCACTGCGCCAGCAGACAACAACGAAAGACTTTTTCGGCATCACAAGGACGTATCAATGCGGCAAATCGCCTTCAGCAACAAGCCACTCAGAGGTATTCCCCGCCGCCTTCGCGCTCTGGAACGCTGGGCCTCCAGTTTTCGCGACGAGTTTCACCCGCGATCTGGGCACAATGAGTGCTACACACATTGGAAGATCCCGGTGCACGCGGCCTTGGTTCAAGGCCCTCAAGCCAGGATCGAAGTTCAGGCCTTCTGCATTCAGCAACTGCTCGAAGCCGCTAGCCACCTGTCCAACGCTGCTGACCACTCACAGGGTTACTACCGCGTCGCTTGCCTGCTGGTATGGCCATGGGTTCATCAGAGCGAAGTCACCCTCTTTTATGACCGGGACTATTATCTGGGTTTTCTCGGTGAAACTAACGCTCTCATGCCAGAGCGGATCAGTCATGCTCTTGCGTTGCACACACCAGCGAATTTCATCGAGCACGGACATGACGTAACTCAACCTGACGATGAGGTCGCAGTTAAGTGGTGGTGCATCGGGGAACCGGCCTGACGGCTTTGGCGAGCAGGCTCGCTCCCACAGGGATTGCGGTGAGCTGACAGGCATCGCTTGGCCCGAGTGCACGAATAATAAATCTGTTCCCTTTTCCGCCCTACCATTGCACGACCACTAATGAACTTGCAGGCCGTATTCATGGAGATGCATTCGAAGACACGCAGAACGGCTGATAGCGACCTTGCCACTTTGTTCCGGACAAAGGAACTGATGCCTGCGCCCAAAACGATCAAAGAGCTCGGGCTGATGGAGAGGCTGTACCGAGAGATTAAAACCCCCAGCGGCTGTCTGATCTACCTGTCCGAAAAAGCGAATGCGAGCTTTCTGCGCTTAGTGGAAACGGTAGAAGCATATCTACCAAGTCGCGACCTCGTATCATCCGACGACATTTATCAGGCATGCAAAATCGAATTGGGCCGTCTGCACGAACAAGAGGCTCCGCTAAAAGATATCGTCACCTTTCTCGCGTCGGTGGAGGCGGCAATGAAGAGCGAAATCATTACGCACAGGTTTTACACGACACTCAATGGTTTGAGCCTCAGCGGTGTCGATCAGATGAAAATCGGTAGGCTGACTGTGCAAAGGCCTAACTTGGCAATACTTGAGAATTGTGTCGCTAACGAAGCGATGGTGAGCGGCACTTGGGCACGAATGAAACAGAGCCTGTGGATCTCTGGTGAAATTACGGGAAGTAGGAAATACGCAGAGCGACGTTTTTTCGAAGATGTAAAGGCAGCATGCGGTTTACTTGCAGTCTCGCTGACAACCGCATTAGAGAGAGGCGGCTACGCCGTACGATTGACACCCAGCATGCCAGGTCGAGTCAGGCCAAGCTCGGCGACGTGGTTTTCAATTGAAACATCCTCTAATGAGCTATGCACCAGCGCATCTATGACAGGATTTCAATCCATCACTCTCAACGATGACCTTGTCGAGGGATTACAGGCATCTGAATGGTTCGGTGAATTAACTCGAATTATTCAAGAAGGGAGTAATGATGATGCAGAACACGCGATACGACGTGCTATTTATTGGTTCTTCGATGCCCAGGCAGACACATCACCAGAGATGCAATTGGTGAAGTTTTGGAGCTGTATTGAGTGTTTCCTTTCCTTCGAAAATGAGGGGAAAACCACGACCAAAATCAAGCGCGGGCTGACCGCACTACTGACGTTTGGAGGCTACGGGTTTGCTAGCTTAGACACTTGGAGGGATCTTGAGAGAGAGATCGACGCACTTTACGAATTACGCTCCAGTGCAGTGCATGACGCAAGGCATAGTCACGTATCGGATCGTGACATCACCACAGTCAGCAAATGGGCCGCTTGGGCAATCCTAGAAGTCGCTGGACTAATCTCTAATGGCTACGAGACCAGGGCTCAGATCAAAGAACAAACAGATCGCCTGTCTGCAATGCTTCAAAAGCAGAGTACTCGGTAGGCGACTGCCCAATTCACCTTGTGTGATTTAGGAAAGTACCCAATGTGCGGTAGTGGTTCAGAAAAATGGCACGCATTTATTTTTTGTTTCTTCGGCACGTTAAAAGCAACCATGGAAAGAAGAGTCAAATATTTTCATATCAAACAAGCATTGATTCAGGCAAATAAATCCACCCCCTTTTCCGTCCAAAATTGGACGGAAAAATATATCCGTCGCATATCCCCTCGCAGCTAACAAAATCGCGTCGAATTTCAGCCCGATGTCATTTAAGCAAACAACACAAACCTGGCTTCAAGTCTGTGCAGTAACTCAAACGTATTCAAAAACGGAACGTTAAGCTGTTCACAAATATTAGGGATGATGAATTTACGTTTAGCGTCGCGATTCAGCACTTCGTGAGTCACTAAAGTCGCACCTGTCGTCATAGCCTTTGCAATCAACCAAGGGTCTGCCCCCGCTAAGAACTCTTCCATGGCGCCAATCTTCATTCTCGGCGCCTGATCCGCCACAAGCCCCACCACCTGCGCGAATGCTTCTTGCGTGGCGTCATCAGTAGTGACGTGAAAAAACGCAGCGTTCTCCTTCGCCCATTGAGCTAATTCGTCATTCCCTTTCGTTAGCTCATCCATCACAGGTCCAATGCTGGCTAAAGCTAATGCTTCATTCTTCAGCAATAACCATTGCCAAAAACCAGGACAGATTTTCATGCCGTAGTAACGGTTCTTTGCTTCGATCAGCGTGTTAGCGTCTAGTAAATGATTCATTCCGTAATCTTGCTGGCGAGAGTCCTTAACTTGGCAGGTTGCACGCCGAGCAAATGTCCCGCATCGCGCAGCAGCATCCGGCCACTCATTGCTTCAGTCAGCACCGCCTTGCTTAGGCGAGGGCTGTTTTTCGCGGTGGAGTTGCGGTAGTAGTCACCAGCTCCACCTTCTTTATCCTGAAAAGCCTTGAGGATTATTCGATAGTAAGCGCTGTACTGGGCCTGGTTTATATATTCAAGATCCAATGCGCGGCGACCGATCGCCAATTTACTGATATGAAACCGCGTCGCCAGCGGAGCTAGATTGTCTTCCCAGTTAACATCGGCGTCCCACAGGGCGCGGAATTGGGCTTCGGGAGCAAGAAACTCACCTGCTACTGCATTGCAGAATCGTTCCTCGTCTCGACCATTCGCGGTGTTCCCGTCAGACACTCCGCTGCTACCAATCCAGATATGGGCCAGTTCGTGGAGCAAAGTAAACAGCCGGGCAGTGGGGGCGTCGGAACTGTTGACGAATACAACGGGTACGTAGGCATTACTGATGGCAAACCCCCGAAACTCGCTAACTTCAAGTTTTCGATGAGTATTCCCTAGAGCAATGCCACTGCGCATAACCAAAATGCCAGCCGCTTCTGCAGCCTCGATCAAGGCACGGCTGTATTTGTCGTAATCCAATCGAGCAACGTCAGGATTTACGCCGAGGATCCGGCGGATATCGTCCACCACCTCTGCGACTTGAGATCGGCTATTGAAGCGACCTACAAATACTAACGGCTGATGCTCCTGGTGTTGCAGATACTCCAGATACCAGTCCTGCTTACGTATGGAATCCCTGACAGTGTCCAACAGCTCCAGACTTGGACGTTGAGGAGCAACCCCTCCGACGGTCCGCAGATCAGGTAAAGGCAGTTGCTCGACGGGCGGCTGCTGAAGAAACAGGAAGCCGAAAGGGACGTGAGCGAGACTCGCCCACTTTTGAGCTTGAAGGAATGTTGGCTTGGTCTCGCCAGCCTCCCATTCCTCTACCCGATCAGGTTTCACTGGCAGCTTTTTAGCAACCTGCTCAGTGGAGAGACCCGCACGCTCACGGGACCACGTGAGCAGGCTTGGGTTGACTAAGGCGGCTTGAATCATAGGGTCGCAGGCAAATCAGATGGGACCGGCAAACGTTCGAGGGCATGCTTGACAGATGCATTCGAATGACGCTGGATCCGGTTATCTGGCATTGCCTTTCTCCTTGGCTATTTAAAGTCTGGTGGCAGCGGCTACAGATTAGTCGAGAAGCAGCGCTACCGACGGTAGAAGCGCGCGATTATGGGGTAATTCCGCAACCACCCGAAGCGCAAATTTGTAACCCACAGTCAGATGGTATTGACCTGTTTCAATGCGTTTCATGACACAGGTGCGACTCGCCCCAAAGGTTGCAGGAACTAGATCTCCACGATACCCTCCCACCGTCGCTGCCAATTCAGCGACCGGGTGTGAGAGCCCGAAACATCAAGGCGCAAAGCGCCCAAAAAACTATCGCGGCGTTTTTTTTCGTCTGCGATATGGCTTTATGGCGGCTGTGCGTGGGAGACCTTCGGGTCTACCGGTTGCCTTGATTGCCGGTTTCTCACCCCGCGCACGGCTGTCACCCAAGCCCGTGAGAAGGCTCGTGGCAGCTCCTCAAATCAAGGATGTTGACCCATGACTAGAACAAATCCGTACGAAATTTGGCTTTTCCCTCAGCGCAATTCCCAATCGCGTAATGCCCTCTCCGACCGCCTCTCCCTCATCGGAGGTGGCAAATGACCGAACAACCCGAACTCAAAACCATCGGCCTTACACCCGCGATCTACTGCGGGGATCAAGCGCTGTTCCATGTCACCCGCAACGCCCCCCTCGGCGATGCATTGGCCATGGCTTCTGATTTTCTGTTCCTCGCCAAGAAGCTAACCGAAGATGCCGCCTACGCCACAGACACCGACCGCCACGCCTGGGCCGCGCATTATTTGACGGCGATGAGTAAGGCGGTGGTGGATGATGCGGTGAAGGTGCTGAATCGGGATCGGGATAATGAGTTGGCGTCCAAGCGGGCGGGGGCTAAGGCTGAAGCTTAGTGTTTGAGGCCTGTGGGGGTGGGTAGCTTGCGATGGTGGCAGCTGATTCAGCATTTATGTTGGCTGGGCTGGCGCTATCGCGAGCAGGCTCGCTCCCACAGGAGTTGCAGTGAGCTGACAGGGATTATTTGGCGCGACTAGGTGGCTGGGTTGTCATTGCGGGGCATCTTCAGCATTGATGGTGGCTAGGCTGGCGCTATCGCGAGCAAGCTCGCTCCCACAGGGGGTTTTGTGGGGTGATTGGGATTTTGGATTTGGCCCCGCGGTTTTTTCGGGGCTTTTTATTATTCGGCTCGGGGGAAATGGCTTTCGGTTTACAGCGGGATAGATCAACGCATCTGCTCCCTGAATTGCCCACGGATCTGATGCTGTTTCTCACCTGTAATGCTTGCTATACATCAACCATCGACAGGCCCTCAGGGCATTAGGCCGGTGAGTGAACGCCCGCACCCCACTCATCTAGACTTAATGGATAGTCGTAGGCAGAACCGAACACGTCGCTTTGGTGCAGTTCGATCAATAGCAGCGTGGCAAGCTGCCTTAATGCCCTTATAGAGGTGCGGCAAAGACCGCGCCGGGCACAACAAGATGCCCGCTCAGGGTGCCCTGGCCAACGGCCTGAAATTGCCACGATACCGTGACGTGGTGTGAGTGCCGCAGCCGACACTTCCGGACGACCGACAACCCTCTGGTTTGTCCGTGACCGTGAGGAATGCTGAATGCCTGATGAGATGTTGCAATTGCCTATGGTCAACAGCGTGCTGGAGCGCCACAAGGGCTCTGCTGGCGCACTGTTGCCGATTCTTCATGAGATTCAGGAGGGCATCGGTTATATCCCCGATGCCGCCATCCCCGAGATTGCCCACGCGCTGAACCTGAGTCAGGCCGAGGTTCGCGGGGTGATCAGTTTTTACCATGACTTCCGCACCGCGCCTCCGGCCCGGCATATCCTGCGTCTGTGCCGGGCCGAGTCCTGCAAGAGTCGCGGCGCCGAGCAGCTTGCGGCTCAGTTGCGCGAACGCCTGCAACTGGACGATCACGGCAGTAGCGCCGACGGCAGCATCAGTTTGCGCCCGGTGTATTGCCTCGGCGCCTGCGCCTGTTCGCCCGCTCTGGAGCTGGATGGTCAGGTGCATGCGCGGCTCAGTGCCGAGCGTCTCGATGCTTTGCTTGATGCTTGCCGGGAGGACGCATGATGCCGCGCCTCTATTTGCCCAGTGATTCTCTGGCCCGCGCCGTGGGTGCCGACGAAGTGGCGGTTGCCCTTGCCGCGAAGGCCCAGGAACACAACCTGCCGCTGGACTTGCAGCGCACCAGCTCGCGCGGCCTGTATTGGCTGGAACCGTTGCTGGAAATGGACACCCCACAAGGCCGTATCGGCTTCGGCCCGCTGACCGCTGCCGATGTGCCGTCGGTGCTCGAAGCCCTGCGTGGCGATCCGTCTGCTCATCCGCTGGCCTTGGGGTTGGTGGAGGAATTGCCTTATCTGAAGACGCAACAACGCCTGCTGTTTGCCCGCGCCGGCATCACCCGGCCGCTTTACCTCGACGATTACCGGGATCACGGCGGTTTCGAGGGGTTGAAAAGGGCCGTCGCCATCGGTGGCGAACAGACCGCGACCGCGGTGTTCGATTCAGGCCTGCGTGGCCGTGGCGGCGCAGCCTTCCCCGCCGGGATCAAATGGCGCACGGTGCGCGCCACCCAGGCTGCTCAGAAGTACATTGTGTGCAACGCCGACGAAGGCGACTCAGGCACCTTCGCCGATCGCATGTTGATGGAAGGCGACCCCTTCCTGCTGATCGAAGGCATGGCCATTGCCGGCATCACCGTCGGCGCCAGTTACGGCTACATCTATGTGCGCTCGGAATATCCAGACGCCGTGGCCACACTGCGCCAGGCGCTGAACATTGCTCGGACCGCCGGATATCTGGGCGCCAATGTCGGCGGCAGCGGCCTAGCTTTCGATATGGAAGTGCGCGTCGGGGCCGGCGCTTATATCTGCGGTGAAGAAACTGCGCTGCTGGACTCGCTGGAAGGCAAGCGCGGGATCGTCCGCGCCAAGCCACCGATCCCCGCGTTGAAGGGGCTGTTCGGTTTGCCGACGCTGGTGCACAACGTGCTGACCCTGGCCTCGGTGCCGCTGATTCTGGCCAAGGGCGCGCAGTTCTATCGCGATTACGGCATGGGCCGCTCGCTGGGCACCATGCCCTTCCAACTGGCGGGCAATATTCGTCACGGCGGCCTGGTGGAACGGGCCTTTGGCCTGACCCTGCGGGAACTGGTGGAAGACTACGGCGGTGGCACCGCCAGTGGCCGGCCGCTGAAGGCCGCGCAGGTCGGCGGCCCGCTCGGTGCCTGGGTGCCGCCGTCGCAATTCGACACGCCGCTGGATTACGAGGCGTTCGCCGCCATCGGCGCGATGCTCGGTCACGGTGGTGTGGTGGTGGCTGACGACAGCCTGGACATGGCCCACATGGCGCGCTTCGCCATGCAGTTCTGCGCTGAGGAATCCTGTGGCAAATGCACCCCGTGCCGCATCGGCTCGACCCGGGGCGTGGAGGTGATCGACCGCCTGCTGGCCGCGCCTGACCAGAGTGGTCGCGATGAGCAGGTGATCATCCTCAAGGACCTGTGCGACACCCTGCAATACGGTTCGCTGTGCGCGTTGGGCGGCATGGTCTCCTTTCCGGTAGCCAGCGCCCTCAAGCACTTCCCCGCCGACTTCGGTCTGCAATCCTCGGAGGCCGACCAATGATCACCCTCTTCGACCCGAACACCGATATCGACTTAGGCACCCCGGCCCGCGACAGCGACGTGCAGGTGACCCTGAACATCGACGGCCGCAGCATCAGCGTGCCCGAAGGCACCTCGGTGATGCGCGCCGCCGCGCTGCTGGGCACCACCATTCCCAAACTGTGCGCCACCGACAGCCTGGAAGCCTTCGGCTCCTGCCGCATGTGCCTGGTGGAGATCGATGGCATGCGCGGTTATCCGGCGTCCTGCACCACGCCGGTCACAAAAGGCATGAGCGTACACACCCAGACGCCGAAACTCGCGACCCTGCGCCGCAATGT
The DNA here is from genome assembly GCF_004402115.1 of Pseudomonas sp. F01002. Taxonomy (NCBI): domain Bacteria; kingdom Pseudomonadati; phylum Pseudomonadota; class Gammaproteobacteria; order Pseudomonadales; family Pseudomonadaceae; genus Pseudomonas; species Pseudomonas sp. F01002. Next base: position 60,994 of record NZ_SOPU01000003.1, on the reverse strand, counting down.
CATGGAACTGTACATCTCCGATCACCCGCTGGATTGCCTGACCTGCTCCGCGAACGGCAATTGCGAGCTGCAAACCGTCGCCGGCCAAGTCGGCCTGCGGGAGGTGCGCTACGGCTATGAAGGCGACAACCATCTGGCCGACCTGAAGGACACTTCCAACCCGTATTTCGATTACGACCCGAGCAAGTGCATCGTCTGCAACCGCTGCGTGCGCGCCTGTGAAGAAACCCAAGGCACGTTTGCCCTGACCATCACCGGACGCGGGTTTGAATCCCGGGTCGCGGCTGCCGGTGGCGATAACTTCCTCGAGTCAGAATGCGTGTCCTGCGGCGCCTGTGTGCAAGCCTGCCCTACCGCGACGCTGATGGAAAAAAGCGTGGTCGAACTGGGGCAGCCCGAACGCAGCGTGATCACCACTTGCGCCTATTGCGGCGTGGGCTGCTCGTTCCGCGCCGAGATGAAAGGCGACCAGCTGGTGCGCATGGTTCCCGACAAGAACGGCCAGGCCAACCACGGCCACTCCTGCGTCAAAGGACGCTTTGCCTGGGGCTACGCGACCCACCCGGATCGCATCACCAAGCCGATGATCCGCAAACACATCAACGATCCCTGGCAGGAAGTCAGCTGGGATGAAGCGGTGACCTACGCCGCCAGCGAATTCCGTCGGCTGCAGCAAAAATACGGACGCGATTCCATTGGTGGCATCACCTCCAGTCGTTGCACCAACGAAGAAACCTACCTGGTGCAAAAACTGGTGCGCGCCGCGTTCGGCAACAACAACGTCGACACCTGTGCGCGGGTTTGCCACTCGCCGACCGGCTATGGCCTGAAACAAACCCTTGGCGAGTCCGCCGGCACCCAGAGTTTCGACTCGGTGATGCAGGCCGACGTGATCCTGGTGATGGGCGCCAACCCGAGCGACGCCCACCCGGTGTTCGCCTCCCAGCTCAAACGTCGCCTGCGTGAAGGCGCGCGGCTGATTGTCATCGATCCGCGACGCATTGATCTGGTGGACTCGGTGCATGCCCGCGCCGAACTGCACCTGGCCCTGCGCCCGGGCACCAACGTCGCCATGCTCAACGCCCTGGCCCACGTCATCGTCACCGAAGGCCTGTTGAACCAAGCCTTTATCGACGCCCGTTGCGAGGATAACGAATTCGCCCACTGGCGCGAGTTCGTCAGCCGCGCGGAAAACTCGCCGGAAGTCCTTGGCGCCATCTGCGGCGTAGAACCCGCCGACATCCGCGCCGCCGCCCGTTTGTATGCCACGGGAGGCAACGCGGCGATCTACTACGGCCTGGGCGTCACCGAACACAGCCAGGGCAGCACCGCGGTCATGGGCATCGCCAACCTGGCCATGGCCACCGGCAACATCGGCCGCGAAGGCGTGGGCGTGAACCCGCTGCGTGGTCAGAACAACGTTCAGGGCTCCTGCGACATGGGTTCCTTCCCCCATGAGTTGCCCGGCTACCGACACATCTCCAACGAGGTGGTACGGACGCAGTTCGAACAGGCCTGGAATGTCACCCTGCAACCCGACCCGGGCCTGCGCATCCCCAACATGTTCGAAGCCGCCCTCAGCGGCAGCTTCAAGGGCCTGTATTGCCAGGGCGAGGACATCGCCCAGAGCGACCCGAATACCCAACACGTCACCGCAGCCCTGTCCGCCATGGAATGCATCGTGGTGCAGGACATTTTCCTCAACGAAACCGCCAAGTTCGCCCACGTGTTCCTGCCGGGCTGCTCGTTCCTGGAAAAAGACGGCACCTTCACCAACGCCGAACGACGCATCTCCCGGGTGCGCAAAGTCATGGAGCCTCTGGGCGGCAAGGCCGACTGGGAAGGCACGGTGGCCCTGGCCAACGCCCTGGGCTACCCAATGAACTACACGCACCCGTCGGAAATCATGGATGAAATCGCCAGCCTCACGCCGACCTTCACCAACGTCAGCTACACCGAACTGGACCGCCACGGCAGCCTGCAATGGCCGTGCAACGCCGCGGCACCGGACGGCACGCCGACCATGCACATCGAGGAATTCGTGCGCGGCAAGGGGCGCTTCATGCTCACCGGCTACGTACCCACCGAGGAAAAGGTCAACAATCGCTATCCGCTTCTGCTGACTACCGGGCGCATCCTCAGCCAGTACAACGTCGGCGCCCAGACACGGCGTACCGACAACGTCGCCTGGCACGATGAAGACCGCCTGGAAATCCACCCCACCGACGCCGAAAGCCGTGGCATCAACGAAGGTGACTGGGTCGGCATCGGCAGCCGCGCCGGACAGACCGTACTGCGTGCGCGGGTCACCGAACGGGTCGCCCCGGGCGTGGTGTACACCACGTTCCACTTCCCGGAATCGGGCGCCAACGTCATCACTACCGACAACTCCGACTGGGCCACCAACTGTCCGGAGTACAAGGTCACGGCCGTGGAAGTCAGCCGCGTCTACCACCCTTCCGAGTGGCAAAAACGCTATCAGGAGTTCAGCGACAACCAGCACCGTCTGCTCAACGAACGCCGTCAGGCGCGTGGCACTAAAGCCGAGGTACGCCGATGAGCACTGAAAATCTGATCAAAATGGCCAACCAGATCGCCCAGTACTTCGCCAGCCAACCGGATCAGCAACAGGCCGTGCTCGGCGTGCGTAATCACCTGCAGATGTACTGGACGCCCGACATGCGCAAGGAATTGCTGGCCTGGCAGACGGAGCATCAGGGGGCAGACTTGCACCCACTGGCGCAGGCTGCGGTCAGTGGGGCGGGCTGGGAGGCTTAGGTTCACACGACCCCTTGGAATTGCCCCTTGGGCGAAGGGGCTAATACCGGTCAGTTAAGGGGGTAAACACCGCAACCTGTGGGAGCGAGCTTGCTCCGGGCGGCGTTCCGACGATAGCGGCAGTTCAGTCTGCATTGATGTTGAATGTAGCGCCGCCATCGCGAGCAAGCTCGCTCCCACAACCATGCCTTTACGCCAGCTGCGCTATCATCGCCCGCTCCTCTGCGCCCGGTGTCTTGAACCTGCATGTCTATGTCTTCGCCATTACCTGATGATCAACACTCACTGCCACCGGTCCTGGTCGGGCCGCTGTTGCGGCGTCTGGAGCCCACGCGGCTGGTGATGTGGCTGGTGGGGTCGCGGGCATTGTCGCTGAGGTTGCGCCTGCAAGATCGCGACGCTATCCACCTCGACGCGAGTCAGTGCACGGTCATTGCGGTGGGCTCCCAGGCCTTTGTTCATTTGATCGATGTGTCGCTGGACGCCGCCCTGCCCTGCGATACGTTAATCGAATACGACCTGCTGATTGACGACGCTGGCAAAGGCATCGCCGATTGGGCTCCGCACTTGCTGTACGGCGACGCCCGTTGCCCAAACTTCGTCCTGCGTAAACGGGCCGATCATCTGTTGCACGGCTCCTGCCGCAAACCCCACCATCCGGCCCCGGACGGCTTGCTGTGCGTCGATCGTTTGCTGGAGGCCGAGCCGGACGCACACAAACGTCCGGCGCTGTTGATGATGAGCGGCGATCAGGTGTACGCCGACGATGTCGCGGGGCCGATGCTGCGAGCCATCCATGCCTTGATCAAGCGCTTGGGGCTGTTCGAAGAGCACCTCGAAGGCGCGGTGGTCAGTGACAGCGCCAAACTCTACGAGCACCACGCCAGCTACTACCATCGTGCGGATTTATTACCGGCGCTGGAGAGCAACGAAACCTTGCGCGAGCGATTTTTCGGTGGGGCGCGTAAGCCGATTTTCACCAGCAGCAGTGCCGACAACCATCTGGTGACGTTCGCCGAAGTCATGGCCATGTACCTGCTGGTCTGGTCGCCGACACCCTGGACATTGATCGCCCCGCAGCCACCGGCACTGACACCTGAAAGACGCGAGCGTTATGCCCTTGAGCAGACCCGCATCGACGGCTTCAAGGCCGGGCTTGGAGGCGTCGCCCGAGCACTCGCGCACCTGCCGTGCCTGATGATTTTCGACGACCACGATATTACCGATGACTGGAATCTTTCCGCGCAATGGGAGGAAACGGCCTACGGCCATCCGTTCTCCAGACGCATCATCGGCAACGCACTGATTGCTTATATGCTGTGCCAGGGCTGGGGCAACAACCCGGATGCGTTCGGCGCTGTGCTGAAGAAGGCCGGCGGATTGAGCGCGACCGGGCATGACCGTTACCTCGACAGTGACATTCAGGACGAGTTGATTGACGAACTGCTGAGGTTTCAGAACTGGCATTACGTGCTGCCCACCCGCCCGGCCATCGTCGTGCTCGACACCCGCACCCGGCGCTGGCGCAGCGAGATGAACCTCAAGCAGCCTTCGGGCTTGCTGGACTGGGAAGCCCTCAGCGAACTGCAACAGGAACTGCTCGATCACCCTTCGGCCATCATCGTTTCGCCGGCGCCGATCTTCGGCGTCAAACTGATCGAAACCGTGCAGCGCGTTTTCAGCTGGTGCGGTTATCCCCTCCTGGTGGACGCCGAAAACTGGATGGCCCATCGCGGCGCGGCCCAGGTGATCCTGAACATTTTCCGACACTCGCGTACACCCGGTAATTACGTGGTGCTGTCAGGCGATGTGCATTATTCCTTCGTCTACGAAGTACTGATCCGACACCGCAAGGCCGGCCCGCGCATCTGGCAGATCACCAGCAGCGGCATCAAAAACGAATTCCCGCCCGCCCTGCTCGAGTGGTTCGACCGCCTCAACCGCTGGCTCTACTCGCCCCGCTCGCCACTGAACTGGCTGACCAAACGCCGGCGAATGCGCATTGTTCCGCATGTCCCGGAACATGCTGAAGCGGGTGAACGGCTGTGGAATTCGGCGGGGATCGGGCAAGTGTTCTTTAATGAAAAAGGACAGCCGCAGGAGATCTATCAGCACAACTCGAACGGTTCGCCGAAGACGCGGATGGTTGCGCCTGAGAATGACGACTGAAGGCATTCGATCGGTTTACGGCTCCCTTACATGATTGGTGTTGCTCATGAACCTCACCCGAACCCTGATCATCGGCAATTCCGGTTCCGGCAAAAGCTGGCTGGCCGAACGACTGGCCAAGTACCTTCAACTGCCGTGGGTCGATCTCGATTCGATTCACTGGTTGTCCGACGAACACAGCATCGCCCGCCCCCGTGCCGAGGCGTTGGGCATTGCACGGGTGGTGGCCAGTGAAGAGCGCTGGGTTATCGAAGGCGTTTACGGCTGGATCATCAGCGAACTCTTGCCCCGGGCGACAACACTGATCTGGCTGTGTGTTGAAGATGAGGAATGTGTCGCCAATATTCGTCAGCGAGAGGCGCTGCGGGACAAGAATGACGAGTTGTTGATTGCATTGCTCGACTGGGCCGGCAGCTATCGTACGCGCGAAGAGTCCAGTGGATTTGCCGCGCATCAGCGTCTGTTCGAAGGGTTTGGCGGTTCGAAACTCAAACTCACGGATCGAGCCGAAATCACGACATTCGCGAACACCGTGTTACAAGCCAACTAACTCACACTGTTTACCAGGATACGTATGTTTGCACGGAGCAAATTAGTCCCCGAATTAATGGTCACGGACATCAAGAAAAGTCTTCACTTCTGGACCTCCCTGATCGGTTTACAAATCGCCTATGAACGCCCCGAAGTCGGATTTGCCTACCTCGATCAAAACGGTGTTCAAATCATGCTGGAGCAATACGACCCGGCCGAAGGTCAGTGGGTAACCGGCGCACTGCAAGCGCCGTATGGCCGTATGGTCGAGGCATAAACTTTCAAATCACAGTTGATGTCGTCGAACCGATACTCCAGCGCCTGGCCAAATTTGAATGGCCGCTGTTTCGTCCCTGCGCCGATGTCTGGTATCGCGCGGATGCAGTGGAAGTCGGCCAACGCGAATTTCTGGTGCAGGACCCGGACGGTTATCTGGTCCGATTGGTGGAGAGTTTGGGCGAGCGGCCGTACGCGTCAGGCAGCCACTGAGCCAAGAGATGGCTTGTTATTCGGATCGGGATTACATCGATCACGGAAACGTCTTTTGGTAAGTCGATGGATACTGAGCGTCTGTCAAATGCGGAGAACACGATGCAAACCACACAACAATCAGATAGCAATCACTTTGGAAAAGGCTCTGCTGCCAACTTCAAAGCAAGTGATGAAACCGCTTACCTTTTGAGTTCGAAAGCCAATGCGAAACGTTTGCTCAAGTCGATCGCTACTTTGAGGACAGGAACAACCAGTATCGGCAAGCCAATTACACCGACGGAAACGCCGATCCTATAGGAGCTGCCAAAGGCTGCGATCTTTTGATCTTGATTCTGGCCGGAGCTGAAATCGCTGAAGATCAAAAGATCGCTGCCTTCGGCAGCTCCTACGAAAGGCTTGCGTGAGTCCTAGGGATTTCAGGCCGCTTTCACCGCCCGGCAAACCCCTCTGACAATCATCTCCACTTCCCGCTCATCAATCGTCAGCGGCGGCAGCAAGCGAATGGTTTTGCCCCGTGTCACGTTGATCAGCAAGCCGTGATCCCGTGCGACGATGAGGGTCAGGTCGCGAATCGGCTGTTTGAGTTCGATGCCGATCATTAAGCCCTGGCCGCGGATCTCCAGGATGTTCGGGTCGTCCGCCAATTCAATGCGCAATCTGGCCAGCAAACGCTGGCCCTGAAGTTTGGCGTTTTCCAGCAGCCCTTGTTCTTCAATGATTTCCAGCACCGTGCAACCCACGCGGCAGGCCAGTGGATTGCCGCCGAAAGTGCTGCCGTGACTGCCGGGGGTGAAGAGGTCGGCGGCTTTGCCCCGAGCCAGGCAGGCGCCGATGGGAATACCGTTGCCCAGGCCCTTGGCCAGGGTCATGACGTCCGGAACGATGCCTTCGTGCTGAAAGGCAAACCACTGGCCGGTGCGGCCGATGCCAGTCTGGATTTCGTCGAGCATCAGCAGCCACGAGCGGCGAGTGCAGAGTTCGCGAATGGCTTTCAGGTAACCGGGCGGGGCCATTTGGACACCGCTTTCCCCCTGAATCGGTTCCATCAGGATCGCCACGATGCGCGGGCCGTGGGCTTGCTGCACCTTGTCCAACGCCTTGAGGTCGCCGAACGGCACTTTGACGAAGTCCCCCGGCAACTCGTTGAAACCCAGGCGCACCGCCGGGCCGTCGCTGGCGGACAAGGTGCCGAGCGTCCGGCCGTGGAAAGCGTTTTCCATGACCACCACCAGCGGTTGTTCGATGCCTTTGTGCCAACCGTACAACCGTGCAAGTTTCAGCGCGGTCTCGTTGGCTTCAGCACCGGAGTTGTTGAAGAACGCCCGCTCCATGCCCGCCAACCGGGTCAGTTTCTGCGCCAGCCGCTGTTGCCAGTCGATGCTGTAAAGATTGGAGGTGTGCAGCAACAGACCAGCCTGTTCACTGATGGCGGAGACGATTCTGGGGTGGGAGTGGCCCACATTGGTCACCGCCACGCCCGCCACCGCGTCCAGGTATTCACGACCGGCCTGATCCCACAGGCGTGTGCCCAGGCCCTTGCTGAAACTCAAGGCCAAGGGTTGGTAAGTGGTCATCAGGCAGGCGGCGGTCATGACATCAAGCTCCATCAACGGTCGGTGTTTTTGCAGTATGGTTAGCCACCTGAGCTAGATAAACGCTGCAACACTTCAATCATTTTAAAGCTGGGTTTGATAATGGATTTGTTCCAGGCAATGACCGTTTACGTCAAAGTGGTGGAAACCGGCAGCATGACCGCCGCCGCGTTGCAGTGCGAAATGTCCACCACCATGGTCGGCAATCACCTGCGGGCGTTGGAGCAACGCCTGGGTGTGCGCCTGCTCAACCGTACGACGCGACGCCAGCGGTTAACGGAATTCGGCACCGCTTATTACCAGCGTTGCCTCGAAGTGCTGGGGCTGGTCGCCGATTCCGAACGCTTGGCCGAGCAGGCTCTCGATGAACCGAGCGGCACCTTGCGCATCACCGCACCGCTGACGTTCGGCACCGAAAAACTGGCACCCGCCCTGAGTGAATTCGCCCTGCTGTGTCCACGCGTCAAATTGGATGTGGTCCTCACCAATCGCCGTCCGGACCTGCTCGAAAACGGTTTCGACGTGGCATTTCGCCTGGGCAATACCGAGGAGGCCCACCTGATCGCCCGTCCACTCCTCGACTACAGCCTGACCATGTGTGCATCACCGGAGTACCTGGCGCGCAAAGGCACACCGCAGAAACCTGATGATCTGCAACACCACGACTGTCTATCCTTTGCCTATCCAGCCGGGGATGACTGGCAGTCGGTGGAAAAACATTGGCGCCTGACCGGCCCCGAGGGAGAAGTGGCGGTCGCGGTCAATGGACCGATGTTGATCAACAGTTCGGCAGGACTGCATCAAGCGGCGCGAACCGGTATGGGCATCGTGGTGTTGCCTGATGCGTTGATGGAGCAAGATCTCAAGGACGGAAAACTGGTGGCATTGATGCAGAATTACCTGCCGCCGAGCCGACCGATGAACCTGATGTATGCCCAGGATCGCTACCGTTTGCCAAAACTGCGTAGTTTCGTCGACTTTGCCTTGCAGAGATGGGGCAAGCACTAGCCGACCGAATACCCCATGCACTAATCTCCTCGACAGGCGGGTCACTTAGATATCAGGGCGGCAGGGAGTGCGGAGATGAGTGAAGCGTCGAATATCGAGCCGTTGAAGTTCAATCTGTCGGATTTGAACGAAGACATGCTGCACACCATTCTGGAACTGGTCAGCGACGGCATCTGGGACTGGAATGCCAACACCGGGTTCGTCTATCGCAACCCCGGGTGGTACGAGATGCTCGGCTACCCGCCTCATTCCCTGGATAACAACGTGTTGACCTGGGAAAACGTGATCCATCCCGACGATTACCAGCAGGTCATGGCGCTGTTCGACGACTACCTGAATCAGTGCGCCCCCGGCTATCAGGCCGAGTATCGCTGCCGCATGCAGGATGGCAGCTATACCTGGATCGAAGACCGTGGCTACGTACTGGCACGCAATGCCGACGGTTCGGTGGCGCGGATGGTCGGCGCGCACCGCAGCATCGAAGACAAGAAGCGCCTGTATGAAGCGCTTGAACGGCGCAACCAATCACTTGAAGCGATCGTTGAAGAACGCACCCGAGAGTTGTCTCGCGTCAATCAGCAACTGCAAATCCAACTCGAAGAAAACCGCAAACTGGCGGAAACCGACACACTGACCTCAATCGCCAATCGCTATCTTCTGGAAAAAGTCCTGCCCCAGGAATGCGAACGCGCCCAGCGCTTTCGACAACCGCTGTCGCTGATTGCGATGGACATCGACGACTTCAAGAACATCAACGATCACTACGGCCACGCGCTGGGTGATGCGGCATTGGTGCAGGTGATCGATAGCGTGAAGCACTGCGTACGCGAGGGCGATCTGCTCGCGCGTTGGGGCGGCGATGAGTTCATCCTGATCCTGCCCAATACACCATTCGTCGATGCCCGGGCCCTCGCTGAACGTATCCGCCATGGCCTCGCAAGCCTGCTACCCGTGGGGGACTTTCAAGTGACCATGAGTTTTGGCGTGGTTCAGCGCTTTGAAGAAGAACAACAGACCGGGTTGCTGGCCAGGTCTGATCAGGCGCTGTATCGGTCGAAGATCGCGGGCAAGAATGTGATTTCGGGGTAAGGGCTATGCCCTTCACTTCTCACATCCCCGCCTTCACCAACACCGGTTTCTCCTGATACCGATCCGCATACAGCTTTTTCAACTGCGCGACCTTCGGTAGATCGTTGATCACGATGTAGGGATAGGTCGGGTGCTCGGTCAGAAAGTCTTGATGTTCCTCCTCGGCCGGGTAAAAACCGTTGTAGGTCTCCAACTTGGTGACAATGGGTTTGTTGAACGAATGGGCGGCGTCGAGCTGGGCGATGTAGGCCTGAGCGATACGCTGCTGTTCGCTGTTTTCCGGGAAAAGCGCCGAGCGATACTGAGTGCCGCGGTCAGGTCCCTGACGGTTGAGTTCGGTAGGATTGTGAGCCACCGAAAAGTAGATTTGCAGCAAGGTGCCGTAGCTGACCTGACGGGGGTCGAAGGTGACTTCGACGGATTCCGCATGACCGGTATCGCCATTGCTGACCCGTTCGTACTGAGCGGTGTTGACTGCACCGCCGGCGTAACCGGAGACCGCTTTCTTCACTCCTTTGACATGCTGGAACACACCTTGGACGCCCCAGAAGCAACCGCCGGCGAAGACCGCCTTTTCGCTGTCGGCCTGGGTGGTTTCGTCGAGGGTGGGTGGAGGAATGATGACCGCGTCTTCCGCCGCACCGAAAGAGAACGCCAGGCATTGGCCGATGACGCCGGCAGCGGCCAGGCCCAACAGGGTGCGGCGCCAGGTGAATAGGGTTTTCATGAGACTGATTCCTGAATGAATGGAATGACGATCAACCGAACGTAAACGCATACGCCGACACTTCGGGATCGAGAAACTCGATGCTGAAAATCCGATCCGTCACGCCACCGGATTGGCGCACCAACTGGTACAAGCGTTGTTCAGTCACGCTGCCGCTGCCGTCGGGCGCCACGTCGGTACCGTGGTCTTCGCCGGGGGCTTTTCCGTCAATCAACACTTTGAAACGCACCGGTTTACCGTGAGTGCCAGGCCCCAGCACCAGGTGCAGATCGCGGGCATGGAAGCGGTAGACGATGCGACTGGCCGGGCCGCTTGAAGTCGCCCGCTCCGAGCCGACATTCCATTGACCGTCCAGGCTCCAGTCGTTGAGTGCTAATTGCGATGGAGCGCTATAGGCCGACACCTTGTCCGGCACCAGGCTGGTTTCAGGCACGAAATGCTCGGCACGCTGGTAGCCGACATAGGTTTCCGGTGATTGCACTTCGTTCATGTCCGGGGCCAGTTGAACACCCTCGGCGCTGGCATTGATCAGACCGTCCGCGACCTTCACGGCACCTGCTTCGCGCAGCAGTTGCTGGATCACCCGCTCCGATTCGGCGTACTCGCCTTCGCCAAAGTGGTGATAACGAATGCGACCCTGAGCGTCGGCAAAATAGTGAGCCGGCCAGTATTCGTTGTTGAAAGCTCGCCAGATCTTGAAGTCATTATCGATGGCCACTGGGTAGTTGATGCCCAGGTCCTTCATCGCTTTGGTGACATTGCCTACGTCTCGTTCGAAAGCAAACTCGGGCGCATGGACGCCAATCACCACCAATCCCTGATCGCGGTACTTCTCGGCCCAAGCCTTCACATACGGCAGTGTGCGCAGACAGTTGATGCAGGAGTAAGTCCAGAAATCCACCAGCACGACTTTGCCCTTCAAGGCCTGCACTGTGAGCGGTGGCGAGTTGAGCCATTGCACCGCGCCGTCCAGCGATGGAAGGTTGCCTTCAATCGGCAGTGCGCCCGGCGCTTTGTCAGCCACTTTCATTGCACTTCCCGAGGCCGGAACCTGCGCCATCATCGCCCCGCTACCGTTCGGTGATTTTCCGGCCAGCCGTCCAACCAAAGCCTGCTCGATACCGCCGGTGGACGCCGTCGAAACCCGCGCCAGGATCCCGGTGTCGAGCCCCAGGGCAATCGCCGCGACACCGGCTAGCATCGCGGCGCCCAGGCCTCGACGCAGCCACTCGCCAGCGCCGATGGAACGCTTCATCGCCGCGAAGACTTTACCGCCCAGCAGCAGCGCCACCGCGAGGGAAGTTGCGGTACCCGCGGCGTAGGCCAGCAACAACAAGGTGGTTGCGATGCTTGCCCCTTGCAGCGCGGCTCCGGTCAGCAACAGCCCCAGAATCGGCCCGGCACACGGAGCCCAGAGCAGGCCCGTGGCGACGCCGATCAGGAACGAAGCGCCGGGACGCGGCCGGGCATCGGCGCCCGCGGCTTCCGACAACCGGCTGCCCGCTGCCACCAGTGGCCGCGTCAGGCGCTCGGCCAGTCGCGGCAGCAACAGCGTCAGCCCGAACAGTGCAACGAACAGCAACGCGAGCCAGCGACCGTACTGATTGACTTGCACCACCCAACCGCCACCCACCGCCGCCAACGAGGCGACGAGCGCAAAGGTCAGCGCCATTCCCGCCAATAGCGGCAACCCGCTCTTCATGAACGGCTGCCCTGTGCGAGCGAAGACAAAGGGCAGTACCGGCAGGATGCACGGGCTGACAATCGTCAACACACCACCGAGATAAGCGAGGACTAGAAGCCACATAACGTCGACCTGCAAAAATGAGTGAAAGGGAGTACCCGCGGATCAAGCTGTCTTCGGCACAAAAGTCATCGCCAGGCCGTTCATGCAGTAACGCAGGCCGGTGGGTTTGGGCCCATCGTCGAAGACATGGCCCAGATGACCGCCACAACGCCGGCAGTGGACTTCTTCGCGCAGCACCCCGAAGGAACGGTCCTGACGAGTGGCCACAGCCTTGTCCAGCGGTGCCCAGAAACTCGGCCAACCGGTGCGGCTGTCGAACTTGGTCGCGGAAGAAAACAACGGCAGGTCGCAACCGGCACAGGCAAACGTACCTTCACGGTGCTGGTTGTTCAGCGGGCTGCTGTAGGCCCGTTCGGTGCCCTCTTCGCGCAGGATTTCGTACTGCTCGGCGCTGAGCATGGCGCGCCATTCGTTGTCGCTGTGAGTCACCTCGAACACCTCTGCCGCGCTGGCATCACTGACCAGTGCAGAGCTCGCGGCAAATTTTGGCAATACACCGATGACCAGGGCTGCAGCGCCTAGCCCGCCGCTTGCTACGAGAAACTGTCGCCGTGAAATCATGGTCGTCTCCGAAAATTCCAGGTGCCTGTCATGGAACACAGCCTAGGCTTGGGTTGATCGCCAAATCCTCACGGAGAGTTAAATAATTCGTGATAACTCCGGCCCCGGAAAACCCGCACAATGCGCTCATTGCGCCGAAGGATTGAGCTTGATGGAACAGACCAAACGCGTCCTCGTGGTCGAGGACGACCTGCATATCGCCGACCTTATCTGCCTGCATCTACGCGATGAGCAGTTCGAGGTGGTGCACTGCGCCGATGGCGATGAAGGCATGCGACTGCTGCAGCAAGGAAGCTGGGACGCACTGATCCTCGACCTGATGCTGCCCGGCGTCGACGGCCTGGAAATCTGCCGCAGGGCCCGCGCCATGGCCCGCTACACACCGATCATCATTACCAGCGCGCGCTCCAGCGAAGTGCACCGGATTCTCGGGCTCGAACTCGGCGCCGACGATTACCTGGCCAAACCCTTCTCGATGCTCGAGCTGGTGGCCCGGGTCAAAGCGCTGTTGCGACGGGTCGACGCCATGGCCCGCAACCTGAAAATGGACGCCGGCAGCCTGATCACGGACGGTCTCTCCATCGACCCGATCACGCGCGATGTGTCCCTTGACGGTCGCCGCCTCGACCTCACGCCACGGGAGTTCGACCTGTTGTATTTCTTCGCCCGTCAGCCCGGCAAAGTGTTCTCGCGCATGGACCTACTCAACGCCGTCTGGGGTTACAGCCATGAAGGCTACGAGCACACCGTCAACACTCACATCAACCGCCTGCGGGCAAAGATCGAGGCCGATCCGGCGCAACCCGCGCGCATCCTCACCGTGTGGGGACGCGGCTACAAATTCGCGGCCAGGGAGGAGCAGCCGTGAGACTGACCCTGACTCAACGCCTGTCTCTGGTGTTCGCCGTGTTGCTGCTCGTGTGCTGCGGCACGTCGGCCTGGTTGCAGGTGCGGTCCAACCAGATGCATGAGCTGGAAGTGGTGCAAGGGTTGTCGCGGGATCTGGCCCGGCACATCGCCCATGACACCGTGCTGATGGACTCCAAAGGCCTGATGCCCGACGCCGTGCGCGACCTGTTCAGTCAACTGATGCTGGTAAATCCCAGTGTCGAGGTCTATCTGCTCGACACCGAGGGCCGGATTGTCGGCAGTGCTGCGCCCGAGGGTCGGATACACCGGGAGCGGGTCGATCTGGCGCCGATCCAGCGCCTGCTCAAGGGCGATGCCCTGCCGATTCTCGGCGACGATCCGCGCAGCATTGATGGCCGCAAAGTGTTCAGCGCCGCGCCATTACAGGTCAACGGCAAATCGGTGGGCTATCTCTATGTGGTGCTGCTCAGCGAAGAGCACGACCGCTTCGCCGAACGCGGCGCCACCAGCGCCGCCCTGAATACCGCGCTGTTGTCCATCGGGCTGGTGGCGTTGCTGTGCCTGATTGCCGGTCTCACGGCATTCGCCCTCATCACCCGACCTTTGCGCCGTTTGACCGAAACTGTCAGCCGCTTCGACATTGATGGCACTCCGGTAACGCCGCCGGCATCCGTCCCGGTGGAACAAGCCGCCAGCCACGATGAAATTGCCATACTCGATGCCGCCTTCCGGCAGATGCAAGCTCGCCTCGGTGAGCAATGGCGTTCATTGACCCGCCAGGATCAGGAACGCCGCGAACTGGTGGCTAACATCTCCCACGACCTGCGCACGCCTCTCGCCTCGCTGCACGGTTACCTGGAAACCTTGTCGCTCAAGGACGCCACGTTGTCACCCGCCGATCGCCGCCGTTACCTGGGCATCGCACTGGATCAAAGCCGCAAGGTGGGTGGACTGGCGCAATCGCTACTGGAACTTGTGCGCCTGGAACATGGTTTCGTGCAACCGGTGCTGGAACGTTTTTCGCTGACCGATCTGGTGCAGGACATTTTCCAGAAATTCGAACTGACGGCCGAGGCGCGTCACGTCGAACTCAAGGCCACCTTTGCACCCAATGTTTCAGCGGCCTGCGCCGACCTTGGGTTGATCGAGCGGGTGCTCACCAACCTGTTCGACAACGCCCTGCGCCACACCCCGCAAGGGGGAGAAATCGAGCTCAGCCTGCGCCGTCAAGGACCTTTTATTGAAGTCACCGTCAGCGACACCGGCCCCGGCATCACTGCCGAACTGCGCGAAGGTCTGTTCCTGCGCCCGTTCAACATTGGCGGCGCACGGCGTGACGGTGGACTGGGGTTGCGGATCGTGCACCGGATCCTGCAATTGCACGGCCGCGAGATCCAGCTGATTGACGTTCCCGGCCGCGGCGCGACCTTCCGCTTTTCGTTGCCGGTGGACCAGCAAACGGCTGAGCAATTGGCGGTTCGGTCGATGAATCTGAATACGCTGGGGAAATAGTCGACTGCCTGGGCTACAGCAACGGCTAATATCCTGGCACCCATTTCGGCAAGGACGCTGCACAATGCTCAACACCCTGCAAAATACCCCATTGTGGGTTTACGCGATTTTTCTGCTGCTGTGCTACCACGGTGTCAAAGCCCTGTCCCCGACCCGTGAAAGCAAAACTTCATTGCTCGTCACAGCGCCGATATTGCTGGGCTGGTCACTCTATTCGCTGAACCTGACGCTGAATCCGCAGCTATCGGTCAGTTGCTGGTTGGCCGCCGTCATCCTGGGCAGCCTCGCGGCGCTGCTGATTTTCCCACGCAAGGGCATTGAGCTGGATGATCCGCAAACCGGCCTGGTCGTACCGGGCACGCTAAAAACCTTGGTGCTCTATCTGCTGTTTTTTGCGGTGAACTATTACTTCGGCTACCAGGATGACGTTCACCCGGAAATGGCCACCACCCTTGAAATGTTGCTGCTCAAGGCGTCAGCTTCCGGTTTTGTCTGTGGACTGATCAGCGGTCGGGCGTTGACGTTTTACCGGCTGCTGCTGACACTTCAGGCAAAACGCCCCCCGCTAGCCGCCAGTTAAAAGCCGCTGTGCCAAAAATGATGACCCGCCGCCTGTTCATCCGTGACAACGCCGCCTCGGTCCAATAGATTAGGCGGCCTGAAAAGGCCCTGTGCTTTCTCGCCTCAACCCAAGTTAAAAGAAGTAGTGAAATTTCAATGTCCGATTCCAATACCGCTGAATCCGTAGTCACCTTGTCGTCCAAAGCGGAATACGAAAACTCCATCAATCTTTCACAGCACGTGCCCCAGGCCAAGACCATCAGCGAGATGGTCCTGGACGCTTTCCAGTCCACCCGGGAAAGCGACCAGATCCGCGAGCTGCGCGCCGCGATTCGCCAGGCTCACGACAGCTTCGACGACGATAAAGCCTACGATTTGATGGGCGAACTCAAGCAGCTCAAGGACGCCGAGGCTGCCGACATCGCAGCCCTGGAAGACTTGAGCAGCAAATTCCCGATCAGCCGGATTCTCTCCAGTTTCAAGGACGACCCGGCATTTCAGGAATTGGTCTATGGCCTCGCACTGAAAGTGCTGAACCAGACCCACCAGGCCATCAGCAACCCGAGTAGTGGCAAAAGCAAGGCTGCTCGCGCCAAGAAAGATGTCGAAGTGTTCATCATCAGCAAAGACGGGATCAGCGTGACGCTGCCGCTGCGCACCCCGCGTTCGCGACTGAACGTTGACCGTGAAGCGCTGGAGTTCCTGGGTTTCACCTTCGTCGGTGAAGGCGAAGAAGCGGAACTGGAAAGCGAGACGTTCCTGGACAATGCCGGGGCCGAACAAGCGGTTAACCGCAAGAACATCATCACCGCGCTTCAGCAGCAAACCGCGTTCGATGGCTACAGCATCGCCGCGCAGTAACACACACCATCGATGACTGAAAAGGCCCGCACTGAGATTCAACGCGGGCCTTTCTATTGCCAGCAGGTTCATCGTTAGAGCGTTGATGGCCGTATCGCCACGATCATGTCAACTTCAATGGCTGCGTCTTTCGGCAGTTGATAAACGCCGATCGTGGTTCGTGTATGTTTACCGGCATCGCCCAGTACATGACTGAAAACGTCCGACGCACCGTTGGCCACTTCGCTCAAATCGACAAAGTCCGCGGTGGACTTTATGTATACCGTGACGCGCAATAGCGACTTGATTTTGTCCAGCGAACCGATGGAATCAACAATCAATGCCAGACCGCGCAACGCACTGATGCTGGCAGCGCTCTGTGCATCTGCCAGCGTCAGATCCAGGCCTACCCTGCCCGGATACTGAATTTCACCATTCATCCGCGGCACCAGACCGCTGATATAAAGCTGATCGTGATGCCGCACCAACAGCGCGTAATGCCCGCCGGCCGTATTCTCACCGTAGATGTCGTAACCGAGCTCTTTTGCCAGCGCGATGAATCGTTCATCACAGGTCATGTGTTCAGTCATCTCTCCCCCTCGATCAAAAATTGGATCCATTTTTTTGACAGATTAGCCCAAAGATCTCGATTCGGGGGCCGGCCTATGAAAATCAGCTTGGATCAAATTGATGTCCCTTAGATTCCAAAACGATTGAACTGACGAGCGAACACCTGAATGCCCCGCCCTCGAAAGAAGTGCGGGGCTTTTTTTGTTCACGCGCGGTTGCTACCCGGTGCGTCGAGCACCTTTAGCACGTCATCGATGATCGCTTTGCTCATATCCTGCAAAAAATGCGACGCCCAGGCATGGCGGTCTGTATCGCGAACCATGGCGGCGTCTGATGCAAGGTGTTTGGCGACGTGGAGCAGATCAGAGGCGTGGGAGAGGGCTTGAATCACCGGGACGCCGGCGTTTATGCGGAATAGTGGTTTGTTAGCGTGATAGGAAAGGGGGTGAGGCCAATGGTTGTTAGGTCTTGGGGATTGGTCATTGGGCACCTCCTGTGATTGGACGGAGGTGGGTTATTACCTTTGGATCTGAGGTGCAAGTTTCGAACGTATCGATTGCGTACATTTTGGGAACTCCTTTTAGTAGCGATTTTGCGACCGGATTCACTAACCCGGTCACAGAGCGGAAAGCAACGGTTTGAAGGGCTTAAAGCACTAACATTCCGCAATACCTGTAAGCCGATGGTAGTGAGAAACGTCCGTCTTGATCAGAGCAAGTTTGTATAGAATCGAACGAACTTTATTGCCGGAGAGACCAGTAAAATTCAGATTCAACGCGCAGTCATCGCCACCATCGAGTTCCAGCCTGGCGTGCCGCTGGTCCAGCAGATCGTCGATCAGTTGTCGGTGGCGATCAGCCAGGGCGGGCTGTCTCACGGGACCAAACTACCGTCAATCCGCGAACTCTCCGAGTTGATGAACGTGGGCAAATCCACGGTGGTGGATGCTCTGGACCGCTTGCGGGCCAAGGGTTTGGTGGTTTCACGCCAGGGCTCGGGGCATTACGTGCACCGTTCCAGCACCCCGATCAAGACCGATGCCGGCCCGGACCTGCAACCTCAAGACACGCTCAGCGTGGTCCGCCGCGCGGTGCTGCTGGACAATGGCGCGCTGCGCCCTGGGGCCGGTTTCCTGCCGTCCTCGTGGCTGCCGGCTGAAGAGTTGCTTAAAACCGTGCGTGGCACGTTGCGCGCAACCTCCCTTCGCATGGGCGAATACGGCGTCGCCGGCGGTTACCTGCCGCTACGCGAGGCGTTGCGGGTCAAGCTGTCGGCCTTGGGCATCGAAGTGCCGGTGGACCAGATCATCACCACGGCCAACACCGTGCAGGCCATCGACATCCTGATGCGCTTGCTGGTCAAGCCCGGCGACACGGTGCTGCTCGACGATCCGTGTTACTTCACCATGCACACCAATCTGGCCTTGCATGGTGCCAACGTCATCACCATCCACCGGGGCAGTTTCAACGTGGCGCACAGCGATAACACCCAGGTGCGGGAACGGTTTTTTCGGTTGCTTGATAGCTGAGCATTCTTGATACACCGCGGTGAGGCCTTCGCGAGCAAGCCCGCTCCCACATTTGATCGGCGTTGCCAGCACTTTTGTGACCGGCGCCAAACTAATGTGGGAGCGGGCTTGCTCGCGAAAGCGGCGACACGGTCCACCAGACAATCCCCAACAAAAAGCCCCGCACTTCTCTCGAAGGCGGGGCTTTTCTTTTCGGCATCGAAACCTTAAGGCGCGTAAGTCAGCAACAGCTCACTCGGCACTTTAAAGTCCAGCGACATCATCACGCTCAACGCGGTAATGGTGAAGATCGAGAACACGAACAGCTTGCGTGCCCAGACCGTGTCATCCACTGCCTTGTAACCGGTCCAGGCCATGTACAACCAGTACATGCCCATGGCCGCGGCGACGGCGAGGTAGCTCATGCCGGCGTAGCCGCTGAAGGTCAGCATCAGGGTCGCGACCAGGAAGGCCAGGATGTAGAGCAGGATGTGCTTCTTGGCGACCTGAATCCCGCGCTTCACTGGCAACACCGGAATCGATGCGGCCAGGTAATCGTTGAAGCGGAAGATCGCGATGGCGTAGGAATGCGGCATCTGCCACAGGCTGAACATCACCAGCAACGTCAGTGCGGCCATGTCGAAGCTGTTCGTCACCGCGACGTAGCCAATCACCGGCGGCATGGCGCCCGACAGACTGCCCACCAGCGTGCCGTGAACCGACTTGCGCTTGAGGTACAGGCTGTAGAAACCGACGTAGATGACAAAGCCAATCACCGCGAACAAAGCGGCCAATGGGTTGGCCACTTTGTACAACAGTGCAACGCCGAAAACACCCAGGACGGTCGCAAAAGCCAGGGCCAGTTTCAGGGAGATCAAGCCCTGGACCAGCGCCCGGTTTTTTGTGCGTTCCATCTTCAGGTCGATGTCGCGGTCGATGCAGTTGTTGAACACGCAACCGGAAGCCACCACCAGCGACGTGCCGATCATGGCGGCCAGGAAAATGGCCAGATCGACATGCCCTTTCGAGGCCAGGAAAAATCCGCCCGCCACAGAAAGCACGTTACCGAAAATGATCCCCGGTTTGGTGATTTGGATAAAGTGCTTAAAGGACATCCGGACTTTCCTCAGTGCGCCATCATGTTGGTGTGGATGCTGTACATGATCCACAGCGACAGGCCTACCAACAGAACGATTACCAGTGCAGCGAAGACAAACGCGATCACGTTGTTACGCTGGGCAGCGGAGCGGTCCAGGTGGAGGAAGTACACCAGGTGCACGAGCACCTGGATCACTGCGAAGGCCAGTACGATCCACAGGGTCAGGGCTTTCGGCAGCGATGGGTACATCACCAGGCCGAAAGGAATGACCGTCAGGATCACCGACAGAATGAAACCGATAGCGTAAGACTTGACGCTGCCGTGGCTGGCGTCGTGGCTATCGTGGGAATGAGCGTTAGCCATTTACATAGTCCCCATCAGATAAACAACGGTGAATACGCAGATCCACACCACGTCCAGGAAGTGCCAGAACAGGCTCAGACAGCTCAGACGGGTCTTGTTGGTCGCCGTCAGGCCGTTTTTCTGCACCTGATACATCATGATCGCCATCCAGATCAGACCGCTGGTCACGTGCAGACCGTGGGTGCCGACCAGGGTGAAGAACCCGGACAGGAAGCCGCTGCGGCTCGGGCCGAAGCCTTCGGAGATCAGCATGTGGAACTCGTTGATCTCCATGCCGATGAAGCCGGCACCGAACAGGAAGGTCATGCCCAGCCAGCCCAGGACCTGGTTCTTCTTGCCCTTGAACAACGCCAGCATGGCGAAGCCGTAGGTGATCGAACTGAACAGCAGCAGAGCGGTTTCGCCCAGTACGTATGGCAGTTCGAAGATGTCGTGGCCCGACGGGCCACCCGCTACGTTGTTAACCAGTACCGCGTACGCCGCGAAGATCGACGCAAACAGAATGCAGTCGGTCATCAGGTAGAGCCAGAAACCGAATACGGTCATCTCGCCCGAGTCGTGGTGATGGTCGTCGTGCCCATGGTCCGTGCCATGGGCGTGTCCAGCAGTGGTCACTAAGTTCGACATGGTTTAAGCCTGTTCCAACGAGGTTTCAACACGGGTGGCAGTGGCTGGAACTTTCCCGGCCGCTACCAGACGCTTGTGCTGCTCGGCTTCGATGCGCTCGATCACGTCGACCGGCACCATATAGCCCTGATCATCGCGGGCAGCGTGGATCACGAAGTAGCCCACGGTGCCAACCAGGCCAACGATGGCCAACCACCAGATGTGCCAGATCATCGCGAAACCGAACACGGTCAACAGAGCACCCATGACCACACCGGTCGCGGTGTTGTTTGGCATGTGGATCGGTTCGTAACGGGCCGGAGCCTTGTACGCGGTACCGTTTTCCTTGGCTTCGGTGAACGGATCGATGGTGTCCGCTTTTGGCAGCACGGCAAAGTTGTAGAACGGTGGTGGCGACGAGGTCGACCATTCCAGCGTGTGCGCATTCCACGGGTCACCGTGATCGCACATGTTTTCCGGCTTGTTGCGATCACGCACGCTGACGTACAGCTGAATCAGCTGGCAGGCGATACCGGCCGCGATCATCACCGCACCGAACATGGCGACGTACAGGTACGGCACCCACTCAGGGTTGGTGGTGGCGTTCAGACGACGGGTCATGCCCATGAAGCCCAGTGCATAGAGCGGCATGAACGCGACGAAGAAGCCCGAGATCCAGAACCAGAACGCTGCCTTGCCCCAACCTTCGTGCAGCTTGAAGCCGAACGCTTTAGGGAAGTAGAAGCCGAAGCCTGCGATGTAGCCGAATACTGCGCCGCCGATGATCACGTTGTGGAAGTGAGCGATCACGAACAGGCTGTTGTGCAGGACGAAGTCCGCACCCGGGATGGCCAGCAGTACGCCGGTCATGCCGCCGATGGCGAAGGTCACCATGAAGCCCAGGGTCCACAGAACCTGGCTGGTGAAACGCAGACGCCCTTGGTAAATGGTGAACAGCCAGTTGAATAGCTTCACCCCCGTCGGGATCGAAATCAGCATCGTCGCCAGACCGAAGAAGGCGTTGACGCTGGCACCCGAACCCATGGTGAAGAAGTGGTGCAGCCAGACCATGAAGCCCAGGATCGAGATCGCGCCCGATGCGTAGACCATCGAGTGGTGGCCGAACAGACGCTTGCCGGTGAAGGTCGAGATGACTTCGGAGAAGATCCCAAACGCCGGCAGAATCAGGATGTAAACCTCGGGGTGACCCCAGGCCCAGAACAGGTTGACGTACATCATCGGATTGCCACCAAGTTCATTGGTGAAAATGTGGAAATCCATGTAACGGTCAAGCGTCAGCAGTGCCAAGGTAGCGGTCAGGATCGGGAACGAGGCCACGATCAGGACGTTGGCCCAGGTGCAGGTCCAGGTGAAGATCGGCATGTCCATCAGCTTCATGCCCGGGGTACGCATTTTCAGCACGGTGGCCAGGAAGTTGACCCCCGTCAGCGTCGTACCCAACCCGGATAGCTGTAGCGCCCAGATGTAGTAATCCATCCCCACGCCAGGGCTGTATTGCAGGCCCGACAGCGGCGGATAGGCAACCCAACCGGTCTTGGCGAATTCGCCGACGCCCAGGGACAGGTTGATCAGCACCACGCCAGACACCAGCAGCCAGAAGCTCAAGGAGTTCAGGAACGGGAAGGCCACGTCACGCGCGCCGATCTGCAGCGGCACTGCAAGGTTCATCAGGCCGGTGAAGAATGGCATCGCCATGAAGATGATCATGATCACACCGTGAGCGGTGAAGATCTGGTCATAGTGTTCAGGCGGCAGGTAGCCAGGCGAACCCTCGGTGGCCATGGCCAACTGGGTACGCATCATCATGGCGTCGGCAAAACCGCGCAGCAGCATGACCATGGCAACGATGATGTACATCACGCCGATTTTCTTGTGGTCGACCGAGGTCAGCCACTCGGACCACAGATAGGTCCACTTCTTGAAATAGGTGATTGCAGCGAACAGCGCCAGACCACCGAGCGCGATCATGGCGATGGTTATCATCACGATCGGTTCGTGGAACGGGACCGCTTCCCAACTTAATTTACCAAACATCGTTTACTCCTCTGCCCCGGCAGCTGAATGCGAACTCATGTCCATCCCTTCCATGGCGGCCATTTCGTGCTCTTTCTTCTCGTGGTGCATCGGCTTGCCCGGATTCATGCCTTCGTACTTGTCGACGATGATCTGGAACAGGTTCGGCGTGACCGAGGAGTAGAGCTCGACTGGGTTGTTCTGGCTTGGCTTGGAAAGGGCTTCGTATTCAGCTTTTTCAAGCTGTTTAGGTGCCTTTTTGACTTCGCTGACCCAGGCGTCGAAATCTTCCTGAGAGGTGGCGATAGCTTTGAATTTCATGCCGGTGAAACCAGCGCCGCTGTAGTTGGCGGAGATACCGTCCATTTCAGCGTTCTGGTTGGCGATCAGGTGCAGTTTGGTCTGCATGCCGGCCATCGCGTAGATCTGGCCGCCCAGGGCCGGGATGAAGAACGAGTTCATCACGGAGTCCGAAGTCACCTTGAAGTTGATCGGTGTGTGCGCCGGGAACACGATCTTGTTGACGGTAGCGATGCCTTGTTCCGGGTAGATGAACATCCACTTCCAGTCCAGGGCGACTACTTCAATGGTGATCGGCTTGACGTCGGATTCCAGCGGCTTGTAAGGATCCAGCGCGTGGGTCGACTTGTAGGTGACATAACCCAGGGCAATGATGATCAGCACTGGAACAGCCCACACCGCGATTTCGATCTTGGTGGAGTGCGACCATTTCGGCGTGTAGACAGCGTCGGTGTTGGACGCGCGGTATTTCCAGGCGAACAGGAAGGTCATGACGATGACCGGAACCACGACCAACAGCATCAGCAGCGTTGCGGTGATGATCAGGTTTCGCTCGTCCAGGCCGACCTGGCCCTTGGGATCGAGCAAGGTCATGTTGCAGCCTGACAGCAACAACGTGCCGATCAGCGGCAATAAGCCTAGTAGTCTGGGGTACCTGTTTTTACTCATCTCACGACCTCTAAAGCAGCTTGCGCAATGCAGTTGGGTTTTGATCGCCAACACTTCACCCTGCCAAGGGTTGGCATTTTTCTTGGATTGAATAAGTGGCTACCCGTCGCGCGTCAGACGCTGTTCGACAAATCCTGGGCTAGCGTTGCGTTCTTATTCGAATTCGTGGTCAAAGGCCTTGTTACAGACCAATTCCATTTGGTGCGGATAATTGGAAGGCACCGACACCTGGGAGTCGTATGAAGCCCTTCGGCCTCTCGACGCCCTATTCCTGCTCAGGGATGAGCAGTGCCGGGATTTCAGTGCGGGCGATTGTAGATATGTAACGTTTTATAAACCATGTCTCATCCCGAAATAATTTTTATCCATTCCAGCAACAATCATTAACGGTATTTGCAAAAGTGCGCCATGGTATCGAAATTCATTCTCAACAAAAACACCAAAAATTGTAGGTCTACCTCAGGTAGTTCAGACAGTATCGAAGGCTCTGCGCCCTCCTTCGACCCTGCCAAAGCCCCCATGTGACAAGGGCTTCGGCAATTCGCCAAGGCCTGTTAAAACTGCCTGTTCCGGATTTTTGGGGCTGAAGTCGCCAGACGCTAAAGAAGGCCAATTTTGTTGCGTAGCCGTGTACCAATTCGGCGCCTTGAAATGCCTTGCGACACTCCTGCTGTGACAACATGTCGCACACGTGCCGCACCCATACTTGTCACGTATCAAGGTCATTTTACCTGCGCCCTGAAATGCAAAACGCCCCGGCCCCCTCAACGAGGGCCGGGGCGTTTTTTTGTATGACGTAGCGATACGGCGGATGACTTCAGCGCAGGGCTTTGCGGTTACGTGAAGTGAGCAGCGGCACCAGCACCACGACCAGCACAAAGGCTAGCAGCGCCCACTGTGCAAGCGACAGACCGAGGATCGGCGGGTACGGCGTGGAGCAGAAGCCGTCGACCTGGAAGCCCAGCGGGAAGATCTTCGCCAGTGGCAAACCGTCGACAATCGGCTGCAGCACATCGATGCCGCAGCTGACCGCCGGATAGAACTGGGTATAGACGTGATGCCCGGCCACCCCGACGCCTGCCAGGGCGCAGATCACCACCAGGGTTTCAAATACCGTGATGCTGCGGCGGGTGCGCATGGCCGCGCCGATGAACGCGAAGAGCGCGATCAGCAGCAACGCATAACGTTGCAGTATGCACAGCGGGCATGGCGCCTCGCCCAGAACAATTTGCATGTACAGCGCGCCACCGATCAGCGCCAGGCAGATGATGCCCAGCAACACCAGATAGCGCCGTTCACGGCCCAATCGCATCGTTTCCTCGCTCATTGCGTTTCCCTTCTAAATATCGATTGCCCCGAAGTCTACACGCTGGCCCTGACCTTTGAGAGTCCGGCGCGCACAGCGGGGTATCGGGGAATAGACGGCAAGCCGGTTAAGAAGGGATTAACTTTCAAGCGTTTCTCAGGAATCGGAACCGCGCAGAGGCTTTCACGAGAAAGCCCCTGCAAGCGATTGATCAGTCGCCGTAAATATCGGATTTGAAGTACTTCTCTGAAATCTTCTGGTATTCGCCACTGGAGCGAATGCCATCGATGGCCGTGTTCAGCTCGGAGACCAACTCAGTGTTGCCCTTGCGCACCGCAATCCCGGCGCCCTCGCCCACGTATTTCGGATCCTTGAGCTCCGGTCCGACAAAGGCATAACCCTTGCCACGAGGCATCGTCAGGAAGTCATTCAGCGGGATGGTGTCAGCAAAAATGGCATCGAGGCGACCGGCAGCCAGATCCATGTAGATCTCTTCGTTGTTGCCGTAACGCTTGACGTTGATACCCTTCGGTTCGAAAACCTCAGAGGCGTAACGGTCAGTGGTGGTTGCGCGTTGCACGCCGACCGTCTTGCCCTTGAGGCTGGCGTACTGGTCATCCACGACCGCTCCGTCCTTCATCACCAGACGCGATGAGGTGAAGTAGTACTTGTGGGTGAAATCCACCGACTTCTTGCGGTCTTCGTTGATGGTCATGGACGACAGCGCCATGTCGATTTTCTTCACTTTAAGCGAAGGAATCAGACCGTCGAACTCACCTTCGACCCAGACGCACTTGACCTTCATCTGCGCGCACAGGGCATTGCCGATGTCGTAGTCGAAACCGACAATCTCGCCTTTATCGGTTTTGGACGCGAACGGCGGATAAGCCGCTTCGATGCCGATGCGCAGGGTTTTATCGGCGGCGAACAGGCTGCTGCACGCCAGCAGGCTCAGAGCCAGACCGGTGATGAGGGGGAATTTCTTCATGTTCGTTCTCTCGCGGGTTGTTGTTGGTTTGGCAAGACAGAAGAAAGAGCAGAAACGGAGAAGCGCTTTTTTGTACTTATAATTCCATACTGGACTTTTATGTATTATTCGTCAATCGGGGCCCTTAAAGATGTGGCCGCCGATGGTCGGGAGGTGAATCAGTGGGAAATTGGGTGATGCGGATGGCCTCTTCGCGAGCAAGCCCGCTCCCACATTGGTTCTGAGTCGAACACAAAACTAGTGTTTGATGGAGATCTAATGTGGGAGCGGGCTTGCTCGCGAAGGCGGACTGACAGTCAATGAAGAACTAACTGGCTGTCTACTGCTTCCAGCGATCCGCCGCCGCATGATCACTGTCGCGCCCTTCAACCCAACGCGACCCGTCAGGGGTGTTTTCTTTCTTCCAGAACGGTGCGCGGGTTTTCAGGTAGTCCATGACAAAGGCGCAGGCATCGAACGCGGCCTGGCGATGGGCACCGGCGGCGCCGACGAAGACGATCGGCTCCCCCGGTTCCAGGGCGCCGATGCGATGCAGCACTTCAAGTTTGAGCAGCGGCCAGCGCTGCTCGGCCTCTATGGCGATCTTGGCCAGGGCTTTTTCGGTCATGCCCGGGTAGTGCTCAAGGAACATCCCGGCGACGTCGAGTCCGTCATTGAAGTCGCGAACATAACCGACAAAACTCACCACCGCACCGACGCCCACATTGGCTGCATGCATGGCGTTGACTTCAGCACCCGGATCGAACGCCGTGGATTGCACGCGAATCGCCATGGCTCAGCCTCCGGTCACGGTCGGGAAAAAGGCCACTTCATCGCCATCGCTCACCGGCTCATCGAGCTGGCACAGGTCTTCGTTGCGGGCGCACATCAAGTTTTGCTCGCTCAACACTTCGGCACCGTCACGCTGGGCCAGGAGCGCGCGCACATCGTCGACTGTGGCGAAGTCACCTTCAACCTTCACCGAGTCCACGCCTATCGCTTCACGGTAACGGGCAAAAAACTTCACGGTGAGGTTCATGGCTGGTCCGCCTGGAAATGGCCGCTCTTGCCGCCGAGTTTCTCCAGCAGCCGCACGCTTTCAATAGTCATGCCGCGATCCACGGCTTTGCACATGTCGTAGATAGTCAGCGCCGCGACGCTGGCGGCGGTCAGGGCTTCCATTTCTACGCCGGTCTGCCCGGACAATTTGCAGCGCGCGACGATGCGCACGGTGTCGTCACCTTCGGCATTGAGTTCGACCTTGACGCCGGTGAGCAGCAGCGGATGGCACAGAGGGATCAGATCGCTGGTTTTCTTCGCGGCCTGAATGCCGGCGATACGCGCCACGGCGAATACATCACCCTTGGGGTGACCGCCGCTGACGATCATCTGCAGGGTTTCGGGCAGCATGCGCACCAGCGCTTGGGCCGTTGCTTCACGGAACGTCACGGCTTTTTCAGTGACGTCGACCATATTGGCGCGACCTTGGGAATCGAGATGAGTCAGCACAGGGATACTCCTGATCAGGAGCACCGATTGTAAACCTGTGGGTCAAAATTCCGCACGTTTGATTGCATGATTGCCACGATCCAATGTGGGAGCAGGCTTGCTCGCGAATGCGGTGTGTCAGTCGACATAGATACTGACTGTCACACCGCATTCGCGAGCAAGCCCGCTCCCACATTTAATTTGTGTCGGACATAAAAAACCGGGCGACCTTGGAGGCCGCCCGGTTTTGGTGAGGGTTTACAAATGCGATTCGGCGTATTCGGCCAGAATCGAACGTGGCACCCCTTGCAGGGTGATGTGCACACCGTTGGGGAAATCCTTGAAGCGCTCTGTCAGGTACGTCAGCCCGGAACTGGTCGCGGACAGGTAAGGGGTGTCGATCTGCGCCAGGTTGCCCAGGCACACTACTTTGGAACCGGCGCCGGCACGGGTGATGATGGTTTTCATCTGGTGCGGCGTGAGGTTCTGGCATTCATCGATCAGGATCAGACTCTGCTGGAAGCTGCGGCCTCGAATGTAGTTGAGGGATTTGAACTGCAACGGCACTTTGCTGAGGATGTAATCGACACTGCCATGGGTGTTTTCGTCATCCATGTGCAAGGCTTCGAGGTTGTCGGTGATGGCGCCCAGCCAAGGCTCCATTTTTTCCGCTTCGGTGCCGGGCAGGAAACCGATCTCCTGGTCCAGACCCTGCACGCTACGGGTCGCGATGATCCGGCGATAGCGTTTGCTGACCATGGTCTGCTCGATCGCCGCCGCCAGTGCGAGGATGGTTTTACCGGAACCTGCTGCCCCGGTCAGGTTGACCAGGTGGATATCCGGGTCGAGCAAGGCGTACAGCGCCAGGCTTTGATAGATGTCACGCGGTTTCAGGCCCCAGGCTTCCTGGTGCAACAGGGGTTCCTGATGCAGGTCGAGAATCAGCAGCTTGTCTTCCTCGATCTCCTTGATCCAGCCGACAAAACCCTGTTCGTCGATGATGAACTCGTTGATGTGCACCGCCGGCAGGTTGTCGATCAACTGCACTTGGTGCCAGGTGCGGCCGTGATCCTGACGGGTGTC
Source organism: Pseudomonas sp. F01002 (assembly GCF_004402115.1). NCBI lineage: Bacteria > Pseudomonadati > Pseudomonadota > Gammaproteobacteria > Pseudomonadales > Pseudomonadaceae > Pseudomonas > Pseudomonas sp. F01002. Next base: position 32,465 of record NZ_SOPU01000003.1, on the reverse strand, counting down.
GACATTCCTCACACGGTCCCAGAAGGAGCCGGTCATGTTGTGATAACCGTTGGGCAGCAGCGACACGTCGTCGACCAGTTGGTCGGTGCTGTAGTCCTCGGCCGCGATCCCGCAAGCCCGGGCCTTGAGGCGCATGTTGATGTCTTTGGTGACCAGCACCACGGGCAGCTTTGGTTCGCGCGCGTGCAGGTCGATCAACTGGTTGATGATGATGTTGTCGTTCAGGTGCTCGGGCAGAATGATGTTCGGTTCGGCACGTTTGCTCATCAAAATTGACAGCAAACCCTTGGGCCCACTCTTGCCGCGCTGGATCGGCACACCGAGTTCGACATCTTCGGGGCTGGCATCGCCCAAGGTCTTGTCGATCAGGCGAATCGCCTGACGGCATTCTGCAGCCACGCTGTGATGCCCGCTTTTGAGCTTGTCGAGCTCCTCAAGCACGGTCATCGGGATGGCGACGTGGTGTTCTTCGAAGTTAAGCAGGGCGTTTGGATCGTGAATCAATACGTTGGTATCGAGTACATAAAGGATTGGCTGGTTGGAGGAAGAACTACGTCCGTGATCATCCATACTCGGTCACCTTTGTGGGAGCCAGTCGACGCAATACCGTGACAGTGCTGCGCCTCGAAGTGGCCACCGAATTCACCTGCGAGGATTCAAGTGAACTGCATCCATAGCTGGGTCTTGGAAGACGCCACCTGTGTTGCAGGTTTCGGCGGTCTGTCTTCGTAATACTCCAAAACCTGTGACAGAAAAAAGTACTTTGACGTTTTTTTGAAGTTTATTTTTCAGAGTGACCAATAGCACTAGGCGGATTGCCATCACCCCGTTAAAGTCAGAAGTCCGCCTGCATCGAATTCTCGCCCAAAATCATCCCTCCCCCAATGTTTACGGCCTTTCGCCGTTTTCAGCGAAACGCGTCCTGACAGTCTTCCCAGCCGATTCCGCTTTGCGCCGTTTGCGTGATGAGCCAAGGCATCGCCGTTTTCAGCGCATCCTGCTTCACGTTGAAGTTGATCACCCCGTGGCGCCACAACAGCATCAGACTCAACACCCGTTGCGCGCTCCGATTGGCTTTTAGCTTGCCGGCACCGTCCTGGGCATCGATATCCCACAGCGCCACCTGCAAGCCTTGGGATTTGAAGAATCCTTCAGCGTCAGACCGACGTTGACCATCGGGCGGCCGAAACAATGGCACGTAGTTTTCGGGCAGTTTGCTTTTGACCAGTTCGACGCTGCGTCGCACCGAGTCCTGCCAGTCCTGCCAGTGGCTGTGGGAGCGAAATTCCCAGCCTTGTGCGCCAATGCACTGCTTCGAGTACGTCGCTTGCAGGCTGGCTACCGAACGATCGGCCAGACGGGCCTGGATGTCCTTGCCGAGGACGAAGAACGTGCCGTTCATGTTCGACTTGCGCAGGTATTCCGTGGCCCAGGCGGTGTTATCCGGCGCGGTATTGGCGGCGCTGTCGAAGGTCAGCAAAAACAGCCGGTCATGCATCTGATCGCCGTTGCGCTCATAGTCGCCAAAACGATCGACTTCGCTGCTGGTTTGCGGAAACAGCGCTGCCTTGCGCAATTGCTCGTCCAGGTACTGGGCGTGGAACAGCCGGCTCGGCTCGGCCCACTTTATGTAGTAGCTCTCATCGCTGACCTGAAACTTGGCGGCTTGCTGGCGCAGGGTGTCCATGTCCTCGACCAGGAAACAGAAGGAGGCATCCTGATCGCAGCTCTGCTGGGCGTAGTTGTAGTTGGTCAGCAGCCGCTGCCACATGCGCTGGCGCAGGTTGTTGATCGACTCCAGATTGACCGTGCGCAACCCCAGGCGCTGGGCCAGGCTCACTTCATCCAGGGATTCGCTGGCCAACAGGACGCGAGAAAACATGAGGATCTCGGCCCGTGACGCCACATCAAACAGGGTCGGGCTGTTGAGCTGTTCAGGCCAGGTGCTGCGATCAAGCGTCGCCACATCGCCCGACGCCGCCATGGCACCGAAGCTCAACAGCCAGGCCGAGAATAGAAAAACGATACGCAATGGGATGTCTCCATAACAAAACCCGCGCGGCACTATATCGCGGGAAGATCAAAAGATCGCAGCCTCGCTTCGCTCGACAGCTCCTACAGATGTACGCGCACCGTAGGAGCTGTCGAGCGAAGCGAGGCTGCGATCTTGTTCCATGACACCACCGATCACCTATGACGCTCATCGCTGGAGTGAACACGGACAACCCCCTAGAATCGCCCCCACGATTAAAGGAGACGACTTCATGCTGATGGTGATTTCCCCCGCCAAGACCCTCGATTACGAAACACTGCCGGCGACCCAGCGCTTCACCCAGCCACAATATCTCGACCATTCCCAGGAGCTGATCCTGCAATTGCGCGAGCTGGCCCCTGCGCAGATCAGCGAGTTGATGCACGTCTCCGACAAGATCGGCGGGCTCAACGCCGCGCGTTTCGGCAGCTGGACGCCCGCGTTCACTCCGAAAAACGCCAAACAGGCACTGCTCGCCTTCAAGGGCGACGTCTACACCGGGTTGAATGCTCAAACCTTCAGCGAGGCCGATTTCGATTACGCCCAGCAGCACTTGCGCATGTTGTCCGGCCTGTACGGCCTGCTGCGCCCACTGGACCTGATGCAGCCGTATCGACTGGAGATGGGCACCAAACTGGCGAATGCCCGTGGCAAGGACTTGTATGCCTTCTGGGGCACACGGATCAGCGAATGGCTGAACGAAGCCCTGGCCGATCAAGGCGATGACGTGCTGCTGAACCTGGCCTCCAACGAGTACTTCTCGGCGGTCAAACGCAACGTCCTGAACGCGCGCATCATCAATACCGAATTCAAGGATCTGAAGAACGGCCAGTACAAGATCATCAGCTTCTACGCGAAAAAGGCCCGCGGCATGATGAGTCGCTTCGTCATTGAAGAGCGCATCAACGACCCGCAAGCCCTCAAGCAGTTCGACGTACAAGGTTATCGCTACAGCGCCGAGCAGTCTAAACCGGACAATCTGGTGTTCCTGCGCGATCACGCACCCGAGTAAACACCTGGTTGGCGCACGCCTCATTAAGGGTCGTGCGCCACGTCCAATCGTCCAACAATTCCCCGCCTCATTCGTCATATTACTGACGCCAGAAATCAATCACTCGATTTCCTAACTTTAGTTTCACTCGACTTTGTTGAATTTTTTCAGTAGTGGCACTGAAATTTTTTATCGGTAGTGGCACATAACTATCTAATCCGACAATAACCCTATATATCAAGGGCGAAACAGGTGTTGCTATCAATATGAGAGCAGTGCCATCTTTTTCAATATTTCAAGAAATTTCAGAATTCGCGATGGGTGGACAGGAACTATGTCCAAATGCGTCGCTCATACCACCGGTAACCATTCTCTCTGAGCTTGTACGAGATAACTTACGCAGAGAAGAGATTCACGTAGCAAAGTTGTCACATTAACTTCCGCGAACGGGTCCCTGATTTGGGCAACACATGAAGGACAGGAGATAAACATCTTGAGTATCCCCTACGAGGCCAAGGCTGCGCCCCTATAAACGTGCTCACCTGAGCACCCAACCGCTTGATTTACGGGCTTCCGCCTGGCATTGAGCGCGCAAGACCTTTGCACGAATGTCTTCTGATTAGAAGATCTGCTGCATAACAGGGCACGCCATAACAATAAAAGCCTAGTTGCGCACCTTTTGAGTGAACTTATTTAGACACTCGGAACTTATATGCCTGCACGCGGCATTGTGGCGCCTTTAAGGCGCACTTCCGAGTGCACTACCACCGCTGAACACCATTAACTCCGGCCATGTAATGGCTTGATAAACACAGAGGTAATTGCGATGCGCATCAGCATATTTGGTTTGGGTTACGTCGGCGCAGTATGTGCCGGTTGCCTGTCTGCACGGGGCCATGACGTCGTTGGCGTCGATGTTGCCAAAGACAAAATCGATATGATCAACGCCGGTAAATCGCCGATCGTTGAACCGGGTCTGGGCGAGCTTCTGCAGAAGGGTATCGAGACGGGCAAATTGCGCGGCACGACCAACTTCGCCGAGGCGATTCGTGACACCGACCTGTCGATGATCTGCGTCGGCACGCCGAGCAAGAAGAACGGCGACCTGGAACTGAACTACATCGAAGCCGTGTGCCGCGAGATCGGTTTTGTCCTGCGTGACAAGACCACCCGTCACACCATCGTGGTTCGCAGCACCGTACTGCCAGGCACTGTGGCAAACGTAGTGATCCCGATCCTCGAAGACTGCTCCGGCAAGAAAGCCGGCGTCGACTTCGGCGTTGCAGTGAACCCTGAGTTCCTGCGTGAAAGCACCGCGATCGCCGATTACGACCTGCCGCCAATGACCGTCATCGGCGAGTTCGACAAGGCGAGCGGCGACGTTCTGCAATCGCTGTACGAAGAACTCGACGCTCCGATCATCCGCAAGGACATCGCCGTGGCCGAGATGATCAAGTACACCTGCAACGTGTGGCACGCCACCAAGGTGACCTTCGCCAACGAGATCGGCAACATCGCCAAGGCTGTCGGCGTCGATGGTCGCGAAGTGATGGAAGTGGTCTGCCAGGACAAGACGCTGAACCTGTCCCAGTACTACATGCGCCCTGGTTTCGCGTTCGGCGGTTCCTGCCTGCCGAAGGACGTTCGCGCCCTGACCTACCGCGCCGGTTCCCTGGATGTGGAAGCACCGCTGCTCAACTCGCTGATGCGCAGTAACGAGTCCCAGGTGCAGAACGCCTTCGACATCGTCACCAGCCACGGCAAACGCAAAGTCGCCCTGCTGGGTCTGAGTTTCAAGGCCGGTACTGACGACCTGCGCGAAAGCCCACTGGTTGATCTGGCGGAAATGCTGATCGGCAAGGGCTACGACCTGAGCATCTACGACACCAACGTCGAATACGCCCGTGTCCACGGTGCGAACAAGGATTACATCGAGTCGAAGATCCCTCACGTCTCGTCCTTGCTCAACTCCAATTTCGACGACGTGATCAACAGCTCAGACGTGATCATCCTCGGCAACCGTGACGAGAAATTCCGCGCCCTGGCGCAGAACGCTCCACACGGCAAGCAAGTGATCGACCTGGTCGGTTTCATGTCCCAAGCCACCAGCGTGAGTGGCCGGACTGAAGGCATCTGCTGGTAATGCGGTCGTAGGAGCTGTCGAGTGAAACGAGGCTGCGATCTTTCCAGGTCCACTTGAGCTTCAAGCGAAAGATCAAAAGATCGCAGGCTTCGCCAGCTCCTACAGGATTTCTGGCGTCATCCAGACCGGATGTCGCCAGTTTTCGTAAGCCTGCCTTAACCCCATCGGGCCACCCCACAGGCTCGCCCGAGATAGAGACGGATGCAGATTATGCACAGGCTAAAGCACGGCCTACTTCAGGCCGCCGGTTGGCTGTTTTACTTAAGTATTTTGATGGGCATCGCCATGGCGTTGCCTGCGTCCACGTTCGACTCCGAGTCGAAGGACTTCATCTTCCTGATCGGTATCGTCGGTATCTGGCGCTACTCGATGGGTGCCACGCACTTTTTGCGCGGCATGCTGTTTCTGTACGTGGTCTACCCGCACCTGCGGCGCAAAGTGCGCAAGCTGGGTAAAGCGGCAGACCCGTCCCATGTGTTTCTGATGGTCACCAGTTTTCGTATCGACGCGCTGACCACCGCCCAGGTCTACGCCTCGGTGATTCGCGAAGCGATCGACTGCGGCCTGCCGACCACCATGGTCTGCTCCATCGTGGAAATGTCCGATGAGAAGCTGGTGAAAAGCCTTTGGGTGAAAATGAATCCACCGGCTCGCGTCAAGCTCGACTTCGTGCGCATTCCCGGCACCGGCAAGCGCGATGGCCTGGCTTACGGTTTCCGCGCCATCTCCCGCCACCTGCCGGACGACCGCGCAGTGGTTGCAGTGATCGATGGCGACACGGTGCTCGCCGAAGGCGTCGTGCTCAAGACCGTGCCGTGGTTCCAGCTGTTCGGCAATGTCGGCGGCCTGACCACCAACGAGTTCTGCGAAGTGCGCGGCGGCTACATCATGAGCGAGTGGCACAAACTGCGATTCGCCCAGCGCCACATCAATATGTGCTCGATGGCCCTGTCCAAGCGCGTGCTGACCATGACCGGGCGGATGTCGGTATTCCGCGCCACCGTGGTGACCAACCCGGACTTCATCGCCGACGTGGAAAGCGACTCGCTGCAACACTGGCGCCTGGGTCGCTTCAAGTTCCTCACCGGTGATGACAAGTCGAGCTGGTTCAGCTTGATGCGCCTGGGCTACGACACGTTCTACGTACCGGACGCCGCCATTCACACCGTGGAACACCCGCCGGAAAAAAGCTTCATCAAGGCCAGTCGCAAACTGATGTTCCGCTGGTACGGCAACAACCTGCGGCAGAACTCCCGCGCCTTGGGCCTGGGGATGAAACGTCTCGGCCTGTTCACTTCGGTGGTGCTGTTCGACCAGCGTGTATCAATGTGGACATCGCTGTTGGGCCTGACCGTCGCGATCATCGCCAGCTTCAAGTACGGCATCGCGTTCATCCTGGTTTACCTGCTGTGGATCGGCATTACCCGTCTGATCCTGACCGTGCTGCTGTCTTTGTCCGGTCACACGATCGGCCCGGCCTACCCGGCGATTCTCTATTACAACCAGATCGTCGGCGCGCTGGTGAAGATCTACGTGTTCTTCCGCCTCGACCGACAGTCCTGGACTCGCCAGCCCACTTCCCTGACCCGTGATCTCGCCAGCTTTCAAGGTTGGTTCAACACTTGGTCGTCTCGGACCATGACCTTCTCCGCCGGCAGCATTTTTGTTGCTGTGCTGCTGATGATGGTCTGACCGAACTCGCCTGAATTAACTAGGAAATCGTCCATATGAATACCGCCGTCAACGCCAACGTAGTGCATGAATCAGAAGCCCAGCGCCAGCACGCCCGGGTAAAAATCCCGGCCAAGCTGCGCTTCTACGGTCCTGACCGGACCCCGGTAGAAGCTCGGGTCATCGACCTCTCCGCTGGCGGCCTGGCTTTCAACGCCGGTCAGCTGCCATTGAAGATCGGCGATGTGTACAAGGCTCGCCTGCAGTTCGTCATCGATAACCTCGGCCTGGCCATGGACGTCGAGTTACTGGTGCGCTCCCACGACCGCGAAACCGGTCGTACCGGTTGCCAGTTCCAGAACCTCGAATCCCAGGATATTTCCACCCTGCGCCACCTGATCACTTCGCACCTGGCCGGCGACATCGTCACCATGGGTGAAGTGCTGGCCACCCTGCAACGCGACAACTTCACCAAGGCGCGCAAGAACAAGGATGGCGGCCACGGCATGACCCCGTTCGGTCGTCTGCGTGCAGTGACCTTCAGCTTCGCGATCTTCCTCGTCGGTCTGACGGCATTCGGCTTCATCTTCAAGTCGGTGTACGGCATGTACTTCGTCAGCCACGCCCAGGCCGGTCTGGTCAGCGTGGCAGGTATGAACATCACCATGCCGCGCGACGGCACGGTGCAGAGCCTGATCAAAACCGACGGCGTTGCGGCCAAAGGCGCGCCACTGGCGACGTTCAGCACCAGCATGCTCGACGTACTCAAGGGCCATCTTGACGACAATCAATTACAACCGGCCAAGGTTGAAGAACTGTTCGGCAAGCAAATGACCGGCACCCTGACGTCGCCGTGTGATTGCACCGTAGCGCAGCAAATGGTCGCCAACGGTCAGTACGCCAGCAAGGGCGACGTGATCTTCCAACTGGTGCCGCGTAACAGCGAAGCCAACGTTGAAGCGCGCTTCTCCTATCGCCAGTTCGGCGACGTGCTTCCAGGCAGCTCGGTCAGCTTCCAGATCGCCGGCGAAGACAAAACCCGCTCCGGCACGATCATCAGCAGCACCAGCCTGAAAAGCGCCGACCTGTCGTCCGACATCCGCGTGCTGATCAAGCCTGACGAGCCGCTGGACAGCAAATTCGCCGGTCGCCCGGTTGAAGTCAACGCCACCCGTGGTCCGAACCTGAACTGGCTGATCGACAAAGCCATGGCCGCCGGTCGATAAAAACAAGAGGACATGCCCGTGACTAGCCCACTCAGAATCCTGCCAGTCCCGCTGACTCTGGCCATGGCAATCGCCCTGGCCGGATGCGCCGGCCTGCCCGACCAGCGTCTGGCCAACGAAGCCCTCAAGCGCGGTGATACCACGCTGGCGGCGCAGAATTACCAGCAATTGGCAGACCTGGGCTACAGCGAAGCACAGGTTGGCCTCGCCGATATCCAGGTCGACAGCCGTGACCCGGCGCAGATCAAGAAAGCTGAGGCGACTTATCGCGCTGCGGCCAGCGTTTCGCCGCGGGCTCAGGCTCGCCTGGGTCGTCTGCTGGTGGCCAAACCCGGCTCCACCGAAGCCGAACAGCACGAAGCCGAAGGCCTGTTGAAGAAAGCCACTGCCGCAGGCGAAGGCAACACCCTGATCCCGTTGGCCATGTTGTACCTGCAATACCCGCACAGTTTCCCGAACGTCAACGCGCAACAGCAGATCAGCCAATGGCGCGCCGAAGGCAAGCCGGAAGCGGGCCTGGCCCAAGTGCTGCTCTATCGCACCCAGGGCACTTACGACCAGCATCTGGACGAAGTGGAAACGATCTGCAAAGCCGCGTTGAACACCACCGACATCTGCTACGTCGAACTGGCCACGGTCTATCAGAAAAAAGCCCAGCCAGAGAAACAGGCCGAGCTGATCAAGCAAATGCAAGCCGCTCAGGCTCGCGGCGCGGTTTCCGCCCAGCGGGTGGACAGCGTGGCCCGCGTACTGGGCGATGCATCCCTGGGCACGACCGACGAGAAAACCGCCCAGTCGCTGCTCGAAGGCATCGCACCCGGCTACCCCGCTTCCTGGGTCAGCCTGGCGCAACTGCTCTACGACTTCCCGGAACTGGGTGACGTCGACAAGATGATGAAGTACCTGGACAACGGCCGCGCCGCCGACCAGCCGCGTGCCGAACTGTTGCTGGGCAAGCTGTACTACGAAGGCAAAATGGTGCCGGCCGACGCGAAGGTCGCCGAAGAACACTTCAAGAAAGCCGTCGACAGAGAAGTGGCCGCCGATTACTACCTCGGCCAGATCTACCGTCGCGGTTACCTGGGCAAGGTCTATTCGCAGAAAGCGCTGAATCACCTGCTCAAGGCTGCACGTAACGGTCAGAACAGCGCCGACTTCGCCATTGCCCAACTGTTCTCCCAAGGCAAGGGCACCCGGCCCGACCCGCTTAACGCTTATGTCTTCAGCCAATTGGCCAAGGCTCAGAACACCCCGCAAGCCACCGAGCTTGCACAAACACTCGAAGCCCAACTGCCGCCTGCCCAGCTCGCCGAGGCCCAACGCCTGTTGAAACAAGAACAGGCCGTTCGTGGTGCCTTGAGCCAGAACCCGCTGGAACTGCATGCCCTGGAAGAAGAAGACGGCGAGGAATCCCTATGAAGTTGAATCCATTCGTTAAGGCCGGTATTGGCCTGTCATTCGCCCTCTTGTGGTCGTGCCCGACCCTGGCGGCCCTGACTGAAAGCAAGAACTACGGCCTTGACGTGAAAGTCACCGCCCAGTCCGAAGACGACGCCGACCTCGGCACTGCCAAGGGCGGTGACGTCAATGGCGTCGGCCTCGACTTGCGTCCGTGGATCTATGGCGAGAGCGGCGCGTGGAGCGCCTACGCCATGGGCCAGGCGGTGACGTCCACCGACATCATCGAAACCGACACCCTGCAACAGGCCGACGACGCCAACCAGACCACCAATAGCGGTGATCGCACGTCCAAGAAAAATTACCTGGCGATGCGTGAATTCTGGGTCGGCTACAGCGGCCTCACGCCCTACCCCGGCGAGATGCTCAAACTCGGTCGCCAGCGCCTGCGCAATGACGACGGCCAATGGCGCGACACCAACATCGAAGCCCTGAACTGGACCTTCGACACTACCCTGTTGCGCGCCAACGCCGGTGTTGCCGAACGCTTCAGCGAGTACCGCACCGACCTCACAGAACTCGCGCCCAAGGACAAGGATCGCCTGCACGCTTACGCCGATGCGGCGTACCAGTGGACCCCAGGCAACTGGGTCGGCATTCGTGGTCATCACACCCACGATGACGGCAAGCTCGACTACCCGCAACCGGGTGTGGCCGGCGACTCGCTGGACAAGAAACAGAACGGCGACATCAGCTGGATCGGCCTCACCGCCGACAGCGATGCCTACAACTGGCGCAACACAAACACCGTCAACTACTGGGGCAGCGTCACCGGCATGAGCGGCGACCGCGACAAGGTCAACCCGTTGAACGCCGATGGCACCGCTCCGGCACAAGCCAAAACCAATGGCAATGTTGATGGTTGGGCCACCGATTTGGGTGTGCGTCTGCGCCTCGATCCGCAATGGCAAGTGGGTGCAGCTTATGCCCGTGCCAGCGCTGATTACGAACAGAACGGCCTGCAAAGCAACCGTTCGAACTACACCGGTACTCGCTCGCGGGTTCACCGTTTCGGCGAAGCGTTCCGTGGTGAAACGAACAATATGCAGTCCGCTACCTTGTTCGGTTCGTGGATGCTCAACGACGAATACGACGCCAGTGTGATCTACCACAAATTCTGGCGCGTCGACGGCAGCAAGCCGGTCGGCAGCAACGGCATCAACGCCGTCGAGAACAACACCGACGACGCGACCGGCGCGATTCTTTCCAGCACGTCCCTGCCGCTGCAAGATGGCAACAACGACCTCGGTCAGGAAATGGACGTGGTCGTCACCAAGTACTTCAAGCAAGGCCTGCTGCCCGCAGCCTTGAGCCAATCGATCGATGAGCCTTCGGCCCTGGTGCGTTTGCGTGGCGGCGTGTTCAAGCCCGGTGATGCGTACGGCAAAGGCGTCGACTCGTACATGCACCGCGCGTTTGTCGACGTGATCTGGCGCTTCTGATGCGAACCGCTAAGGGAGTTCCTGACATGAACAGTCCGAAGAGAGGCTCGATAACCTTGCTGGCCGGCGCGATGTTGCTGGCCAGCACGGCAGTCTTCGCCACTGTGGAGCCGGCCTCGCCCGTTCACAAAGGCCAGCCGGCGACCAGTGCCAAGGGGTTGCAACAGGCCAGGACCTACACCGTCAGCAGCGCACCGACTGCGCCGCTGGAGCTGGCCAAACCGAAACTGCCGGACACGTCCGGCTACACCGCCGAAGCCATCGCCGCGAAAATCGTGCGCACCACGGCCGGCAAAATCAGCGTGCGCCGGATGATGCAGGAAGACGCGCTGAAGGACTTCATCGGCGGCGACAACAAGATGTCTGAATGGGTGGTGCGTCAGCACGGCATCCCGCAGGCCATCTTCGTCGACGACGGCTACATGAACCTCAAGGATCTGGCCAAGAAGGTGCCCAAGCAGTACTTCAGTGAAACCTCACCGGGTGTGTTCCTGGCGAAGTTGCCGATCGTGGTCGGTAGACACGGCATTCTGGAAATCGACAAGCAGACCCAGGAATTGCGCCTGTCCCAAGAGGCCGGTTCGTTCCTGGTCAACGACGGTCAGCTGTTTGTGCGTGATACCAAAATCACTGGCTGGAGCGAGAAGGCAAACGGCCCGGCGGCCTTCAAGTCGCCGAAGGAATTCCGTCCGTTCCTGCTGTCCTGGGGCGGCACCGAGACCTACATCGCCAACAGCAAAATCGCCAGTTTCGGCTACGCCAACAGTAAGTCCTATGGCGTGAGTATTTCCCAATACACGCCGAACATGGCCAAGGTACTCAAGCGCCCTGAACCGACCGGCTGGATCGTCGGCTCCGAGTTCTCGGACATGTGGTACGGCTTCTACTGCTACGAAGCCCGCGACTTTGTGGTCAAGGGCAACACCTACAAAGACAACATCGTCTATGGCATTGACCCGCATGACCGTTCCCACGGTCTGATCATTGCCGACAACACGGTATTCGGTACCAAGAAGAAGCACGGGATCATTATTTCCCGAGAAGTGAACGACAGTTTCATCTTCAACAACCGCAGCTACGACAACAAGTTGTCGGGCCTGGTGATCGACCGTAACAGCGTCAACAACCTGATCGCCTACAACGAGATCTACAAGAACCACACCGACGGCATCACCCTCTACGAGAGTGGCGACAACCTGCTGTGGGGCAACAAAGTGATCAGCAACCGTCGTCACGGCATCCGGATTCGTAACAGCGTGAACATCCGCCTCTACGAAAACCTGTCCATGGCCAACGGCCTGACCGGTGTCTACGGACACATCAAGGACCTGAGCGACACCGACCGTGACATCAAGCTCGACCCGTTCGACGCCCAGGTGTCCCTGATCGTGGTCGGCGGCGAACTGGCCGGCAACGGCAGCGGACCACTGTCCATCGACTCGCCGCTGAGCGTCGAGTTGTATCGCGTGTCCATGCTCGCACCGACCAAATCCAGCGGCATCAGCTTCTCGGGAATTCTCGGTGAGCGCCAGGATGAAATTCTCGACCTGCTGGTGCGCCAGCAGAAAGCCGTGCTGATCGACCCTGTCGAACGCCAGACCGAAATGCGGGACTGAGGATAATTTTATGCACCCACACTTGATCAAATTACTCAGCCTGTCGGCTCTGACCGTCGGCATTTTCGCGGCCAGCGCCGGCGCTCGTGCCGATGAAGCCAAAGCACCTGCCTTCAGCGCCGAGCCGTGCTGCAGCCTGTGCCCGGCAGCCAACGACCCGAAGAACTACACCACGCGTTACCAGCAGAACTTCACCACACTGGTACAGGCTCAGGGCGATTGGCTGTTCCGTACGCAAGAAGACTTGCGCACCGAGTTCGACACCACACCCGGCGGCTACAAACGCATGAAAGAACTGCACGATGCGTTCAAGAGCAAAGGCATTGAACTGGTCATCGTTTACCAGCCGACCCGTGGCCTGGTGAACCGCAACAAGCTCAACCCGGAAGACAAGGCCAAGTACGATTTCGACAAGGCCCTGAAGAACTACAAGACCATGCTCGGGCGTTTCGCCGCCATGGGCTACACCGTGCCGGACCTGTCGCCGCTGACCAACGAGTCGCTGCCTGACACTCTGCCGGCCCACGATTTCTACTTCCAGGGCGACCAACACTGGACGCCGTATGGCGCCCAGCGCACGGCGAAAATCGTCGGTGAGCAAATCAAGAAAATGCCGGCCTTTGCCGACGTGCCCAAGCGCGAATTCGAGAGCCATAAGTCGGGTCGTATGGGCAAGACCGGAACGTTACACAACATGGCTGGTCAACTCTGTGGCACCAGCTACGCGATCCAGTACATGGATCAGTTCACCACCGAGCCGAAAGGCGAAGCAGCTGATGGCGATCTGTTCAGTGATTCCGGCAATCCGGAAGTCACCCTGGTCGGTACCAGCCACAGTGGCAAGAACTACAACTTCGCCGGTTTCCTCGAAGAGGCCATCGGCGCCGACATCCTCAACGTGGCGTTCCCCGGCGGTGGCCTGGAAGGTTCGATGCTGCAGTACCTGGGCAGCGAAGAGTTCCAGACCAAGCCGCCGAAGATTCTGATCTGGGAATTCTCGCCGCTCTATCGCCTCGACCAGGAAACCATCTACCGCCAGATGATGGCGCTGCTGGACAACGGTTGCGAAGGAAAGGATGCACAGATGACCGGCAGCACCACGTTGAAACCGGGCAAGAACGAATTGATGGTCAACAGCAAGAACCTGAACCTGCAAAACAGCAGCCACCAGGTTGATATCCGCTTCGCCGATCCGTCGGTGAAAACCCTGCAAGCCACCCTCTGGTACATGAACGGTCGCCACGAGGACATCAAGATCGAGAAACCGGAAACCTCCGATACCGACGGGCGTTTCGCCTTTGAGTTGCGCACGGACGATGACTGGGCCTCGCAGAATCTGCTGGCCGTCGAAGTCCAGGGCCCTGAAGCAGGTGCCGCGCCACAGAAAGTCGAAGCGAAAATCTGCAAACGCAACGTGTTCCCTGGCGTTGGGCAGCGTACCGCTCAAGCCGGGCAATGAGGCAACTCTTATGACATGCATGCAAACCCGAACTTTGAAAAAGTTACTCGCGCCCTCCCTGCTGACTCTGGCGATGTTCGCTGGCGCCACCCAGGCAGCCGCGCCCCTGCGTCCGCCACAGGGATACTTCGCGCCGATTGAAAAAGTCAAAACCGGCGACAAGAGCGAAGGCTGTGATGCGATGCCGACGCCGTACACCGGCTCGCTGCAATTTCGCAGCAAATACGAAGGTTCCGACAAGGCCCGTTCGACCCTGAACGAGGCATCGGAAAAAGCCTTCCGCGACAGCACCGCCGACATCACCAAACTGGAACGCGGCACCAGCAAGCGCGTGATGCAGTTCATGCGTGACGGTCGTCCGGAACAGCTGGAATGCACCCTGAACTGGTTGACCGCTTGGGCCAAGGCCGATGCGTTAATGTCCAAGGACTTCAACCACACCGGCAAGTCCATGCGCAAATGGGCGCTGGGCAGCATGGCGTCGTCCTATATCCGCCTGAAGTTCTCCGACTCGCATCCGTTGGCGAACCATCAGCAAGAGTCGCAACTGATCGAAGCCTGGTTCAACAAAATGGCCGATCAGGTGGTCAGCGACTGGGACAACTTGCCGCTGGAACAAACCAACAACCATTCGTACTGGGCCGCCTGGTCGGTGATGGCAACGTCCATCGCCACCAACCGCCGCGACCTGTTCGACTGGTCGGTGAAGGAATTCAAGGTCGGCGCCAATCAAATCGACGCCCAGGGTTTCCTGCCCAACGAACTCAAGCGCCAGCAACGCGCCCTCGCCTATCACAACTACGCCCTGCCGCCGCTCGCGATGATCGCCAGTTTCGCTCAGGTCAACGGTGTGGACTTGCGTCAGGAAAACAACGGCGCATTGAAACGCCTGGGTGATCGAGTGCTCGCGGGTGTCGAAGACCCGGAAGAATTCGAGAACAAGAACGGTAAGGATCAGGACATGACCGACCTGAAAGTCGACTCGAAATTCGCCTGGCTCGAACCGTTCTGCACGCTCTACACCTGCTCGCCGGATGTGCTTGAGAAAAAGCACGAGATGCAGCCGTTCAAAACCTTCCGCCTCGGTGGTGACCTGACCAAGGTCTACGACCCGGCGAACGAGAAGGGCAAAAAAGGCTCCTGAAGGCACATATAAAACCTGTGGGAGCGAGCTTGCTCGCGATGACTGAGTGTCAGTCGACATCGATGTGAATGTCAGACCGCTATCGCGAGCAAGCTCGCTCCCACAGGGGTCAGTGTCGAGTTTGAGTTTTGTGTGTTACGCCCTCCGGTTTTCGGTGGGGGGTTAGGGGGGGCCATTGGCCCTTGACTGTTGGTTAAACATGGAGAGACCGGGATGGTATTTTCATCCAACGTGTTCCTGTTTTTGTTCTTGCCGCTCTTTCTCGGCATGTACTACTTAAGCGGAATACGCTATCGCAACCTGCTGCTGCTGATCGCCAGCTACGTGTTCTATGCCTGGTGGCGCGTGGACTTCCTTGCGCTGTTCGCAGCCGTCACGCTGTGGAACTACTGGATCGGCCTCAAAGTCGGTGCCGCAGGCGTTCGGACCAAACCGGCACAACGCTGGTTGCTCCTGGGCGTGGCCGTCGACCTGTGCATTCTCGGCTACTTCAAGTACGCCAACTTCGGCGTCGACAGCATCAACGCGATGATGACCTCCGTCGGTCTGTCGCCGTTCATCCTGACCCACGTGCTGTTGCCGATCGGGATCTCGTTCTACATCTTCGAGTCCATCAGCTACATCATCGACGTCTACCGTGGTGACACGCCGGCGACCCGCAACCTGATCGACTTTGCCGCTTTCGTGGCGATCTTCCCGCACCTGATCGCCGGTCCGGTGTTGCGCTTCCGCGATCTCGCCGACCAGTTCAACAACCGTACCCACACCCTCGACAAGTTCTCCGAAGGTGCGACGCGATTCATGCAGGGCTTCATCAAGAAGGTTTTCATCGCCGACACCCTGGCGGTCGTGGCCGACCATTGCTTCGCCTTGCAGAACCCGACCACGGGCGACGCCTGGCTCGGCGCGCTGGCCTACACCGCACAGCTGTATTTCGACTTCTCCGGTTACAGCGACATGGCCATCGGTCTGGGCTTGATGATGGGTTTCCGCTTCATGGAAAACTTCAAACAGCCGTACATCAGCCAGTCGATTACCGAGTTCTGGCGTCGCTGGCACATCAGCCTGTCCACCTGGTTGCGTGACTACCTGTACATCACGCTGGGCGGTAACCGTAAAGGTACGCTGATGACCTATCGCAACCTGTTCCTGACCATGCTGCTCGGTGGTCTGTGGCACGGCGCGAACATCACGTACATCGTCTGGGGCGCCTGGCACGGCATGTGGCTGGCGATCGAAAAAGCCCTCGGCCTGAATACCTCGCCGCGCAGCATCAACCCGATCCGCTGGGCGCTGACCTTCCTGCTCGTGGTCATGGGCTGGGTGATCTTCCGCTCGGAAAACCTGCACGTCGCCGGTCGTATGTACGGCGCGATGTTCAGCTTCGGCGAATGGTCACTGTCGGAACTCAACGCGGCCAGCCTCACCGGCCTGCAAGTGGCGACCCTGGTGGTGGCTTACATGACCCTGGCGTTCTTCGGCATTCGTGACTTCTACACCAACCTGCCGCCTGAGAAGACCAAGCCTGTTGTGAACGTCGAGGCCGATGGCCCGGCTGCCGCGACCCCTGGAATGATCAAAGCCGTACCGGGCGACAACCCGGGCAGCATCCACGAACCTGGCTACACCGTCGGCGTTGAAGCGACTGTGCAACCGGCCTACTGGACTGCGGACTGGTCTCGTTACGTGATGCGCACGCTGGTACTGGTGTTGTTCATCGCCTCGATTTTCAAACTCTCGGCGCAAAGCTTCTCGCCGTTCCTTTACTTCCAGTTCTGAGGGATCTGACTATGACCCGCTCATTACGCATCCTCTACATCAGCCTGTTCATGGTGACGCTGTTGGTCCTGGGCCTGTGGTCCACGCGCAGTTTCCTCGGCTTCAGTACCTCTGCCGAAACGACGGTGCTTAACGGCCGCTGGACCAAAGCCGTGGAAACGCATTACGACGACGAGTTCCCGATCAAGCGCCTGGGCACCAACCTTTGGGCTGCGCTGGATTTCAAACTGTTCAACGAAGGTCGTCCGGGCGTCGTGCTCGGCCGCGATCAGTGGTTGTACAGCGATGAGGAATTCAACCCGATCGTCAACGAAGAACTGAACCTGCAAGGCAACTATGCGCTGGTTGAAGGCGTGCGCCAGGAACTGAAAGCGAAAGGCGTGAAACTGGTCATGGCGATCGTGCCGGCCAAGACTCGCCTGTACCCGGAACACCTGGGTGAAGTGAAGCCTTCGAGCATCCACGCCAACCTCTATGAGGACTTCCACGCTCATGTGGCGGCCAACAAGGTCCTCGCGCCCGACCTGTACGGCCCGATGCTGAAAGCCAAGCTGGACGGTCAGCAAGTGTTCCTGCGCACCGACACCCACTGGACCCCGGAAGGCGCACAAATCGCCGCCGAGACCCTGGCGAAATCCATTACCGACAAATACCCGCTGAGCGGCGAGCCGCATCACTTCATCACTGAACCTGCGGAGAAGGTGACTCACAAGGGCGACCTGCGGTTGTTCCTGCCGCTGGACCCGCTGTTCGAAAACCTGATGCCCAAGCCTGAGCCGTTGCAGAAACGCAACACCGTTGCGGCCCAGGACCAGCCTGCCGGTGATGACGCCCTGTTCGCCAACACTGAAGTGCCGGTGGCCCTGATCGGCACCAGCTACAGCGCCAACCCCAACTGGAACTTCGTCGGTGCGCTGAAACAAGCGCTGAACAGCGACGTGGTCAATTACGCCGAAGACGGCCACGGCCCGATTCTGCCGATGCTCAGCTATCTGAAAAGTGATGCTTTCAAGAACAGCCCGCCACAGGTGCTGATCTGGGAGTTTCCTGAACGTTATCTGCCTGTGAACAACGAAATCGGTGACGCCGACCCGCAGTGGGTCGCAGAGCTCAAAGAAGCCGGCGCTCGCCAACAAAACGTAGCCGCAAACACTAAATCCGAGACGCCCGACCGGGCGCAAAACTGAAAGAGAGGTACACCATGACTTTCACTACTACTCCTCGCCGTCTCGCCAAGACCTTCGCACTCGTTGCAGGCATGAGCGTTCTGTCGATGTCCGCCTTCGCAGGCGATGCCGCGCTCTACGGCCCGACCGCCCCGAAAGGCTCAAGCTTCGTGCGTGTCTACAACGCCGGCAACGCTGAAGTCAGCGCCACCGTCGGCACCACCAACCTGGCCGAAGTCGCGCCGCTGTCCAGCACTGACTTCAGCTTCATGCCGGGCGGCGACTACAGCGCCAAGGTCGGTAGCCAGTCCCTGCCGGTGAAACTGGCCGGTGATCACTATTACACCCTGGTCAACAACGCCAGCGGCGCACCGCAACTGATCGAAGAGCCGCCGTTCAAGAACAAGCAAAAATCCCTGGTTCGCGTGCAGAACCTCAGCGACAAGGCCCTGACCCTGAAAACCGCTGACGGCAAGACCGAAGTGGTCCCGACCGTGGCCGCCAAGGGCCGTGGCGAGCGTGAAATCAACCCGGTTAAAGTCAGCCTGGCTCTATACGATGGCGACAAGAAAGTCGGCGACGTGAAACCGGTTGCCCTGGAACGCGGTGAAGCCGCCGTGCTGTACGTGACCGGCACCGGCAGCAGCCTGGCGCCAGTCTGGGTAAAACGCCCGGTTTCGACGCGCTAATCATTTTGTCAGGACGGTGATCCCTGTAGCAGCTGGCGAAGCCTGCGTCGGCCGGTCCGCGCTCGGGCGCAGCAGTCGTAAAACCGGCATATGCGGTCTTTCAGAGAGACCGAGTTGCCAGAATTACGACCGCTTCGTCGGAATGCCGCCCAGCTCGAACGCAGCCTCGCAGGCTCGGCAGCTGCTACAGAAATCGGTGAACCAACCTGGCTACGGAATAAGAACAAGAGTGAAACGACAGAACGCAGTAGCTCTGACCCATTCGATTTTAAGGAGTAACAACATGATTCCGGTGATCTTGTCAGGTGGTAGTGGCTCACGTCTTTGGCCGCTTTCGCGCAAACAGTTCCCTAAGCAATTCCTCGCCCTGACCGGCGAACAAACATTGTTCCAGCAAACCCTGGAACGCCTGGTGTTCGAAGGCATGGACACCCCCATCGTGGTCTGCAACAAGGAACACCGTTTCATCGTCAACGAGCAGCTGGCCGCCCGTAAACTGGACGTGCAGCGCATCCTGATGGAACCGTTCGGCCGCAACACCGCGCCAGCCGTGGCCTTGACCGCACTGATGCTGGTCAACGAAGGTCGCGACGAGTTGATGCTGGTACTGCCAGCCGACCACGTGCTGGAAGATCAGAAAGCCCTGCAACGCGCGCTGGCCCTGGCCACGGTTGCTGCAGAAAACGGCGAAATGGTGCTGTTCGGCGTACCGGCCACCAAACCGGAAACCGGCTATGGCTACATCAAGTCGACCAATGATTCGCTGCTGCCGGAAGGCGTCAGCCGCGTCTCGCACTTCGTCGAAAAACCGGACGTGAAACGCGCCACCGAGTTCGTCGAGTCCGGCGGTTATTTCTGGAACAGCGGCATGTTCCTGTTCCGCGCCAGCCGTTTCCTCGAAGAGCTGAAAAAACACGATCCGGACATCTACGACACCTGCGTGCTGACCCTGGAACGCAGCGAGCAGGATGCCGACACGGTCGACATCGACGCCGCCACCTTCGCTTGCTGCCCGGACAATTCCATCGACTACTCGGTGATGGAAAAAACCCAACGCGCCTGCGTCGTACCGCTGACCGCCGGCTGGAGCGATGTCGGTTGCTGGGCGTCGCTGTGGGAAGTGAACGAAAAAGACGCCAACGGTAACGTCACCAAAGGCGATGTGGTCATTCAGGACAGCAAAAACTGCATGATCCACGGCAACGGCAAACTGGTGTCGGTGATCGGCCTGGAAAACATCGTGGTCGTCGAAACCAAGGACGCCATGATGATCGCCCACAAGGACAAGGTCCAAGGCGTGAAACAGATGGTCAACACCCTCAACGAACTAGGCCGCAGCGAAACCCAGAACCACTGCGAAGTCTATCGTCCGTGGGGCTCCTACGACTCGGTGGACATGGGCGGCCGCTTCCAGGTCAAGCGCATCTCGGTCAAACCGGGCGCGTGCCTGTCGCTGCAGATGCACCACCACCGCGCCGAACACTGGATCGTGGTCAGCGGCACTGCTGAAGTGACCTGCGACGAAAACGTGTTCCTGCTCACTGAAAACCAGTCGACCTACATCCCGATCGCCTCGGTCCACCGCTTGCGCAATCCGGGCAAGATCTCGTTGGAAATCATCGAAGTGCAATCGGGCAGCTACCTGGGCGAAGACGATATCGAGCGGTTTGAAGATATCTACGGTCGCTCTACCCCGATCGAACGCGGCGTGTCGGTGAAAACCATCGCGCGGTGATTGATCTGTAACACAAGAAGCCCCCGCCCGACCCGCTGCGTTTCCCTATCCGCAGCGGGTTGGGTGGGGGCTTTTTTACATCTGCGTAATCGTCGTTAAAAAGGCTTCCATTGATTGCTCCTCGCCTCCCTGTAAGCGACGATGTTGGCGCTCGGAATCGGGGTAATAAAAGTCAATTCCACTGTCGTGGCCGGAATCACCGCCACGAATGTGGACTGATCAAGCGTGTCATCACTCATCAAAAGTCTGGTGTCCAATCGTCCTTTTGGAGTGAATTTGAAGGGCTTCCCGAGCCCCAGCGTCTGATCATTGATATCTCGCTCTATCAAACCCGGGACTTCCATCCGGTACAGGAAGTTTCTTGTGTCACTGTATCCTCCTGAGTCTTCATCCATGCCGGTGGATACGTAAGCTGGATTGGGGCTGCTAACGTGTTCCCGGGCCAGGGTGTTAATCCCTTTGGTCACAGCGGTCTGCTTGAACTCCTGCTTGATTTCGGGTCCTCTGTTATCTCTGGGGAAAAAACCACCCGCTTTACGGATTGTGTCGGGGGAACGATTGTCCCCCCTCATGGCTATAACGCCGCCCGATGGAGCACGCATCAATTGATGTGTGCCCACAGTCACAACATCGGCAGCATAGGAAGGAAGTGCTTCTTTTGGCTTATCCGCCGTTGGTAACAATATAGGAGGCGGTCTTTTAGGCGCGGGCACTGCGGCTTTCGAGGACTGACCCGTTTGCACCGGGCTCGGCCGAGGTGCAATAGCCGGCCGAACTGAGGCTGGCGCAAGTGAAGCCGGCCGTGGAGGGACTGGCGGGCGTACAGGCACTACGGGCTGATTTTTATTGGGAGTAGGTGCGAGACCGTCTATATCAGCCAACCCTACCGGATTGTTTCGAACCATCCGGTATAGATTGAGACCATCCACATCCCCGGCAGGATCGGGATTCAACCAACGCTGCAACCACGGTATGTAGTATCTGAATCCGTAGTAATAAAGCCCCGTTGCATCCCGCTCCTTCCCCGAATACCGAACGGTTTTGTAATCCCCATCGGTATCGTTCGGGCCCGCAGACCAGGCGGTTGCACCAAAGGGGTAATAGGTTTCTCGACTGATGATTCGCGCGTCATCGGCGAGTTCCAGCGTGCAGGAGTTCAAGTGATCGACGAGGTTGTAGCGGTACTGATCGTTGGTCACACCGGACGGTGGATCAGTTTCCCAATGCAACACCCGAACACTATTGAGCCCGGCCTGCGCGCTGATGACCTGCCGCACCTCCCCGGTACCGCTGTCGGTGCGCAATTCAAGTCCCGGCAAGTAACGCACTTCGGCCACCACGGTTCGGGCATTGGTCTGCAACGAGCGAATTTTGCACACGCGCTGACCACCACCATCGTAAAGATAGGACTCCCGATTATTGAGCCCTGAGGCACGCTCCACCGGACTGACTGACTGCAACTGGTTACGCAGGTCCCAGGTCAGCAACCGTCCCTGATCCAGCTCCCGCAAATTGCCCCTGGCATCAAACGCAGCGGCAATTGCTTCCTCTGTGGGCGGCACGCCGTTGCGATAGGGCAAACAGCGATTGCTATTACGCGCCGCCTTCAGTTCACGCCCCGGCCCCTGCGCGCCGACGTGCGTCAGTTTCAGCAAATTGCCGGCCTCGTCATAGTCGTAGGTCTGGTGATAGTTGCTGACCGCCGCCGGATCGGTTCGCCCCTCCGAGGCCGGTCCCTGGTTAGGACCGCCCGCTTCCCAACCAAAGGCCTCGATCACTTGGTAAAGACTGTCGTAGATAAAGCGACTGACCGGATCGATACGCTGGTTGGCGAAGTAACGCACCGGCAGTGCCTTGTCCTCGATGCTCAGGACATTGCCCGTCCGGTCATAGTCGTAGATCAAATGCTGCAACAACCGAGCACTCGCATCCTGTGCCCGACGCTCTATCAGCGAACCGTCTTCAGCGCGGTAAAGGAGGGTTGTTTCTACACCGTTGCCGGCGGTTTCGTGTGTAACTTGCCCCTCGGCGTTGTACTGGATATCGCTGACCAGCGTTTGCCAGGTGCTCAGTCCCTGAAGTTGCAGTCGCGTCTCGCGCAAGCGACCGTCAAGGGTCAGGTTGAAGGCCTGGCGGTTGTCCTTGGCATCGATCTGTTCCAGCACATTATTCTGCGGACCGAAATGCCACATCGAGGCGGCCCCCTCCCCCGGCTCAAGCAGCCGCTGGCGATCGGCTTCCAACACCGGCCAGTCAGGTGCAACAGGGTCCAGGGTGAAGTGACGGACTTGCTTCACACATTTGCCGGTGATTGAGAATGACTCGAACAGCACCGTCCCTGCGGGGTCGTCATGACGGATCAACTGCCCGCATTGATTCTGGGCACCATGTTCGGGACCACCATAGGCCATGCGCTCAGCAGACCTTCGCGGTTCATTCGCGCCCTGCTCGAACACCAACACCGGACGAAGCAAGTCGTCGTACTCAACCTCGCGTCCGGTGCCTCGGCCGTCCCATCCCAGCAAAACCTCATCGCCCAGCCCCGGCAGGTTGAGCTGCCAACCGGCATCGACGCTGTCAGTGAACAGCGCGTTACCCGACAGCGAAAACACCGTCGTGAGGTTGGCGCGCCTCAGCGGCTCTTCCTTTGGCAGCGCCCAAAGCCGTGGATCCCACTGTTCAATCGCACGTCCTGCGGCATCGTAAAAGGTGCGATTGATGCGTGCCTGAGTGAGGTCACCTTCGACCTCACGCCAATAATCAACCGAACGGATCGGCAGACCCCGCGGGTCGACAACGGACAATCCGGGTGTTTTGTGGTGCATTCCCATCGTCGAGGCCTGCATGCCGGTCGCGTCCCTGTTTACCAGCGGTCATCTAACCGTTCGTGGGCATGTCAGGCTACTGTCAGAAATTACAGTGCCGACCAACGGTAAAGGACCTTGATCGACGAATGTCCATTCCTTCGGCCCTTCGGTAGGATGGTGGTCATGAGCTCAAGGAGCGTTCAAACATGTTCATCGGCGTCCTGCTGGTCATCACCTGGCTGATTTTGTTGCTGCGCTACCCGGCCAAAGCACTCCCCGTCTCTGTGGCAGCCGCCATCGGGTTGGGCCTGGTGGCAACGTGGGTGATCTGGATGGACAACCGCGAGGTCAAGCAACTGGCGCGCCTGGAGTTGCGCATCACTTACGCGCCAGAACAGTGCCCGGCCGACCGCCCACTGCAACTGAAGATGAACAACGGCAACGACGTGCCGCTGACCGAACTGCGCTGGCGCATCGCAGCCTATGCGCCGGGCGACACGGTCAATCTGGCCGACAATCAATACGCCGCACCGCGCTATCGCGGCCCCGGCGAACTGCAGGCCGGCGCGAACTGGGAAGACTGTTTGCCCCTGCCGCCGCTGCGCCCTGGCTATCGCCCGCAAACGCTGGAGTTTCGCGCCGAGCGTTTGCAAGGTAGTTTCTCCGATTGATCTTCCCTTCCTCTTTTTGCACAAGGACCGCGCCATGCCTGTTGCGTTGATTACCGGTTGCTCCAGCGGCATTGGCCGCGCCCTCGCCGAGGTGTTCAAAAGTGCCGGATACGAAGTCTGGGCCAGCGCCCGCAAGACAGAAGACGTGGCGGCGCTGGCCGCTGCCGGTTTCACCGCCGTGCAACTGGACGTCAACGATGGCGCCGCACTCGAACACTTGAACGAGCGCATCAACCAGCAACATGGCGGCCTCGATGTGCTGATCAACAATGCCGGTTATGGCGCCATGGGGCCGTTGCTCGACGGCGGTGTACCGGCCATGCAGCGGCAATTCGAAACCAACGTGTTCGCCATCGTCGGCGTCACCCGCGCCCTGTTCCCGGTGCTGCGTCGCGCCAAGGGTCTGGTGGTGAACATCGGCAGCGTGTCCGGGGTTTTGGTCACGCCGTTTGCCGGCGCCTATTGCGCCTCGAAAGCGGCGGTACATGCCTTGACCGATGCGTTGCGTATGGAACTGGCGCCGTTCGGTGTGCGCGTCATGGAAGTCCAGCCGGGCGCCATCGCCTCCAGTTTTGCCAAGAATGCCGGCCATGAGGCGGAGCAGTTGATTACCGAACAATCGCCTTGGTGGCCGCTGCGTGAAGGCATTCGCGCACGGGCCAAGGCCTCCCAGGACAACCCGACCCCGGCCAGTGAATTTGCCGCCGGTTTGCTCAAGGCCGTGCAGCAGAGCAAACCACCGCGCCTGATTCGTCTGGGCAATGGCAGTCGGGCGTTACCGTTGCTGGCGGGGTTGTTGCCTAAAGGGCTGCTGGAGGCGGGGTTGATGAAGCGGTTCGGGCTGAAGGGGCAACTTCCATGACCGACTACACCGAATACTTTGATGAAGTGATCCAGGCCCACGTCGCCATCGAGCAATGGTTGGCCGAGGATCAAGACGAGCCGGCGCTTGAACGGTTGCTGACGCGTTTTTCACCGCAGTTTTCCATGGTCTCGCCGTTGGGCCGGGCGCTGGATTTCGATGCGTTGAGTGAGTTGTTTTTGATGGCGGGCGGGAAGAAGCTCGGGTTCAGAATTGAGCTCAGCGAGTTGCGCGGCATCGCTTTGTACGACGGTGGTGCAGTGGTGAGTTATCGCGAGCAGCAGACCGATGCGACGGGGCTGCACTCTGATCGGCGGTCGGCGGTGGTGTTTGAGAAGCGGGCGGATGGCAAAGTGGTTTGGCGGCATTTGCATGAGACGTTTTGCAAGGAGTGAGACCGAGTCGTACCCTTCGCGAGCAAGCCCGCTCCCACACTTGATCTACGTCGTACACATTCTTCGTGTTCGCTGAAGATCCAATGTGGGAGCGGCGGTGCGGCGATCCGACTTGCTCGCGAAGGCCGCGACTCGGTCTTACGGTCAGTTAACAACCACAGTGCACGTAATCCCCGCCGCCAACAGCACACCCTCCGGCACTTCATCAATGTGAATCCGCACCGGCACCCGCTGCGCCAAACGCACCCAGTTAAAGGTCGGGTTCACATCCGCAATCAGCTCGCGACTCTGCGGGTTATCACGGTCGTAGATGCCGCGAGAAATGCTTTCCACATGCCCCTTCAACACTTCCCCGCTCATCAACTGCATGTCGGCTTTATCGCCGACCCGCACGTGGGGCAATTTGGTTTCTTCGAAGAAGCCGTAGACCCAGAACGAGTTCATGTCGACCACGGCCATTTTCGCTTCGCCGATGCGCGCGTAGTCGCCGCGGTGCACATTGAGGTTGGTCACATAACCGTCCACCGCTGCACGGACCTCGGTGCGTTTGAGGTTCAGTTCGGCGGCTTCGAGCTGTGCCTGAGCATGCTGGTAATCGGCCAGGGCCGAGTCGGCGATGTTGCTGGCGTCGTCGCGGTTTTCCCTGGAGATCACCAGGTTGTCCATGTCAGCGCGGCGGTGGGCGTTGACCTTGCGCATCTCCCACGTCGACTTGCGTGAGGCCACCAGCGCCTGCGCCTGTTTGACCGCGATGCGGTAGTGCTCGGGGTCAATCTGCATCAACAGATCACCCTTCTTTACCAGTTGGTTGTCGCGCACCGGCACGTCCAGCACTTCCCCGGTGACGTCGGCGGCGACGTTGATGATGTCGGCGCGCACCCGGCCGTCGCGGGTCCACGGGGTGTCCATGTAATGCACCCACAGGGTCCGGCCGATCCACATCGCAAGAGCCAGCACCAGCAGAGTGGCGAGCAGGCTGAAAAGCTTTTTCATCAGGGCCTTCTTCAGTGATAGAGAGTCAGTGATAGAGAGTCAACGGTAAACAGTCAGCGCCAGGGCGCCGAACAGACAGGTAAACAGACTCAGGCGCAGCAGCGCCGGGTGCCAGAAGAAGCGGTACAGATCGAACCCGGACAGGAACCGATCGAGTGCCCAGGCCAGCGCCGCCGCGATGAAAAACATCAGGGTCATGGTCGGCATGTACACGCCGTGGAAGGCGATTTCACGAGGCATGTTCAAGTCCTTGGGGCTTGGCGGTGGCGTTGGCGTTGGCCTTTATGTAGCCGGCGAGCGGCGATTGCGGGTCCAGTAACGAAGTGCGGATAAAGTGCAGGTAGCTCTTCACCCGGCGCAGGGCCGAGGTGTCGAAGTGCGGCGCGAAAGGTTCGTCGGTGGCTTGCACGCGGCTGATCGCGTGATCGACGGCGATCAGGCCGCGTTCGAGATTGCTCTGGCTCGGTTGCAGGAACAACCGCACCAGCGAACGGCCCATCACGCGGATCGCCTGGCGCCACGGCTGCGATTCGGCATACGCCGGATGCACCGGCAGGATCGCCTGCTCCTTGCGCAACTCGATGATCGCGTGGCCGACTTCCAGCACCACGAACATCCAGCGCAACAAGTCCCGCTGCACCTGCGGTTGCCCTGCCGCGAGACCGTAGGCCTGGTGCAGCAAGTCCCGCGTGCTGCTTTCGAAACTCGACGCCAAACCCTTGAGTTTGCCGCTGATGGCGTACACCACTTGCCCGCGCAAATCCTGTTCCAGCCGACGCCACAACCAGCGGCTGTTGGGCGGCAGAATGGTCGCCCCGGCCGCCGCGCATACCAGCATGCCGAGCACCATGGCGATGTAGTCGTTGATAAAGGCGTAAGGGTTGTAAACGGTGAGGTTGTCCGGCACCGAACCGGTGCTGAAGAAGATCAGCAAGCCGAGGCCTATGCCCGCATATTGCGGTCGTGAAGTCAGGAACGAACCGAGTACGATCACCGGTGCGAGCATCACGCAGAGCAACGGAAAACCGTCGATCCAGGGGAAAATGAAAAACATCTCGACGAAGCCGATCAGAGCCCCGAGGAGCGTCCCGCAGGCCATCTGAAAGGCCATGCGTTTTGGATTCGGTGTCGCCGCCGAGAGGCCCACGGTAGCGGCGGCAATCAGGGTCATCGTCGCACCGCTCGGCCATGCCGTTGCGACCCAATAGCTGCCCAGAACCACCAGAATGAACGCCGCGCGAATCCCCGAGGCGGCCGACGCCATCCAGTTGGTTTGCGGGGTGAACGGCTCATCCCATTGCTCGCGCGCATGGCTGTGATCGGCCAGCGACGCGTGGGTCTGTGCATAACTGTGCAAGTCGTCGACGAAGCGATAGAGCAGCTCGTACGCGGTATGAAAATCCAGCTGCTCGGCGTCGCTCGGATCGCCCTCCTGGAAGATCGCCCGCAGGCTGCGAACCCGCGCCGGCAGACCTTCTTTATAGGCGGTCAGTGCGATGACCAGACGCCCCGCATCGGCATTGGTCAGCGCACGGCCGCTGAAGCCGTCGAGCAGTTCGGCCAGGTCCTGCAAACCCGGCTTGATAGCCGCAACCACGTGATCGGTGCCGCTGCTGCGCAAGCGTTCGAGCAACTGGTGCAAGGCGTTGAAACGGGTGGTGATGCCCATGAACTCGCTATTCAAGCGGCTGAGCCGACCATTGCGCCGACGCATGTGCGGGTCTTCGAACACGGTGACGCTGCGCAACCCTTCCAGCCCCACGGCCTCAGCGATGAAGCGCACGTTGCTCGCCTCGAAAGCCTCCCGTTTGCTGCGACCGCGCAAGCCATCGGTGACGAATAGCGCGAACACGCCGAAGCGCTGATACAAGGCGTTGCGCATGGCGGCGCTGGCGGATTGCGGCAGGATTGCGGCGCTGACCAGCGTGGAGCAAATAATCCCCAGGGAGATTTCCAGCACCCGCCAGACTGCCGCCATGAACGCGCCGTCCGGGTGAGCCAATGCGGGTAAACCGACCATCGCGGCGGTGTACCCGGCGAGCACGAAACCATAGGCGCGAAAGTTGCGATAGCGCGCCGCGCCCGCCGAACAGATGCCCACCCAGATCGCCAGCGAACCGAGGAACAGCTCGGTGTTCTGCGCAAACAAAGCGATCAACGCGACCATCACCGCCGAGCCGGCCAATGTCCCAAGGAAGCGATAGAAACTCTTGGCCAGCACGTGGCCGCTTTGCGGTTGCATGACGATGAACACGGTGATCATCGCCGTGCGCGGCTGCGGCAACTCCAGGCGCATGGCCAGCCACAGGGTCAGGAACGCGGCGAACAGCACCTTGAAAATGTAGACCCAGGTCACGCCATCGCTGCGCGCCCAATCGAAGAAACCCCGGCGCCATTCAAGGGAATACAGCCAGCGCAAAGGTGCGGGCAAGGGAGTCATGGAGTCCTGCTCATTGATATTCAGTCAGGCTGGGAACCTGTGGGAGCGAGCTTGCTCGCGATTGCGGTCTGACATTCAACATTGATGTCGACTGGCACTCAGTCATCGCAAGCAAGCTCGCTCCCACAGGGTCCGTGCTCACTTCGAGATGCTCTTAAGAAGAGTCGGGGTTTTCGGTACGGCGATCTGGCTGTCTTTCGGCACGTCGCTACCCGCGCCCAATCCGCCGCCGAGCGCCGTCACCAGTTCGGCATGAGCACTCAGTCGCGCGGCCTGCACTTGCTGCTGAACTTGTTGCTGTTTGAACAACAAAGTCTGGGCGTTAAGCACGTTGAGGTAGTCGGTGAGCCCGCGCTGGTAGGCGATCATCGCAATGTCGTAGGTCTTCTGCGCAGCGGCCACCGACTCGGCGGCGAAGGTTTGCTGCTTGTCCATGGATTCGCGGCGGATCAACTGGTCGGAGATGTTTTTCAACGCGTTGACCAGCGTCTGGTTGTACTTGGCCACGGCGATGTCGTAACCGGCCGAGGCTTCACCCAGCTCCGAGCGCAAACGGCCGCCGTCGAAGATCGGCAACGAGATGGCCGGGCCGACACTGTAGTTGAGCTTCTTGCCGGTCAGGAACTCCAACGCTCCACCGCCCGTGGCCATGTAACCGAGGCTGCCGACCAGATCGACGTTGGGGTAGAACCCGGCATGGGCGACGTCAATGCCCCGCGCCTGGGCCGCTACTTGCCAGCGACTGGCGACCACGTCCGGGCGTTGGCCAAGCAGTTGCGCGGGCAAGGTCGATGGCAACTTCAGCGCCGCGCCCAACGACAACGTCGGCCGTTGCAACTGCGCGCCCTCCCCCGGACCTTTGCCCGCAAGTGCCGCGAGCTGGTTGCGGCTAAGGGCGATTTCTTCGTCCAGTGCATCGATCTGGCGGTGGGTTTCCGGCAGCGGCGTTTCAGCCTGACTGACTTCAAAATGGGTGCCGATGCCACCGTTCAGGCGCTTCTGCGCGAGATCGAGAATTTGCTGCTGCTGTTTCAGGGTCGCGGCGACGATGTCCCGTTGCGCGTAATGCAACGACAGCTCGATGTAGGCGCGCACGATGTTGTTCTGCAATTCGAGCTGGGCCAGACGCGCTTCGGCGGCCGTCATGTGGGCCATGTCCACGGCGCGCTCGGTGGCGTTGCTTTCGCGCCCCCAAAGGTCGAGGGTGTAGCTGAAGCCCAGCGCGGCGTTGTTGTCCCAGGTGGTGGTGTTGGCCAACTCGCCCGGCCCGTAGAACTGATCGGTGGGCCAGTTGTGGCGTTTGAGAGTGGATTCGCCATTGATCTGCAGCGACTCAGCGGACTCGGCGATCCCGGCCATGGATTTGGCCTGACGCACTCGCGCCGCCGCCATGGCCATGGTCGGGCTACCTTGCAGGGCGAGGTCGATCCAGCGGTTCAATTGCGGGTCGCCATAGGCCTGCCACCATTGGGCGGTGGGCCAGTGAGCGTCCTGTGCAGCGTTCTGGATGGCTTCGTCGGTGGCCAATGAATTGGCCTCGAATGCCTTGCCCTGTGGGGCAATACCTCCGGTACCGATGCAGCCGCTGATTGCCAGGGTTAAAGCCAAAACACTGAGCGTCTGAAGCGCTCTGTTGATGCGACGCGGCACTGCTGCAAATTCCTGAGTTGAGATAGATCCCCCGTAGGAGCTGTCGAGTGAAACGAGGCTGCGATCTTTTGATCTTCGCTTTTAAAGGCAACATCAAAAGATCGCAGCCTCGTTTCACTCGACAGCTCCTACAGAGGTGGGCGCAATTCTAGGGGTCGGCTTTGTTGGCGATAAGCTGGGAATCCTGTGAATCTTTGTTACCGTTAACGCGATAATCCGTCAGTCCATCTTTAGTCGCCTGTAGAAAGTCAGCAACTTCGTGTCACAATTTGCCATTCGCCTAGAGAGCACCCCATGGACACTTTGCAAAACATGCGCGCCTTCAGTTACGTGGCCGAGGCCGGCAGCTTCACCGCCGCCGCCGTGCAACTCGATACCACGACGGCCAACGTTTCGCGCGCGGTCTCCAACCTGGAAGCCCACCTGCAAACCCGCCTGCTCAACCGCACCACCCGACGCATCGCCCTGACCGAGGCCGGCAAGCGCTATCTATTGCGCTGCGAGCAGATCCTGGCCTACGTCGAAGAAGCCGAAGCCGAAGCCAGCGACGCCCATGCCCGTCCGGCCGGGCAGCTCAAGGTGCACACCATGACCGGCATCGGCCAGCACTTCGTGATCGACGCCATCGCCCGCTACCGCAAGACCCACCCCGACGTCACCTTCGACCTGACCATGGCCAACCGCGTGCCGGACTTGCTCGACGAGGGCTACGACGTGTCCATCGTGCTCGCCAGCGAGCTGCCGGACTCGGGCTTCGTCTCCCAGCGTTTGGGCATCACCTACAGCATCGTTTGCGCCTCGCCCGCGTATGTGAAAGCCAACGGCTGCGCGCAGAAGCCCAGCGATTTGCTGAACCACGCGTGCCTGCGTTTGGTAAGCCCGGTGATTCCGCTGGAGAAATGGACCTTTGACGGCCCGGAAGGCCAGGAGATGGTGACGATTAATAGCTCGCCGTTTCTGGTGAACTCCGCTGATGCGATGAAGACTGCGATCACCAGCGGCATGGGGGTTGGGGTTTTGCCGGTGTATGCAGCGATTGAAGGGTTGCGCAACGGTACGCTGGTGCGGGTGATGCCGAACTACCGGTCGCAGGAATTGAATCTGTATGCGATCTACCCGTCGCGGCAGTATCTGGATGCGAAGATCAAGACGTGGGTCGAGTATTTGCGCGGGTCGTTGCCGGAGATATTGGCGGCGCATCAGGCGGAATTGGTGGCGTATGAATTGAGCGGGAGTATGGGTGGGGTTCGGGTGGCGAACTGATTTTGTCCGCGTACAGCTGCCACCTCCACTTCCCGTCGATTGCCGACATCAAAGCCACCCCGCGCACGCCCAACACTGTTCACAGTGGACTCAGAGGCCACGACCGAAACCCTCGTGGTTTTTCTGGTCGAGACGCTAGCC
Source organism: Pseudomonas sp. F01002 (assembly GCF_004402115.1). Lineage (NCBI taxonomy): Bacteria > Pseudomonadati > Pseudomonadota > Gammaproteobacteria > Pseudomonadales > Pseudomonadaceae > Pseudomonas > Pseudomonas sp. F01002. The sequence goes on along the minus strand of NZ_SOPU01000003.1, from coordinate 692 downwards.
TCGGTCGATGTGATGGTCCATCACCTGGTGGACCATCTTGACGGTGGGTCGCGCAATACCCTGCTGGGCATTTCAAACATCATCATGCTGGCGGAGATCACGGCGAACCGAGTGCTGGGTAACATCGACACACCAAAACCTTCGCCGCACAGCTAATCCCTTGTGGGAGCGGGCTTGCTCGCGAAAGCGGTGCTTCAGTCGATATTAATGCTGAATGACACACCGCATTCGCGAGCAAGCCCGCTCCCACAATTGAATTTGGTACATCAGCAATATATTGGTCGGCTGTCAGGCCGCCTCGCAGGCAAGCCAGCTCCCACATCTATGGTTCAGATACGCCTTTCGCTCCTCACCACTCAACAGGACGAGCGTTAGCTCGCCTGCAGCTCTTGATCTTGATCCACCCGCCCTATA
>NZ_SOPU01000003.1:0-268 GCF_004402115.1 Pseudomonas sp. F01002 | reverse complement strand
GACGCAGTCGAACACGCTGCATGTAGGTCGTCGCGCAGCAGACCGGAGGGCAGTGTCCCCGGATGGATACCGGAGCGAAGGAACGCCGAGCCTAGGCGAGGGGCCGGACGCTCGGGGCGAGCCTTTTTGGGTACTTTTTTGGCGTTGAAAAATCGGCATAGGGGACGGCCATCTGGCCGTGCCCCTGCCACACCACCCGGCATGCGGGTCCGCACCGGGCGGTTCGAGAAGTTGAGGTCAGCAGAGTCGAGGTAGACCCAACCGGTCG
>NZ_SOPU01000029.1:429-672 GCF_004402115.1 Pseudomonas sp. F01002 | reverse complement strand
GCACATCGATGGTGATGGTGGTGGTGCTTTGGTCACCGTCGGCATCGCGCACGGTGTAGGTGAACACGTCGGTCGCCCCGGGACCGCTCACGGCGTTCGGGTTGCTGTGGTACACGGCGTTGCCGTTGGCGTCCAGCGTCAGGTAACCGTAGGTGCCATTGATCTGAGTGTTCAGGCCGCCAACGGCCGAGGTCGAGGTGTCTGAACCGGCACGTACGCCGACCACCGCCCCCCCTGCGGCGA
>NZ_SOPU01000029.1:0-361 GCF_004402115.1 Pseudomonas sp. F01002 | reverse complement strand
AGGGTATTCGCGCCATCGTCGGCATGCGGCGTGGTGCTTGGCGGCGAGGTCAGCGTGTAGGTGTAGGTGCCGTCGGGATTGAGCAGGATTTGGCCGTAGGTGCCAGTGGCGCTGCCGACCAGTGTGTAGGTGATTGCGCCGGTCGCGCCGGTGACGGAGCCGACCAGGGTGCCACTGGCGGTTTCGCCGGTATTGCCCGGCAGGCTGCCGGTGACGGTGCCGGGCGCCAGATCCTGACCGTCCTGGTTCAGGTCGAGGGCTTTTTCATAGACGGTCACGTCGCTGTCACTGACCGCTCGGATGCAGCTGTTGATCACGTCGATGGTGATGGTGGTGGTGCTTTGGTCACCGTCGGCATCGC
>NZ_SOPU01000028.1:429-77053 GCF_004402115.1 Pseudomonas sp. F01002 | reverse complement strand
TCCGGAAATGGTTGAAAGCTGGTGTGATTCATAAAGGCCAGCTACAGGCAACGGATGCCGGTACGCCACAGGGCGGGATTATCTCGCCCACCTTGGCAAATTTGGTGCTGGATGGGCTGGAGTCACAACTCAAGCTGTACTGGGGGGTGACAAAGGCCAAGAAGCTGAAAATCAATGTGGTGCGTTATGCGGATGACTTTGTGATAACTGGAACCTCGCGAGAGGTGCTGGAAACTGAAGTCAGACCTTGGGTAGAGCAATTCCTCGCGACGCGTGGATTGCAGTTGTCACCCGAGAAAACCCATGTCATCCATATAGAAGAAGGCTTCGACTTCCTTGGTTGGAATTTCCGCAAGTTCGATGGGAAGNNNTATCAGTACCAGCAAGACGGTAAGGCAGGAGGATCTGATCCGACAGCTGAATCCGATACTGCGTGGTTGGGCGTTTTATCACCAGCCAGTAGTCGCCAAGCAGGCGTATAGCCGCATGGATAACCAAATATTCCATGCTTTATGGCGTTGGGCAAAACGGCGGCACCCTAACAAATCGCTGGAGTGGATCAGGAAGAAGTATTTCCAAAGTCACGAAAGTAAAAACTGGGTGTTCTCCACCGTTGTGCTGGAAGAAAGCGGGACAAAACGGACGATCGCGTTGTATTCGCTAGCGGATACGCCGATTGAGAGGCACAAGAAGGTGAGTGGGGAGTACAACCCCTTCGATCCTTCAATGGAAGAAATGGGTGAGACGCTGCGTATGGCGCGGATGCTGAACAAGCTGAAGTACCGCAAGCAGATTTTGAGCCTATTCCAGAGCCAAAAAGGAGTGTGTCTGCTGTGCAAGGAACCGATTAACAAGGAGACGGGATGGCATGACCATCACATCGTTCATCGCTCCCAAGGCGGTGGAGACACCTTGGATAACCGAGTACTATTGCATCCAGTTTGTCACCAACAGCTTCATAGCCGTGGATTGACAGTGAACAAGCCGGCTCCGCGAGGAGCTTACTAAAGACTTGAGCCGTATGCGCTGAAAGGCGCACGTACGGTTCTTAGGGGGAGGCAGGCCAGTAATGGTCTGTCTCCACCCGACTTGCCTGCCTTGCCATGGACACCATGACCGAGAACGACTATCTGATCGCTTGGGGCCTCTACGCCTTCGCCGCTTTGGGCTGCCTGCTGGTGTGGATGCGCCTGACCCGCTGGATGTGGCGCTGGCTGCGTGAACCGTTACGGCTATTGGTTGCCGTGTTGCTGTTCAGCCCGACCATCATCGACCCGGTGAAGGAAAAGGTCGCTCCGGCCATCGCCATTACTGCCCTTGATCTATTGTTCAAGGTCGGCAACAACGCCTGGCGGGCGGTTTCCGACCTGTTCATGTACGGCATGATCGCCTTCGGCATCTACCTGGTATTCGTGGCAATCCGTTTCCCTATCGAACGTGCGTCCAACGCTCGCAAGGAACAGGCTGCCGCTGCCAAGGCTGCGGCCCGGGCCGATGACCCTGAAGAGGATCATCCTTTCGGCGGTGCGGGCGATGATCGTTACGGTCGTCCACCGGTGCCGAGCAACCCTCAGCGATTGCGGGTCGAACCGCGTCTGTAACCTTGCCCCTGCCTTTCAGCGAGAATCCGAGCATGTGTGAGTTATTGGGCATGAGCGCCAATGTGCCGACCGATATCGTGTTCAGCTTCACCGGGCTGATGCAGCGCGGCGGCCGCACCGGTCCGCACCGTGACGGCTGGGGCATCGCTTTTTACGAGGGCCGTGGCCTGCGCCTGTTTCAGGATCCGGCGGCGAGCTGCGAATCCGAAGTCGCGAACCTGGTGCAACGCTATCCGATCAAGAGCGAAGTGGTGATCGGGCACATCCGCCAGGCCAACGTCGGCAAGGTCTGCCTGTCCAATACCCATCCATTCGTGCGCGAGCTGTGGGGCCGTAACTGGTGTTTCGCCCATAACGGCCAGCTCGCGGAGTTTCAACCGATCAAGAGTTTTTACCGCCCAGTCGGCGATACCGACAGCGAAGCGGCGTTCTGCGATTTGCTCAATCGCGTGCGCGCAGCGTTCCCGGAACCGGTAGAGGTCGAAGAACTGCTGCCAGACCTGGTGGCCGCCTGCGCCGAATACCGTGGCAAAGGCGTGTTCAACTGCCTGCTCAGCGATGGCGATTGGTTGTTCTGTTATTGCTCGACCAAATTGGCGCAAATCACCCGTCGCGCGCCATTCGGCCCGGCGCGCTTGAAGGATGTCGATGTGATCGTCGATTTCCAGGCCGAAACCACGCCCAACGACGTGGTCACGGTGATCGCCACCGAACCCTTGACCGAAAACGAAACCTGGACCCGCTACGAACCGGGCCAATGGAGCCTCTGGCGACGCGGTGAATGCGTCAGCCAGGGCAAGACCGAATAAGGATTTCCCTTCATGTTGCTCAGTTATCTACGGCTGGTGTTGTTTGCAGCGGGCTTGTTGATCGGTGTCCAGGTGCCGGGGTTCATCAGCGATTACGCCAAACGGGTCGAAGCGCATCTGATTGAGGCGCAGACCAGTCTGAGCGGTTTTCAGGGCACGGCGAATCAGTTCTTCAAGGGCGACATGCAGGCGTTGGTGGCCCATTACCGCGGCAGCGAAGACCCGATCTTTCGCAGCGATGCCGACAGCCTGAGCACCTTGCTGACCCGTCAGCTGGCGCTCGACAAACAGTTCCAGGCCATGCAGGGCCCGTGGTACATCCGTTTCCTGCAGGTTGCACTGGCGGCTGATCCGGATATTCGCAAGGAAACCTGGAACGGCTACAGCTACCAGATCCTGCTGACGCCGGAAGCGATGATCTGGGGCATGAGCGGAGCGTTGCTGTTGTCGTTCGGCATTGAATGCCTGTTCCGTCTGATCGACTGGGTGGTGCTGGGCGGCAAACGCCTGCGCCAGAGCCGACCGATCGAAGATCGGGATGTGCGGGGGTTGTAACAGCAAAAGATCGCAGCCACGGCAGCTCCTACATTGGAATGCGTTCCCTGTAGGAGCTGCCGAAGGCTGCGATCTTTTGCTCTTCAACGACTCAAAGTGATGTAATCCTCACCCACCTTCTTCGCATACCCGTCCAGCACCTGCTGACACAACGAAACAATCTCCTCGACCCATTCCACGCCAACCCGCCACGACACCACCACCTGCAAATTCGGTGGACGTTGATCGATGGCCAGCAAGGTCAATTCCCCCCGCGCCAGTTCCTCGGCTACCAGCACCGGTGGCAGCGCGCCAATACCGAAACCGTCCCGCAGCAACCGGGTGATCGCTGATACCGAATTCACACAGTTCAATCGTGGCGTCATGATGCCGTTGGCCTGCATCAGGGCGAGAATTTCCTGATGCGGGTGAGAGTTTTTCGAGTAGGTAATGATCCGTTCCCGCGCCAGGTCGGCAATCCCTGAATACTCGCGGTTGTAGATCGAGTTAGTCGCCACAATCCAGCCCATCGGGTGACTGGCCAGCTCAAGGCTGCGCACGCTTTCCTGACGCAACAGGTCGGTTTGCAGGATCAGATCGAGAAAGCCTTTTTGCAGCTGATCGCAGAGGTTGAGCGCGGTATCGGCCACCAACTCGATTTCCACCAGCGGATAGTGATCCATCATTTGCGCCACCAACGGGCTCAGCCAGGTATGGATGACCGTGTCCATCACGCCGATGCGAACCCGTCCGACCTTGCTCGAGCGGGTTTCGATCGACTGCTTGAGGGCTTGCATGGTGTCCATCATTTGCTCGGCGTACTCGAGCACTTTCAAGCCTTCGGGCGTCAGGCTCACGCCACGTGAATCTCGCAGGAACAGCTTCACCCCGAGCTCGCCTTCGAGCACGGCAATGCGGCTGGAAATCGACGCCTGGGTGGTGAAGAGCTTGTCTGCCGTCAGGCGAAAACTCTTGAGTCGGGCGACCCAGACAAAGGTCTCGAGAAACTTCAGGTTCATGGGGTCTGCTCGGGGATAAAGAATTCTTATGTCTAGGGCGGGGTTTTATTAGTTGGACGTAGCAGGGCAAGGCGCCCAAAAATCAGGCCATCCGGTTCCCACGATAGGCGTCGTCGGGGCTCAGAACAATACCAATAAAAATTAGCGCGGAGATTTGCCATGAGTGCGCCCGACACGCTCGACATCCCCAAAGCCACGGTTCGTCCTGGACCTTTCGACTGGTACCGCAACATCAACAAGCAGGAACGCCGCACCTTCTGGAGCTGCAAGATCGGCTATGGCCTGGACGGCATGGACACGCAGATGCTCAGCTTCGTGGTGCCGACCCTGATTGCGATGTGGGGCATCACCACCGGCGAGGCCGGGTTGATTCACACCAGCACCCTGATCGCCTCGGCTATCGGCGGTTGGGTGGCGGGGATTCTGTCCGACCGAATCGGTCGCGTACGCACCTTGCAACTCACCGTGCTGTGGTTCGCCTTTTTCACCTTCCTATGCGGCTTTGCCCAAAACTACGAACAACTGCTGATCAGCCGCACCTTGATGGGCTTCGGTTTCGGCGGCGAATGGACCGCTGGCGCGGTGCTGATGGGTGAAGTGATTCGCGCCAAGGACCGCGGCAAGGCTGTTGGCATGGTGCAATCCGGCTGGGCATTGGGTTGGGGACTGACTGCGATTTTGTATGCGCTGCTGTTCTCGGTGCTGCCACCGGAAGACGCCTGGCGCGCACTGTTCATCCTTGGCATCGTGCCGGCGATCTTTGTGATCTTCGTCCGCCGACTGGTCAAGGACCCGGAAATCTATCGCGAAGCCAAGGCTAAGCAAGAACCCAGCAATCCGGCAAAATTCTACGAGATATTCGCTCCCGGCATCCTTTTCACCACGATTTGCGCGTCGGTGCTGACCACCGGTGCTCTGGGCGGTTACTACGCGATCACCTCCTGGTTGCCGACGTTTCTGAAGAACGAACGCGGTTTGAGCGTACTCGGTACGGGCGGTTATCTGGCGATGGTGATCGTCGGTTCCTACGTCGGTTACGTCATCAGCGCGTATTTGACTGACATCCTCGGGCGTAAAAAGAACTTCATTCTGTTCGCGGTCGGCTCGTTCACCATTGTTCTGCTCTACACCCAATTGCCGGTGAGCAATGGCGTGATGCTCTGGCTAGGCTTTCCTCTGGGCTTCTTCGCCTCGGGGATCTTCAGCGGCATGGGCGCGTTTTTGACCGAGCTGTTTCCAACACGGATTCGCGGTTCGGGTCAGGGCTTTTGCTACAACATTGGTCGGGCGCTGGCGGCGTTGTTCCCGCTGTTGATCGGCTTGATGAGCCAGAAGGTGCCATTGAGCGTGGGAATCGGTGCTTTTGCGGCAGTGTCCTACGGGGTGGTGATCCTAGCGGCCCTGAGTCTGCCGGAAACCCGTGGCAAGCAACTCGAAGCCCAATAACTTAATGCCCAGCAACTGATAATCTGCGGGCAAATGCCTTACAGATAGAAAAGAATCAAACCTACAGGAGTGTTCACCGTGAACCGCCTGCTATTGAACTGCGACATCGGCGAGAGTTTCGGCAACTGGACCATGGGTCTGGACGCCGAGGTCATGCCCTTCATCGATTGCGCCAACATCGCCTGCGGCTTCCACGCCGGCGACCCGAGCATCATGCGCAAGACCGTCAGCCTGGCCTTGAGCAACGGCGTGCAGATCGGCGCACATCCGGCGTATCAGGATCTGGTCGGCTTCGGCCGCCGTTCCATGGCCTACACCGCCCAGGAACTTCAGGACATTGTGCATTACCAGATCGGCGCCCTCGACGGCATTTGCCGGGCTCAGGGTGGGCGGGTGAGTTACGTCAAGCCGCACGGCGCGATGTACAACGACATGATGGCCAACCCGGCGCAATTGCGCGCAGTGCTTCAGGCTGTGGCGTCCTATGATCGTGAGTTACCGCTGATGTTGATGGCCACTCGCGACAACAGCGCAGCCCAGCAGTTGGGCGATGAATACGGCGTAACCCTGTGGTTCGAAGCCTTCGCCGATCGCGCTTACGACAGTGCGGGAATGCTGGTCTCGCGGCAACTGCCGGGCGCGGTGCATCACGATCCCGAAACAATCATCGAGCAGGCGCTGACCATTGCCCGCGGCGGCAACCTCACGGCCAGCGATGGCAGTGCCTTGCACTTGCAGGCCAATACCCTTTGCGTACACGGCGACAATGCCAGTTCGGTAGCCGCCGTGCGGCGTATTCGCGAAGCACTTGATCAGCAGAGCGCGCCATGAAAATCCGGGTCGAAGTGGTGGCGCTGGATTGCTTGATGGTCCGTCTGTTTGATGAGATCAGCGAGGCCAACATGCCGTGGATGCTCGCCGCCAGTGAAAGTCTGCGGGCTGCATTCGCCGGGCATCTGATCGATCTGGTGCCGTCCTATACGACGTTGATGGTGCATTACGATCTGACCGCGTTGAGTCCGGCCCAGGCTCGGGAGCTGATCGCCGAGGCCTTGATCGATCTGTCGCCCAACGCCTGCACCCGCGGCAAATGTCATGTGTTGCCGGTCTGGTATGACTTGAGCGTTGGCCCGGAGTTGAGCCTGTTGTCCCTGCGCAGCGGATTGGCCGTGGATGAAGTGATCCGTCGCCACAGCGAGCGCGAGTATCAGGTATTCGCCTTGGGTTTCGCGCCGGGTTTCGCCTTCATGGGGCTGGTGGAAGAAGCGCTGGCGGCGCCGCGTCTGAACACTCCGCGTAAAAAGGTGGCCGCCGGCAGTGTCGGCATCGCCGAACGCCAAACGGCCGCTTACCCGGTGGTGTCCCCCGGTGGCTGGAATCTGATCGGTCGCACCCCGGCCAAATTGTTCGACCGCGAACGCGACGGCTACAGCCTGATGCAACCAGGCGACACGGTGCGCTTCGAAGCCGTCAGCCATGCCGAATTCATCAATCTGGGCGGTGATGACACGCCGTTGGAGGCGCAGGCATGAGCCGTCTATCAATAGAAGCGAGTACACCGCTGTGCCTGTTGCAGGACGCTGGCCGTTTCGGCGTGCGGCATTTGGGCGTGACCCAGGGCGGGGCGGCGGACTGGCGATCAATGTCGTGGGCTAATTGGTTGCTGGGCAATGGCCTGGATGCACCGGTGATTGAAATCACCCTGGGTGGGTTCACCGTCGTTGCCGAAGAGGATTGCGTGCTGGCCTTGGCCGGAGCGGATCTGGGGGCACAGGTGGATGGCGAGGCGTTGGCACCGTGGCGCAGTTTCAGGCTGAACAAAGGTCAGCAATTGCAATTCACTCAGCCGCTGCTTGGGGCTCGGGCATATTTGGCGGCCCCGGGCGGATTTGATGCGCCAAAGGTGTTGGGCAGCAGCGCAACCGTGGTCCGTGAAGAACTCGGCGGGCTGGATGGCATGGGCCGGGCGTTGGCCAAAGATGCGCAGTTGAGCTATTCGGGGAGCTCGCTGTTCCTGCTGCGGGAATTGGCGCGCGAACAGGTGCCGGATTTCAAACTCAACGCGCCGCTGGACCTGGTGCTCGGTGCCCAGATCGGCGAGTTCAGTGGACAGAGCTTGTTTGATGCGTTCAACAGCGTCTGGACCCTCGACAGCCGTGCCGACCGGATGGGCATACGCTTGCTGGGAACGGCGTTGCAGTATCAGGGTAAGCCGATGATTTCCGAAGGCATCCCGCTGGGTGCGGTTCAGGTGCCGCCGGACGGGCAGCCGATTGTGCTGCTCAATGATAGGCAGACCATTGGTGGTTATCCGCGATTAGGGGCGTTGACGCCGTTGGCGCTGGCGCGACTGGCGCAGTGTCTGCCGGGGACGCAGGTGCGGTTGAAACCGGTGGTGCAGGATGTCGCGCATCGGGAGCAGGTCGAGTACCTACGCCGGTTTGTGAACCGCTAAAAGCATCGTCGGAACGCCGCCCGGAGCAAGCTGGCTCCCACATTGGATCGTTGTTGCCCACACATTTTGTGAACGACACATTCCCCTGTGGGAGCGAGCTTGCTCGCGATGGCGTCCGGTCAGGCACCGAGTTATTTGGAAAGAAACCGCATCCCTTCTTCAAGCCCCCGCAACGTCAGCGGGTACATCTGATCGTTAATCAAGTCCCGCACGATGTTGGTCGAAGACGTATAGCCCCACGTATCTTTCGGATACGGGTTGATCCAGATGACCTTCTTGTACTTCTCCATGAACCGCTGCATCCACACATAACCCGCTTCTTCGTTCCAGTGCTCGACGCTGCCGCCGGCCTGGGTGATTTCATACGGCGCCATGGCGGCGTCACCGATGAAGATCACTTTGTAGTCTGCGCCGTATTTGTGCAGCAGATCCTGGGTCGAGGTGCGCTCGGAAGTGCGGCGCATGTTGTTCTTCCACACCGATTCATAAATGAAGTTGTGGAAGTAGAAATACTCCAGGTGCTTGAACTCGGTCTTGCAGGCCGAAAACAGCTCTTCGCAGATCTTCACGTGGGCGTCCATCGAGCCGCCGATGTCGAACAGCAGCAACAACTTGACGGTGTTGCGCCGCTCCGGACGCATCTGGATGTTCAGCAGCCCGGCATCTCGCGCGGTGTGGTCGATGGTGCCATCGATGTCCAGTTCTTCCGCCGCACCCTGGCGCGCGAATTTGCGCAACCGACGCAGGGCGACCTTGATGTTGCGGGTGCCCAATTCGACCGAATCGTCGAGGTTCTTGTATTCGCGCTGATCCCAGACCTTGACCGCTTTGCCCTGACGCTTGCCGGCATCGCCGACCCGAATGCCTTCCGGGTTGAAGCCCCCGGAGCCAAACGGACTGGTGCCGCCAGTGCCGATCCACTTGTTACCGCCGGCATGACGTTCTTTCTGTTCTTCGAGGCGTTTCTTGAACTCTTCGATCAGCTTGTCCAGGCCGCCGAGAGACTGGATCGCCGCCCGCTCTTCTTCGGTCAGCGAACGCTCGAACTCCTTGCGCAGCCAGTCTTCCGGGATCAATGCCTGAAGGTGATCGTCAAGTTTTTCCAGGCCGTTGAAGTAGGCACCGAACGCGCGGTCGAATTTGTCGAAATGCTTTTCGTCCTTCACCAGAATCGCCCGGGACAGGTAATAAAACTCGTCCATGTCGGCGAAGGTCACGCGCTGCTTCAGCGCGTTGATCAGGTCCAGCAACTCCCGTACCGAGACCGGCACTTTGGCTGCGCGCATTTCATTGAACAGGTTGAGCAGCATGGCTATCGCCCTCTATCTTGTTAAAAAGAGGGATCAGCGAGTGCCGCGACGGCTCATGAACGCCAGACGCTCAAGCAACTGCACGTCCTGTTCGTTCTTCACCAAAGCACCGGCCAGCGGCGGAATAGCCTTGGTCGGATCGCGCTCGCGCAGTACCGCTTCGCCGATGTTGTCGGCCATCAGCAGCTTCAGCCAGTCCACCAGTTCGGAGGTCGATGGTTTCTTTTTCAAGCCCGGCACTTTGCGCACGTCGAAAAACACGTCCAGCGCTTCGCTGACCAAGTCTTTCTTGATGTTCGGGTAGTGCACGTCGACGATCCTCTGCATCGTGACGCGGTCGGGAAAAGCGATGTAATGGAAGAAGCAGCGGCGCAGGAAGGCGTCCGGCAGCTCTTTCTCGTTGTTGGAAGTAATGATGATGATCGGGCGTTTCTTGGCCTTGATGCTCTCGTCGATCTCGTAAACGTAGAACTCCATCTTGTCGAGTTCTTGCAGCAAGTCGTTCGGGAACTCGATGTCGGCCTTGTCGATTTCGTCGATCAGCAGGATCACCCGCTCTTCGGATTCGAAGGCTTCCCAGAGCTTGCCCTTTTTCAGGTAGTTGCGAACGTCGTGAACCTTTTCCGTGCCCAGTTGCGAGTCGCGCAGACGGCTGACCGCGTCGTACTCGTACAGGCCTTGATGCGCCTTTGTGGTGGATTTGATGTGCCAAGTGATCAGTTTGGCGCCGAAGGACTCGGCCAGTTGCTCGGCGAGCATGGTTTTACCAGTACCCGGCTCGCCCTTCACCAGCAGCGGGCGCTCCAGGGTGATGGCGGCGTTGACCGCCAGCTTCAGGTCATCGGTGGCGACGTAGGCCGGGGTGCCTTCGAACTTCATCTGCTAATCCTCGAACGGTAATGCCGACCTGAACGAGGCAGGGCGGGGCGCAATAATTGTAGTACCCGACTATAACGCGGTGCCCGGTCGACTGTGAACGCAGACGGCTTATTCAGTCTCTGAATGGGGCGTCACATCTTGACTCAGTCTCGGCTGCTGGCCAGTATTGAGCTATCGCCATTTTGGCGATAGCTTGCGGGGCATGTCTACTAAATACCGATTTCGCGATACGTACCGCATTCAGTTGCGCGAGAAGGATCATCCGCCGCCTCATGTCCACCTGACCGGTGGCGGGCTGGACGTCATGCTCAGCCTTGAAACCGTCGAAGTGATGGTGGGCAAGGCGCCGCCGCTGATTATCAAGGAAGCGCTGGCGTGGGTCAGGGCCCATCTGGTGCAATTGCTGGAGGATTGGAAACGATGTTACCCATGAAACGACCACGGCTGTCGGCCGTGCAGGCGTTGCCGGATCACCGCCTGACGCTAACCTTTATCGACGGTCAGCAACTGAACCTCGATTTGAGTCGGGACCTGCGCGCCTACCCTGGGTTGCAGCCATTGCTGGAGGTTGGCGCTTTCGAAGGGGCAACCTTGGGTGATGAAGGCTGGAGCGTTGAGTGGCCCGAACTGGACATCCAGATCGGCGCAGACACTCTTTATCTGGATGCGCTCGCGCAAAACGCATTGGACGAAAACACGCGGATCTTCATCGACTGGCGCGCTCGTACCGGGCTGCCACTCAATCAGGCGGCCGAAGCGTTGGGGGTCAGTGCCCGCAGCATCACGCGCTACAGCAGTGGGCGTGAAGCGGTACCGCGATCGCTGGCACTGGCCTGCCTGGGCTGGGACTTCTTGCAGCAGCAATCGAACCCGGCGCGGGCGGCCGAAGAAACCGGTCGCTACATCGTCACCCGAAACCCTTAGCCCGCATCCGGCTTGGGCCGTTCGTATTGGGCATTGAACGCCTGGATGAAGCCGTTGCGTAAAATCTGCAAAAAAGCCTCGAATGCGCTGATATCTCGGCGATGCACGTTGCCGCTCAGTTCCACGCGAGTCGCAAACTGGTTTTTGCCCTGGTTTTTCAGCACCGTTTCGGAGCCGCCGACGATGGCCTCCCAAATGGAGCGGAAAATCCCTTTGTCCTTGTTCTCGACGTCCTGATGCCAATTGAACACGTCGACGTCCTTTAGCAGCGGTTTGATGTAACCCGTTAATTGAGCTTTTTTAGCCTGCGCTTCAATGACCACATCACCGTGACCTGCATTGAAGTCGAACTTGCCATAGGCGGAGGCAAAGTCGTTCATGCGTTTGAGCTCGATGTGTTTGGCCCGCAGGCGGAACTCGAAATCTTCAAAGTTGCTTAAGGGGTCGAAGGTGGCGGTGGTTTCCAGTGGTGCGTGCCCGAGCAGCAGCGCCTTGCCTTCGAAGCGAGCATCGCGCTTGCCTTTGGTGTCGACCACGTTGGTCAGGTTATAGATGCTGGCGTTGACCTGAGTGGCGTTCATGTTCACGGGGGGCTTGGAATTGAAGTTGCGGAAACTGATCTTGCCATCGCTGATCCGCACTTCGTTCAGGGTGATGGGGGCCAGTTTGCTCAACTGCGCACGCCAGTCGGTGCCCTGACCGGTCTGGGAGTTTTGCTTGTTGGCGCCGCCGTCGACGAAGTTCACCTCGGGGTTGAAGAACTTCACCTCGGCCACAACGGCGCGGTCGTACCAGAGCGAGTGCCAACTGACGGAAAGGTCGATCAGCGGCGCGTTGACGAAAGGCACCGGGACCTTGCCGTCGACCTTGACGATTTTCAGCCCGTTGATTTTGTACGCACCACGCCACAGGGCCAGGTCCACATCGGTGATCTGGCCACGGTAGTCGCCCATGTTCGCCAGCTTGTCATTCAGGTAGTCTCGCACCATGTAGGGCAGGGCGATGTGCAGGGCAATCAGCAGCACAACGAGGCCAGCGAGGATCCACAGGGGCCAACTGTATCTGCGTTTCATGATGACAAATCTCTGGCGATGTATAGCCATTGACTGCTGCGGTTACGGGACGTTCGACTGACTGGACGACCAAGGGCAACAGGCATACCTTGGAGAGCTTATTTAACGCTGTATAAGGACCCAGCCATGAGCCGTATCTACGCTGACAACGCTCATTCCATCGGCAATACGCCGCTGGTGCAGATCAACCGTATCGCCCCGCGCGGCGTGACCATCCTGGCCAAGATCGAAGGGCGTAACCCCGGTTACTCGGTCAAGTGCCGGATCGGTGCGAGCATGATCTGGGACGCCGAAAGCACCGGCAAACTCAAGCCTGGAATGACCATCGTCGAACCGACCTCGGGCAATACCGGTATCGGCCTGGCATTCGTTGCCGCGGCCCGCGGTTACAAGCTGATGCTGACCATGCCGGCGTCCATGAGTATCGAGCGACGCAAAGTGCTAAAGGCACTGGGGGCCGAACTGGTACTGACCGAACCGGCCAAGGGCATGAAAGGAGCGATCGAAAAGGCTGCTGAAATTGTCGCCCGCGACCCGGCTGCCTACTTCATGCCGTCGCAGTTTGAGAACCCGGCCAACCCGGCCATCCACGAAAAAACGACCGGTCCGGAAATCTGGAACGACACCGACGGTGCAGTCGACGTACTGGTGGCAGGCGTCGGAACGGGTGGAACCATTACCGGGGTTTCGCGGTATATCAAGAATACCCAGGGCAAACCGATTATCTCGGTGGCGGTGGAGCCAGCGGTGTCGCCAGTCATCACCCAGGCAATGGCCGGTGAAGAGATCAAGCCGAGCCCTCACAAGATCCAGGGTATTGGTGCCGGTTTTGTGCCGAAGAATCTTGATCTGTCGATGGTCGATCGGGTTGAGTTGGTCAGCGATGAAGAATCCAAGGCCATGGCCTTGCGACTGATGCAGGAAGAAGGGATTTTGAGCGGCATTTCCTGCGGCGCCGCCATGGCGGTGGCCGTTCGCCTGGCGGAAACCCCGGAAATGCAGGGCAAGACCATCGTGGTGATCCTGCCGGACTCCGGTGAACGCTACCTGTCGAGCATGCTGTTCAGTGATCTGTTCACCGAGCAGGAGAATCAGCAGTAGGAGCTGCCGCAGGCTGCGATCTTTTGATCTTGTTTTTGAACTTGTGTAAGGGGGTGATTCAAGTCAGCCCCCGTTCAGAAGCTTTATGTTAAGAAGTGCTTTATTGCGCAATCTTTAACACTGAATGTTCAGTTACACGGGTATTTCCCGAGGCCGGTAATGTTTATCATGGCCGGCTGCCACGTTGGGTAAATGGCGTTGCGCAGAGTTGTCTACTATCAAGGAGTTGTTGATGACCTTTTCCCTTGCCGCGAAAGCGTCGCTGCTGCTGTTCCTCGGCAGCACTCTCTATGTGCATTTGCGCGGCAAGGCACGATTGCCGGTCTTGCGTCAGTTCGTCAACCATTCAGCGTTGTTCGCGCCCTATAACGCTTTGATGTACCTGTTCTCCGGTGTGCCGTCCAAACCCTATCTGGACCGCAGCAAGTTCCCGGAACTGGACGTGCTCAAGGACAACTGGGAAGTCATCCGCGACGAAGCGATGCACCTCTTCGACGAGGGCTACATTCGCGCCGCCGAAAGGAACAACGACGCCGGTTTCGGATCGTTCTTCAAAAAAGGCTGGAAGCGTTTCTACCTCAAGTGGTACGACAAACCGCTTCCCTCAGCTGAAGCCTTGTGCCCGAAAACCGTGGCCTTGGTCAGCAGCATTCCCAACGTCAAAGGCGCCATGTTCGCGTTGCTGCCAGGCGGCAGCCACCTCAACCCGCATCGCGATCCGTTCGCCGGTTCCCTGCGTTATCACCTGGGGCTGTCGACGCCGAACTCCGACGATTGCCGGATCTTCGTCGACGGTCAGGTCTATGCCTGGCGTGATGGTGAAGACGTGATGTTCGACGAAACCTATGTGCATTGGGTCAAGAACGAAACCGACAAGACGCGGGTCATCCTCTTTTGCGACATCGAACGACCGTTGAGCAACCGCCTGATGACCCGCATCAACCGCTGGATCAGTGGCTTTTTGGGTCGCGCCACTGCACCGCAGAATCTTGATGATGAACGTGTTGGCGGGATTAACCAGGCTTACGCGTGGAGCAAGAACTCCAGCGACAAATTCAGTGGTGTGATCAAAAAGTGGAAGCGTCGCAATCCCAAGGCCTACCGCGTGCTGCGACCGGTGTTGGCGGTGGTGGTGCTGACATTGTTGGGGTATTGGTTGTTTGGGTGATACCGAGCACAGAAAAGTATCCGGCGAAACACTCTCTTTGTAGCAGCTGGCTTCGCCAGCTGCTACAGATCGTTGCCCTTTGTCCAAGTCATTGCAATCCATCTCACACGCTGGTTATAGTCGGCGCTCGATGTTTTCCAACCCAGCTTTCTACCCTTCAAAAAAGATCAGCCCATGCCAGCTTCCCTCATCAACGCGGTAGTCGATTCAGCGGTCAACGCTGGCGTCGTGCCGTGCGGGAATCAGCAGCCTGCGCAGATCAGTCATTACCCTCCACCTGTCAGTAGCACGCCGGTGTGCGCAGTCGTATCACCGCCAGGCGTTGGCTTCTCGGGCTGATCAGCTTTTTTCTGCTGTTTCCATGCCCGTCTAAAAAGTGCCCGCCTGAAAAAACTACTGAATTTCAGCTTCGGCTGAGTTGGCTTTTTTTGCCTGACTACAGGTGGTATTCATGTTTGTCCTTTCGAAAAACACCGCGCTCGCGGCGGCGTCCACGAGCCTGTTCGTTCTGCTGTGGAGCAGCGGGGCGATCTTCTCCAAATGGGGCTTGGCTCACGCCTCACCTTTTGCCTTTCTGCTGTTTCGCTTTGCCATCGCGCTATTCGGTCTGGTGCTGCTGGTGCCGTTGCTCAAGCTGAAACTGCCCAAGGGCGGCAAGCCGATGGTGTATGCGATGGCCACCGGCGTGGTGTTGCTGGGGGCTTATCAGATTTTCTATCTGCTGGCCCTGGACCTCAAAGTCACACCGGGCGTCATGGCAACGATCATGGGCGTGCAGCCCATTCTTACGGTGGTGATCATGGAGCGTCAGCGATCAGCCAGCAGAATGTTTGGTTTGGCACTGGGTTTGGCCGGGTTGATCATGGTGGTGTACCAAGGCATCGGTCTGGCCGGCATGTCGTTCGCCGGAATGCTCTTCGGTTTGCTGGCGCTGGCGAGCATGACGTTCGGTTCGATCATGCAGAAACGCATCACCGAAAATCCCCTCGGCACGCTGCCAGTGCAGTACCTGGCGGGGCTGTTGCTCTGCGGGATCTTCGTACCGTTCCAGCCCTTTCATTTCGAACACAGCACCGGTTTCATCGTGCCGGTGTTGTGGATGGGATTGGTCGTGTCGGTGCTGGCGACGTTGCTGCTGTATCGCTTGATCGCCCGGGGCAACCTGGTCAATGTCACCAGTCTGTTTTACCTGGTGCCGGCGGTGACGGCGGTGATGGACTACCTGATTTTCGGCAACCGGCTGGCGGCGTTGAGCATGCTTGGCATGTTGCTGATCATCATCGGTCTGGTGTTCGTATTCCGTAAAAACGCTTGAAACAAAACAAGGCCTGGGGCATGAGTTCCAGGCCTTTTTTATTTGGCCAGCGCATGCTCGGCCCGCACCGAATTCACATTGACCGCACCACAAAACTACCTGGCAACCACCTCTTTCGACTTCACCACCGTCGTCTTCAACACCAACCACAACGCCGCCGCAATCAACACCCCGCCATAGATATGCGCCATCGACAACGGCTCATCCAGCAACAGCGCTCCCCACAACACCCCGAACGGCGGAATCAGAAAGGTCGTGGTCATCGACTTCACCGGCCCGACCGAGCTGAGCAACCGGAAGTAAATAATGTACGCAAGCGCCGTACACACCAGCCCCAAACCCAGCAATGACAACCAGACACTCCAGCCGCCCCAGCTCTCCGGTGGCTGGCTGATCACGCTGTAACCGAACAGCGGCAACAGAAACAATGTCGCACCCAGCATGCTGCCCACCGCCGATAGACGACTGTCGAGACCACCGGCCTGATCAAGCCAGCGGCGCGCGAGGAACCCGGCGAAACCGTAGCAGGTCGTGGCGAGCAGGCAGGCGAGGGCGCCCATCAGCAGTTCCATGTCGAACGCCACCGGACCGGCTCGGGTCAGGATGCCCACGCCCAACAGCCCGAGGAACACGCCGCCAAGTTTGGCGGCGGTGAGTTTTTCATGGAAGAACAGACCGCCGATCAGCACGCCCATCAATGGCGTGGTGGCGTTGAAAATCGCCGAGTAACCGGCCGGCAGCACCTGGGCGGCTACCGAGTACAGGGTCGCCGGAATCCCGGAGTTGATCACTCCAAGCAGCATCACGGTTTTGAGTTTGCCTTTGAAATCCCAGCTGATGCGCATCAGCCCCAGGATCACCAACAGGCCGACCGCGGCAATCGACACGCGGAAAAAGGCAGTGGGGATTGTGCCAATCACCGGGGCAATGATGCGCATGAACAGAAAGCTAGCGCCCCAAATGGCGGCGAGCGACAACAAACGCAAAGTATCGACGGGGTTCACAGCACGTTCCTTCCTTGATTAGCGCGCAAGTGTCGCGCCAGTCAGGACGCAAGGCAATGGTTGCGTTGCGTAACAAAGGGCCACTAAGCTCATGCCCCACGATAAGAATCAGCCGCCGAGGTTTTACCTATGCCGCAGCAATGGCCAGCCGCCGACATCGCCCGAATGATCCTCGATGGCTTTGACGATTATCGCGAGCATTTCCGCCAGATCACCGACGGCGCCCGGGCTCGCTTCGAGCAGGCCAAGTGGCAGGAGACGCAAACGGCGTCGGCCGCGCGGATCAATCTCTACGAAGAAAAAGTCAGCGAAACGGTAGGGCGGCTGCACATCGCTTTCGACGCTGACACGCTGGATGTCAGTTGCTGGCCGCTGGTCAAAAGCGCTTACATCACGCTGATCGACCTGCGCTTCGACGATGAACTGTCCGAAACCTGGTACAACTCGATTTTCTGCGGGCTGTTCAGCCACGACCTGATCAGCGACGGCTGCATGTTCATTCACACCACCCGGCCGAGCCTGCGCCGGGCCCGTGCTGCACAAACCCGCACGTACAAGCCCCAGGGCCAGTTGTCCGGGATGCTCGCGAGCATTTTTGCCGACTACCGCTTCAGCGAGGATTACGCCAACCTGGCGGGCGACCTGAGTCGTCTCGAAGGGCAATTGCGCGAGAACCTGCCGGACTGGGTCTGCAAGGACCCGGAGCTGAGTGTCGAACTGTTTTCCTCGGTGCTTTACCGCAACAAAGGCGCGTACCTGGTCGGGCGCATCTATACCCAGGACGAACAATGGCCGCTGGTGATTCCGCTGCTGCACCGCGAAGGTCGCGGGATTCAGATCGATGCGCTGATCACCGATGAAGCGGACGTATCGATCATCTTCTCGTTCACCCGTTCGTACTTCATGGTCGACGTGCCGGTGCCGGCGGAGTTCATCGGTTTCCTCAAGCGCATTTTGCCGGGCAAGCACATCGCCGAGCTGTACACCTCGATCGGTTTCTACAAACACGGAAAATCCGAGTTCTACCGGGCGCTGATCAATCACCTGGCCAACACCGACGACCAGTTCATCATGGCCCCGGGCGTGCGTGGCATGGTGATGAGCGTGTTTACCCTGCCGGGCTTCAACACCGTATTCAAAATCATCAAGGACCGCTTCTCGCCGTCAAAGAACGTCGACCGCGCCACGGTGATCGAGAAGTACCGTTTGGTGAAAAGCGTCGACCGGGTCGGGCGCCTGGCTGACACCCAGGAATTTGCCGACTTCCGCTTCCCGTTGAGCAAGTTCGACCCGGCCTGTCTGGAAGAATTGCTCGAAGTGGCCGCGTCCACCGTGTCGGTAGAGGACGACACCGTGCTGATCCGCCACTGCTGGACCGAACGGCGGATGACGCCGTTGAACCTGTATCTGGAGAGCGCCAACGACGCTCAGGTCCGCGAGGCGCTGGAAGATTACGGGCTGGCGATCAAGCAACTGGCGGCGGCGAATATCTTCCCCGGCGACATGCTGCTGAAGAACTTTGGCGTCACTCGTCATGGGCGGGTGGTGTTTTATGACTATGACGAGATCTGCTTCCTGACCGAAGCCAACTTCCGGCATATCCCGCAACCGCGTACACCGGAAGACGAGATGGCGTCGGAACCGTGGTATTCGATTGGGCCGCTGGATGTGTTTCCTGAAGAGTTTCCGCCGTTTTTGTTTGCTGATTCGGGGCAGCGCAAATTGTTTGATCAGTTGCATGGTGAGCTTTACAACGCCGATTACTGGAAAAGCCTTCAGGAAGCCATTCGCGCCGGGAAGGTGATTGATGTGTTTCCGTATCGGCGCAAGGGCCTGGATAACGAATAACACCACGCGACCTGTAGGAGCTGTCGAGAGAAACGAGGCTGCGATCTTTTGATCTTGTTTTTTAAAATCTAAAATCAAAAGATCGCAGCCTCGTTTCACTCGACAGCTCCTACAGTAGAACCCCCCGCAATCCCTGCCAAATCTGCGACAATCCGCCCCCTGCGCCACTAGACGACTTATTGCGTACCTGATGACTGACGAATCGCCCTCCATCGACAAACTGCTGAAAAACCTCGATCACGCCATGCTCGCCGACCGCCACCGGCTGCGGCGGCAGTTGCTTGAGCTGCGCAAAAAACCTGACGAGGCCAAGCTGGCCCAATGGGTGACGCGCATGCAGGCGTCCTGTGATCAGGTGTTGGCGCGGCGGGCCAGCCTGCCGGTTATTCGTTACGACGACAGCCTGCCGATCGCCGCCAAGCGCGACGAAATCAAAGCAGCGCTGCTCAAGCATCAGGTGCTGATCATTGCCGGTGAAACCGGTTCGGGTAAAACCACCCAGTTGCCGAAGATCTGCCTGGAAATCGGTCGCGGTCAGCATGGCCTGATCGGCCACACCCAACCCCGTCGAATCGCCGCCCGCAGCGTGGCGAGCCGGGTCGCCGAAGAACTGGCGACACCCTTGGGTGCGCTGGTCGGCTATCAGGTGCGGTTCGAGGATCAGAGCGATTCCAACACCCTGATCAAACTGATGACCGACGGCATCCTGCTGGCGGAAACCCAGAACGACCGTTACCTCGAACGCTACGACACGATCATCGTCGACGAAGCCCACGAACGCAGCCTCAACATCGACTTCCTGCTCGGTTACCTGAAAACCCTGCTGCCGCGTCGCCCGGACCTGAAAGTCATCATCACCTCGGCGACCATCGACCTGGAGCGTTTCTCCAAGCATTTCGATGACGCGCCGATTGTTGAAGTCTCGGGCCGCACCTTCCCGGTAGAAACCTGGTACCGCCCGCTGACCCTGGAGCAGGACGAAGAGGGCAACCGCGTCGAGGATGATCTGACCGTGGATCAGGCGATCCTCGCCACCCTCGACGAAATCGCCGCGTTCGAACGCAGCGAACGCAAGAGCCCCGGCGATGTGCTGGTGTTCCTGCCCGGTGAGCGTGAGATTCGCGACGCCGCGGACATGCTGCGCAAGGCCCAGCTCAAGCACACCGAGATTCTTCCGTTGTACGCGCGGTTATCGCCGGCCGAACAGCAGCGGATTTTCCAGTCGCACCCAGGCCGTCGCGTGGTCCTGGCAACCAACGTCGCGGAAACCTCGCTCACCGTGCCGGGCATTCGTTACGTGATCGACAGCGGCACCGCGCGCATCAGCCGTTACAGTTACCGCGCCAAGGTCCAGCGCTTGCCCATCGAAGCGATTTCCCAGGCCAGCGCCAACCAGCGTAAAGGTCGCTGCGGACGGGTCGAACCGGGCATTTGCATCCGTCTCTACGGTGAAGAAGATTTTATCGGTCGCCCGGAATTTACCGACCCGGAAATCCTGCGCACCAACCTCGCGGCGGTGATTTTGCAGATGCTGCATCTGCGCCTAGGCGAGATCACCGATTTCCCGTTTATCGAGCCGCCGGATGGCAAAGCCATCAGCGACGGTTTTAACCTGCTGCAAGAACTCTCGGCGGTCGACCGCAACAGCCAGCTGACGCCACTCGGTCGCCAGTTGGCGCGCTTGCCAGTGGACCCGCGCATGGGCCGCATGCTGCTGGAAGCGGCGAAACTCGGCAGCTTGCAGGAAGTGCTGATCGTCGCCAGCGCCATGTCGATTCAGGACCCGCGCGAGCGTCCGCCAGAACGTCAGCAAGCGGCGGATCAGGCGCACGCACAATGGAAAGACGTGGACTCGGACTTCGCCGGCCTGGTCAATTTGTGGCGTGGTTTCGAGGAACAGCGCCAGGCGTTGACCGCCAGCCCGCTGCGCAATTGGTGCCGCAAGAACTTCCTGAATTACCTGCGTCTGCGCGAATGGCGCGACTCCCATCGGCAGTTGAGCCTGATCTGCCGCGACATGCAGTTGAGCCTCAATAAAGAGCCGGCGGATTATCCGAAACTGCACAAAGCCGTGCTCTCGGGGCTGCTCAGCCAGATCGGCCAGAAAACCGAAGACGGCGACTACCTCGGCGCCCGTCAGCGGCGCTTCTGGATTCACCCGTCATCGGGCCTCGGTAAAAAGCGTCCGCAATGGCTGATGGCCGCCGAACTGGTGGAAACCACCAAGCTCTACGCGCGCATGGTCGCCAAGATCGACGCCGACTGGATCGAGCCCTTGGCCGGGCACCTGATCAAGAAAAACCACTTCGAACCCCATTGGGAGAAGAAGCGCGGTCAGGTCGTGGCGTTCGAGCAGATCACTTTGTTCGGGCTGATCGTGGTCGGTCGCCGGCCGGTGCATTACGGGCCGATCGACCCTGTGGTGTCTCGTGAGTTTTTCATTCGTGAAGGCCTGGTGCGCGGCGAGATTCAGTCCAAGGCCAAGTGCCTGACGGCCAATGCGCAACTGCTGGAACAGCTCGACGAACTGGAAGCCAAGGCTCGCCGTCGCGACATTCTGGCGGACGAAGAAACCCTGTTCGCCTTCTACGATGCGCGACTGCCAGCGGAGATCCACCAGACCGCGACCTTCGATAGCTGGTATCGGGTCAACAGCCAGAAAGACCCGCAGCTGCTGATCATGCGCGAAGAAGACGTACTGGCTCGCGAGGCCAGTGAAGTCACCGCGCTGCATTACCCGGACACCTTGCACATCGGTGATCTGGAGTTGGCGCTGAGCTACCACTTCGAACCGAACCACCCGCGTGACGGCGTGACCCTGCGTGTGCCGGCACCGTTGTTGCCGATGCTGCCGCCGGAGCGCCTGGAATGGCTGGTGCCGGGCGTGATCGAGGCCAAGTGCATCGCGCTGGTGCGCAACCTGCCCAAAGCCCTGCGCAAGAATTTCGTACCGGTGCCGGACTTCGTCAAAGCCGCCTTGCAACGCATGACTTTCGCTGAGGGCTCGTTGCCTCAAGCGCTGGGCCGTGAACTGTTGCGCATGACCGGTGCGCGGGTCAGCGATGAAGCCTGGGCCGAAGCGTCGCAGCAGGTCGACAGTCATTTGCGGATGAACCTGGAAATCGTCGACGGCCAGGGCAAGTTCCTTGGCGAAGGGCGTGATTTGGCGGAACTGACCGCACGCTTTGCCGAAGCCAGTCAGGCCGCGTTGGCCGTGCCGCAAACCGCGAAAAACCAGCAACCGGTGGAGCCGAAAGTGTTTGCCGCCGTCGCCGAGAAAACCCAGCAGAAGATCGCCGGGCTATCGATGACGGTGTATCCGGCGCTAGTGGAAGAGAGCGGCACGGTCAAGGAAGGACGTTTCTCGACACCGGCCGAAGCCGAGTTCCAGCATCGCCGCGCCTTGCAGCGGTTGCTGATGCAGCAACTGGCCGAACCGGCGAAGTTCCTGCGCAGCAAGTTGCCGGGGCTGACCGAGCTGGGGCTGATGTACCGCGACATGGGTCGCATCGACAGTCTGGTCGAAGACATCCTGCTGGCCAGCCTCGACAGCTGCATTCTCGACGGCGAAGACCCGCTGCCACGGGATGGCGCCGGGTTGGCATCGCTGGCCGAACGCAAACGCGGTGGCTGGACCGAGCACGCCGAGCGTCTGGCCAAGCTGACGCTGGAAATCCTCAAGCTCTGGCACGGTCTGCAAAAACGCTTCAAGGGCAAGATCGATCTGGCGCAAGCCGTGGCCCTGAACGACATCAAGCAGCAGCTCAGTCATCTGGTGTATCCGGGCTTCGTTCGTGAAACCCCGATGCAGTGGCTCAAGGAGTTGCCGCGTTATCTGAAAGCGGTCGAGCAACGCTTCGAGAAAATCGGCGCTCAGGTGCAGAGGGATCGGGTCTGGAGTGGCGAGTTGTCTGGCCTGTGGACGCAATATCAAACCCGCGCCAACAAACATGCCCAGGAAGGTAAACGCGATCCGCAGCTGGAGCTCTATCGCTGGTGGCTGGAGGAATACCGGGTTTCCCTGTTCGCCCAACAATTGGGGACCAAGGTGCCGATCTCCGACAAGCGCCTGAACAAGCAGTGGACCCAGGTCGAACCCTGAACCCGATACCCTGCGATCACCGCGATCCACTGTAGGAGCTGTCGAGTGAAACGAGGCTGCGATCTTTTGATTTTAGATTTTTAAAAACAAGATCAAAAGATCGCAGCCTCGTTTCACTCGACAGCTCCTACAGTCCTACAAGTAGTGTGCGCTTTATCCAGCAAAAGGCGCCAAACCCCAATGTTTATGGCAAACTTCGCGCCTATAAACGCCGGTCCCGCGGTTTTGAGCCTTCACAGGTCTGGGCGGATTGGAATAAAGCGATGCCAGGTTTGCTCCCCCTGACGGGAGCAGATCCTTTGTGTGTTGGTACGTCGGTGCCAACACTTTCTGCCTGAACAGATTAGAGAAACGACCATGCATAACGTCGTCATCAGCGGCACCGGCCTGTACACCCCGGCCAACAGCATCTCCAACGAAGAGCTGGTGCAGTCTTTCAACGCTTACGTCGCGCAATTCAACGCCGACAATGCCGACGCCATCGCGCGCGGCGAAATCGAAGCGTTGACCGAGTCCAGCGCGGCGTTTATCGAAAAAGCCTCTGGCATCAAAAGCCGCTTTGTCATGGACAAGGAAGGCATCCTCGACCCGCAACGCATGGCGCCACGCCTGCTGGAACGCTCGAATGACGAGTGGTCGGTGCTTTGCCAAATGGCCATCGGCGCCGCCGAGCAAGCCTTGCAGCGCGCCGGCAAAACCGCCGCGGACATCGACGGCGTGATCGTCGCCTGCTCCAACCTGCAACGTGCCTACCCGGCCATCGCCATCGAAGTCCAGGAAGCCTTGGGTATCCAGGGTTTCGGTTACGACATGAACGTCGCCTGCTCCTCGGCGACCTTCGGCATTCAGGCTGCGGCCAACAGCGTGCAACTGGGCCAGGCCCGGGCGATCCTGATGGTCAACCCGGAAGTCTGCACCGGTCACCTGAACTTCCGCGACCGCGACAGCCACTTCATCTTCGGCGACGCCGCTACCGCGGTGATCATCGAACGTGCTGACCTGGCAACGTCCAAGTACCAGTTCGATATCGTCAGCACCAAGCTGCTGACCAAGTTCTCCAATAACATCCGCAACAACTTCGGCTTCCTCAACCGCGCGGCGGAAGAGGGCATCGGTGCCAAGGACAAACTGTTCGTGCAGGAAGGCCGCAAGGTGTTCCGCGATGTCTGCCCGATGGTCGCTGAGCTGATCGCTACGCACCTGGAAGAGAACACGCTCAACATCAGCGACGTGAAACGCTTCTGGCTGCATCAGGCCAACCTCAGCATGAACCACCTGATCGTCAAGAAGCTGCTGGGCCGCGAAGCCACCGAAGAAGAAGCCCCGGTGATTCTCGACACCTACGCCAACACCAGCTCCGCCGGTTCCGTGATTGCGTTTCACAAGAACCAGGACGATCTGGCCGCCGGTTCGCTGGCAGTGCTCAGCTCGTTCGGCGCCGGTTACTCGATTGGCAGCGTGATTCTGCGCAAGCGCTGAGTTCGCCTTAAAAGATCGCAGCCTGCGGCAGCTCCTACACGGGATTGGATTTCAACGCGATATCGCGGTTGGAATACGGTCGGTGTAGGAGCTGCCGCAGGCTGCGATCTTTTTTTGCGCCAACAAAAAAACTCGCGCTGCAGTATCGGACGGATGATGGGGACCGATACCACAACGCGAGTTTGTAAAAGCGGCTCAGGTTTCCTTGCCCGAGTCGTGTAGCGGGGAATCAGAACTTCGCTTCGGCATCCAGTTGCAGGGTGTTGATGTCCGAATCTTTGAGAGTGGCGTTAGTGTAGTCAGAGTTAGCCATGAAGTACGTCGCACCCAGGTTGAAGTTTTTGTCCAGCTCATAACTCACTTTCAACTTGCTGCCACGCGAACCGGTGAAACCGTTGGCGAAGTCGGAGTCGGTGAAGGCGCCGACCACCGCGTTACGCTGTACGTCGCGGTAGTTGTAGTCCACTGCGAAGCCGTAGAACTTGGTCTTTACACCGGCCAACCAGGCAGAGTCCTGATCGTTGCTGGCGTCTTTGTTATTCACGTACTGACCGTACAGCGAGAGCGGCATAGGCAGGCCACCGATGTCGAGCTGACCAAAGCCTTCGTACAGTTTGAATTGCTCGTTCGGGCTGTTGCCGTTGATGGCCAGTGCGGCTGGAATGCTTGTGCCCCCTGCTCTGATGTCGTCATCATTGTCGTAGCCGTAGACGCTGCCACCCAGGGTCAGTTTCAGGTTGTCAGTGATGGCGAAGCGCGCACCCAACTGGCCAGCGTACAGGCGCAGGTCGTGTTTGAACTGCACACCCTCGCCGTCGACGTTGTCCTTGAGGGTGTAGTGACCGGCGCTACCAAACAGCTCGGTGCTGCCGCCCAGCGGGTATTTGTAAGTCGCTGCCAGGCCTTCCGGGTTGATGTCGCTATCCCAGATGATGTCGCCCATGCTCACCCATTGTTGCGGCATCTTGCCGCCGACGAGGTGCAGGTTCTTGATCGCGTCGGGGTGGTAGTCGACGTAGCCCTGGTCCAGCCAGATCGACTTCTTGTCGAAGTAGTTGTTCAGGTCCTGGTTGGTGGACCGGGCGTCGTCGTTGCTGCCGGTGGCGATACGAATACCGGTGTCGACCTGAGGGTTGATTTCGCTGTAGGCGCCCAGACGGGCACGAATGCGCTGACGATCCTGGTCTTTGTTGTTTGAAACGCCATCGTTGTGGACGGTTTCCTGACGGAAACGCACGTCACCCTTGAATTGGGTCTTGGCGGCCCACGCCAGTTTCTGGTCGAAGGTACTCAGTTCATTGGTTTTCTTCGCGGTCGCTGCGATCTGTTCGTTGGTCTCTTGTTGAGCCTGACGAGCAATCTGCTGGTCCTTTTGATCCCTGGTCAGCTCGGCTTGGAGTTCGCTGTACTGCGCGTTGGTAATCGAGCCGTTTGCCTTAAGCATGTCGAGCAGTTTGGCGTCGACTGCGGCGCTGGCCGGAACGCTCATGGCCAGCAACAGCCCGCCACACAGGGCTGCCGCAGTTTTCGTGGAAGCAAGACGCATATCAATCTCCGAAGATGAGAGGGGATGACTGAGCCATCCAGGACACAACCGACCGTTACGGGCGGAAAACAGTGGCCGGGCTAGAACCCGACGCTCTAAAAACAGGCGCCAGTATCGCGATGGTTTATGACAGAGCAGTGGCAATGTGATGGCGTCTCGATGACGATACAAATATGGCGTAAAGCCTTATCCAGAGCCCTGTCGGCGGATTGCTCGTGTGGATTTTTTGGCGATGGGCGATACTCGCCGGGCTTTCACGCAAAGAAGTAGGGAAGAACTGATGCCGCTGCAACGTCTGGAAAGTCTGTCCGAAATCGCGTCGCAGACGTGGGATGCCCTGGTGCCCGAGAATCAGCCCTTTCTGCGCCACGCCTTTCTCAGCGCGCTGGAAGACAGCGGCAGCGTCGGCCCTCATTCCGGCTGGCAACCCGAGCATTTGCTGCACATCGAAGGCGATCGCCTGATTGCCGCGCTGCCCAGTTATCGCAAATGGCATTCTTACGGCGAGTACGTGTTCGATCACGCCTGGGCCGATGCCTGTGAGCGTGCCGGTATCGATTACTACCCCAAGCTGCTGACGGCTGTGCCGTTCAGTCCGGTCAGCGGCCCGCGTTTGCTGGCGGCCACGCTCGAGGACGGTTTCGAACTGTTGAAAAGCCTGCCGGGCTACCTTGAAATCGAACAACTCTCCAGTGCCCACATCAACTTCACCGACCCGTTCACTGACGCGGCCTTGGCCGAGCAGCCGGGCTGGTTGCAGCGTATCGGCTGTCAGTACCACTGGCAGAATCGCGGGTATCGGGATTTTCAGGATTTCCTAGACGTCCTCAGTTCGCGCAAGCGCAAGCAGATGCGCAAGGAGCGCGAACAAGTGGCGGGGCAGGGCATTGATTTCGAATGGCTTGAAGGTAGGCAACTCGATCAGGCGCAGTGGGATTTTGTCTATGCCTGCTACGCCAACACCTACGCAGTGCGTCGGCAAGCGCCGTATCTGACGCGGGAGTTTTTCAGTTTGCTGGCCGAGCGCATGCCAGAGTCGATTCGTGTGGTGTTGGCCAAGCAAGGCTCACGGCCGGTGGCAATGGCCTTCAGTCTGGTGGGTGGCGACAGCTTTTACGGTCGTTACTGGGGCTGTCTGGCGGAGTTCGACCGTCTCCACTTCGAGACCTGTTTCTATCAAGGCATGGACTACGCGATTGCCAATGGCTTCCAGCGATTCGATGCCGGTGCCCAGGGTGAGCACAAGTTGATTCGCGGGTTTGAGCCCGTGATCACTCATTCATGGCACTACTTGCGCCATCCCGGCCTGAAAGCTGCCGTCAAAGACTTCCTGCAGCAAGAGCGCGTTGGTGTGTTGGCGTATGCCGAGGAAGCGAGGACGGCCTTGCCTTACCGGCAGGATTGATCCTGGGGGGATCACACTCACTATTGTGGGAGCGGGCTTGCTCGCGAAGGCGGTGTATCAGTCGACATAATTGTTGCCTGACACTCCGCCTTCGCGAGCAAGCCCGCTCCCACAGGATTATTGTCGATCAGAAGATTTAGTCGATGCCGACAAATCCCCCCGTCTGGTGCTGCCACAACCGTGCATACAACCCGCCATGGGCCAGCAGTTCGGCGTGGCTGCCGGTTTCGGCGATCTTGCCTTTTTCCAGGACCACCAGCCGGTCCATGCGGGCGATGGTCGAGAGCCGGTGGGCGATGGCGATCACGGTTTTGCCCTGCATCAGGGTTTCCAGGCTTTCCTGGATCGCCGCTTCAACTTCCGAATCCAGCGCCGAGGTGGCCTCGTCCATGATCAGGATCGGCGCGTCCTTGAGCAGCACGCGAGCAATCGCAATCCGCTGACGCTGGCCGCCGGAGAGTTTGACCCCGCGCTCACCGACGTGGGCATCAAAACCGGTGCGGCCTTCGGAGTCCGACAACAACGGAATGAACTCGTCGGCGCGGGCCTTGTGCACCGCCTCCCAGAGTTCGGCGTCGGTGGCGTCGGGTTTGCCGTACAGCAAATTGTCGCGGATCGAGCGATGCAGCAAGGACGTGTCCTGGGTGATCATGCCAATGCGTTCCCGCAGGCTTTCCTGGCCGACTTCGGCGATGTTCTGGCCGTCGATGAGGATACGTCCGCCCTCCACGTCATAGAGGCGCAGCAGCAGGTTGACCAGTGTTGACTTGCCGGCGCCGGATGGACCGATCAGGCCGATTTTCTCGCCAGGCTTGATGGTCAGGTTGAGGTCGCCAATGATCCCGCTCTTCTTGCCATAGTGGAAATCCACGTGCTCGAAACGCACTTCGCCACAGGTTACCAGCAACGGTTTGGCCTGCTCACGATCAGTGACGCTGACCGGTTGAGAAATGGTCTGCAAACCGTCCTGAACCATGCCGATGTTTTCGAAAATGCCGGTGACCACCCACATGATCCAGCCGGACATGTTGACGATGCGGATCACCAGGCCGGTGGCCAGGGCAATGGCGCCTACGGTGATCAGCGACTGCGTCCACAGCCACAGGGCCAGGCCGGTGGTGCCGACGATCAGCAAGCCGTTCATGCTGGTGATGACCACGTCCATGCTGGTGACCACCCGGCCGGCCAGTTGGGCTTTTTCGGTTTGTTCCTTGATCGCTTCGCGAGCGTATTGCTGCTCGAAATTGGTGTGGGCGAACAGCTTCAGGGTGGTGATATTGGTGTAGCCGTCGACAATCCGTCCCATGAGTTTGGAGCGCGCATCGGAGGACACGACCGAACGTTCCTTGACCCGTGGCACGAAGTAGTAAAGGGCACTGATGAAGGCGACGATCCAGGTCAGCAGCGGGATCATCAGGCGCCAGTCGGCTTCGGCGAACAGCACCAGCGAACTGATCGCGTAGATCAGCACGTGCCACAGCGCGTCCACGGCTTGCACGGCTGAATCGCGCAGTGAGTTGCCGGTTTGCATGATGCGTTGGGCGATGCGTCCGGCGAAGTCGTTCTGGAAAAAATTCAGGCTCTGTTTGAGCACATAACTGTGGTTCTGCCAGCGGATCAGGCTGGTCATGCTGGGGCTCAGGGTCTGGTGCACCAGCAGGTCATGCAGGCCAACAAAAATCGGCCGAAAAACCAGGGCTACCACCGCCATCCAGGCCAGCTCGATGCCGTGTTCCTTGAAGAAATCGACGTTAGGTGTGCCTTGGGTCAGGTCGATGATGCGACTCAGGTAACTGAACAGCGCTACTTCGATCAGCGCACCGATCAGACCGACGAACAGCAGGACGGCGAAACTCGGCCAGACCTGCTTCAGATAATAGGTATAAAAAGGGAGAACCCGATCCGGCGGAGCGGCCGTCGGGGCCTCGCGGAAAATGTCGATCAGTTTCTCGAAACGGCGATAAAGCATCAGTTCTCCGCCCGCGCACGGGCTCTCCTTTGAACAGTGTGAGCGGCGCACTCCGGCGGCCGCTCAAGACTTCCTGTGTAGCTTAGTCGATGACTTTGGCTGACTTGATGAACACAGGGTCGGCTGGCACATCTTTCATGCCGCCACGGGTGGTGGTTTGCGAGTTGACGATGACGTCCACCACGTCCATGCCTTTCACGACTTTACCGAAGACCGCATAGCCGTCACCGCTGTCGAGGAAGTCGTTGTCCTTGACGTTCACGAAGAACTGGCTAGTGGCCGAATCAGGATTAGAGGTGCGGGCCATGGACAGCGTGCCACGGACGTTATGCAGACCGTTTTTGGACTCGTTCTTGATCGGTGCCTTGGTTTCTTTCTGCTGCATTTGTTGAGTGAAACCGCCGCCCTGGATCATGAACCCTGGAATTACACGGTGAAAAATCGTGTTGTTGTAGAAGCCGCTGTTGACGTAATCAAGGAAGTTCTTGGTACTGATCGGCGCTTTGACCGGGTCCAGTTCGATCTCGATCTGGCCGTTGGTGGTTTCCAGCAGCACGTGCGGCGCCTTGGCGGGCGTTGCGGCCATCAGGTTGGCGGCAAACAGAACGGAGCCAGCGACGAGGGCGATTTTTTTCAGCATGGGTCAGTGATCCTGAGTGAGGTGGTGTCGACTGCGGTGAGAAACTCGAGCAGCGTTTGGTTGAACATTTCGGGTTGATCCAGCGGGGTGGCGTGGCGCGAATCGGCAATCACCACCAGCCGCGCATCGGGCAGCAGTTTTACGTAGGTCTCTTTCAGCGAAACCGGTGTGTAGTCACGGTCGGCGCTGACGATGAGGGTTGGACAGGAGACCCTCGAAAGTCGTTCCTGAACCCCCCAGCCAACGATTGCATCGAAGCTGGCGAGATAAGCATATTTGTCGTTTTTTGCCCAGCGCTCGGCCATTTTTTGTCGCAAGTCACCCTGTTCGGGTTTCGGGAACAGCTTGCCGCCCAAGGCCGTGCCGATGGCGCCCAGACTGAGGACGCGCATCAGGCTCCAGCGCTTGAACCACTGCCAGTAATCGTCGCGGTTGCGCAGTTTTACCTCGGGCGCGCTGTTGACGATGCACAGGCTTTTGAGCAATTGCGGCTGATCCACGGCCAGTTGAAAACCGATCATGCCGCCCATGGACAGGCCCACGTAATGAGTGGGGCCGAGGTTCAGGTGTTCAATGAGGGCGATCAGGTCGGCGCTGAACCCGGCGATGCTGTAGCGCTCGCGGGGTTTGTCGGAGCGACCGTGGCCGCGTACATCCGGGACGATCACCCGGTAGCGGGCCGACAGCGCCGGGATCTGCTTTTCCCAGTCCAGGGTGCTGGAACCCAGCCCGTGAACCAGCAGCAACGGCGTGCCGTGGCCATATTCCTCATAGTGCAGGTTGCAACCTTCATGTTCGAAATAGGCCATGCGTACACTCCGTGTCAGGCTTGTTCAGGGGCGGCGAAAGGGGCATCCAGCGGCGCAGTGTCGAAAGTGCGCAGCAGTTCGATAAGAATCTGCGTGGCCGGACCCAAGGGTTTGTCCTTGTTCGAGTACAGGTAGAAGCTCGGGTTGCGGCTGCCACCCTGGTCCAACGGTAGCAGCTTGAGCAGACCTTCCTTGAGTTCTCGTTCGATCATGTGCCGAGGTAACCAGGCGAAACCCAGGCCGCTGCTGACAAAAGTCGCCGCGGTGGCCAGGCTGCCGACGGTCCAGCGCTGTTCCGCGCCGAGCCAGCCAACGTCCCGTGGCTGCTGGCGGCCGGAGTCGCGAATGACCACTTGCATCTGAGATTCCAGATCCTGGAAGTTCAGTTCGCGGTTCAGACGATGCAGCGCATGTTCCGGATGGGCAACGGCGACGAATTCAACATCGCTCAATTCCGCGCCCAAATAACCGGGAATGCTGAACCCGGTGATCGCCAGGTCCGCCACGCCTTCCAGCAACACTTCTTCGACACCCGACAACACCTCTTCGCGCAGACGCACCCGGCAGCCACGGCTCTGCGGCATGAACGCGGTCAAGGCGCGGACGAGGCGGGCGCTCGGGTAGGCGGCGTCAACCACCAGTCGCACTTCCGCTTCCCAGCCTTGTTCCATGTGGTGGGCCAGGTCTTCCAGCTGACTGGCCTGTTTCACCAGTTGCCGCGAACGACGCAGCAGCACGCCGCCGGCTTCGGTCAGCACCGCTTTGCGGCCATCGATGCGCAACAGCGGCACGCCGAGCTGGTCCTGCATGCGCGCCACGGTGTAGCTCACCGATGATTGCGAGCGGTGCAGCGCTTCGGCGGCCTGTGCGAAACCGCCGTGGTCGACCACGGCCTGTAACGTTCGCCATTGATCAAGGGTCACGCGGGGCGCTTTCATGAATAGCTCCTCTTGTCCTAAGCTGGCAGTCCTTATTGGAGACTGCTGAATGAAAAAATTCTGTTGCGTGCTGTTGGCAATGCTGCCGCTGACGGCGTTTGCCTATCCGATCGACGTTGAAAAACAGCTGAACGGCTTGAGCATCGACTACAACGCGTATGACACGGATAGCGACATCGCCTCCATTCAGGTGAACAACTACGGCACCACCGATGCGGCCTGTAAGGTAGTTTTCAACAATGGCCCGGAAGCGCCACGCACCCGCAATATCGAAGTGGCCGCTGGTAAACACAAAAATGCCACCGCCAAGTTCAACCGGAGCATCATCAAGATGCGTATCAAACTGACCTGCACCCCCAAATGACCTTACAACCCTGTGGGAGCGGCGGTGCGGCGATCCGACTTGCTCGCGAAAGCGGTATGTCAGTCAACATTGATGTCGACTGACACGGCCTCTTCGCGAGCAAGTCGGATCGCCGCACCGCCGCTCCCACAAGGCATGCTCCGCTTATAAACGAATTTATTGATGGTTTATAGCAGTTATTTGCGCTTTTTCATCGATTTAACTCTGTTTAACCTTCACTCCATCGACCTACAGCATTCTCAGATGGAGGCTACATCCCATGTCCCGCGTTCTGATCATCGAAAGCAGCGCTCGTCAGCAAGACTCGGTTTCGCGTCAACTGACCCAGACCTTCATCAGCCAGTGGCAAACCGCGCACCCGAACGACCAGATCACCGTTCGTGACCTGGCCGTCAACCCGGTACCGCATCTGGACATCAACCTGCTGGGCGGCTGGATGAAAGCTGCCGAACAGCGCAACGACATCGAACAGGTTTCCCTGGAACGCTCCAACCAGTTGACCGACGAACTGCTGGCCGCCGATGTGCTGGTCATGGCCGCTCCGATGTACAACTTCGCCATCCCGAGCACCCTCAAAGCCTGGCTCGACCATGTGCTGCGTGCCGGCGTGACCTTCAAATACACCGACACTGGCCCGCAAGGCTTACTCAGCGGCAAGCGTGCCTACGTGCTGACTGCGCGCGGCGGGATCTACGCCGGCAGCCCGGCGGATCACCAGGAACCCTACCTGCGTCAGGTCATGGGCTTCATCGGGATTCACGACGTGACGTTCATTCACGCCGAAGGCATGAACCTGGGCGGTGACTTCCAGGAGAAAGGCCTGAGCCAGGCCAACGCCAAGCTTTCCCTCGTCGCCTGAGGCTTTAATCGCCAGATAATCCCTTGATGTTCAAGTGACCTGGCGCAACCTCTTCAAGGCTTTACGCGCATCGAACCTCCCTTTGCACTTGTTGCTCCTGAGTGCTGTAGCCCGATTGAACGCTTTAGCGAGATCGGGCTTTTTTTTGCCCGGGATTCGGGAGCGTGCACATAACCCCTGTGGGAGCGGGCTTGCTCGCGATTGCGGTGTGTCATTCAACATTGATACCGACTGGCACGCCCTCTTCGCGAGCAAGTCGAATCGTCGCACCGCCGCTCCCACATTAGTGGATTTGTGTGTTGCCTGACGATTCGCAGAGAAGAGTAAAAACCGCTATCGTCGCCGCCATTCGAAACGAGGCGAGCATGGGCTATCTACTTTTTGTCACGCTGATTCAGGCGTTTTCCTTCAGCTTGATCGGCGAATACCTGGCCGGTCATGTCGACAGTTACTTTGCGGTGCTGGTGCGAGTGGTACTGGCGGGGCTGGTGTTCATTCCGTTGACCCGCTGGCGTTCGGTTGAACCGGCGTTCATGCGCGGCATGCTGCTGATCGGCGCGTTGCAGTTCGGCGTGACCTACGTCTGTCTGTACCTGAGCTTTCGGGTGCTGACAGTGCCGGAGGTGTTGCTGTTCACCATCCTCACACCGCTGCACGTGACCTTGATCGAAGACGCGCTGAACCGGCGCTTCAATCCGTGGGCATTGGTCGCGGCACTGGTGGCGGTGATGGGCGCGGCGGTGATTCGCTACGACCAGATCAATCCCGATTTCTTCATGGGCTTCCTGCTGCTGCAACTGGCCAACTTCACCTATGCCGCCGGGCAGGTCCTGTACAAACATCTGGTGGCGCGCCATCCGAGCGATCTGCCGCATTATCGGCGGTTCGGCTACTTCTACCTTGGCGCACTGGCGGTGGCGTTGCCGGCGTTTTTGTTGTTTGGCAAACAGAACTTCCTGCCCGAAGCACCGCTGCAATGGGGCGTGCTGGTATTCCTCGGCCTGGTCTCGACTGCGCTCGGGTTGTACTGGTGGAACAAGGGCGTGTGCTTGGTGAACGGCGGGACGCTCGCGGTGATGAACAACCTGCATGTGCCGGTGGGGTTGTTGATCAATTTGCTGATCTGGAATCAGCATGAAGAGTTGGGGCGGTTGTTCTTTGGCGGTGGCGTGATTCTGCTGGCGGTGTGGATCAGTCGTTTGGGCATCCGACGCGCAGCCAAATTCGTGTAGGAACTGCGGCAATGATCAGATGACATCTATGTGACCATCATTCATCTAGTTTTTTGGTATTTTAAATGACGTGTAGTGCTAACGTATTTTCTTTCAGATACGTGTGTCTAACACTTTTTTTTGTTGTTTTTTCGCCTTTCGTGCTGGCTGGCGAAGCGCATATAAAAGACTGGAAGGATCTAACTATCAGTGATCTTTCTGCTATGCGACAACTGATAGTTACTTCTCATCCAGGCGCTATAGATAGTAGTAATGAGGCTTTTACAGGCTGGGTTGAACAGGGTTATTTGGAAGCAAGTCAGCTGTCCAAACGCGTCAACTCAAGGAAAGACTCTCAAGCCGTGCTGAATTTTTACATTGCAGGCTTCAAGGATGGACACGTAGGGGTGAATCAACCTAATCAAGGAAGTTCTTCCTGGGCAGGTTTTATTTTGGATATGCAGGGGCGGGATTTCGTTGTAAAACACGTCGCTAAAAATTGGTCTGTACCATTACCGCCGATTGATTCCAAGGTTATATCGTGTGATGACAAGTCGGTCCGCGAGATACTAGAGAGTGAATTATCTCCTTATATTGATCGTAGACTTAATCTAAATTCGACCTGGTTGCACTTAGCCAAGCAGTTAACTGTCGATGATGCCAGCTATCCCGTGCTGTCGAGAAACTTATCAAAAAGCTGTTTGGTTGTTCTCCCAAATGGAGAAAGACAGAGCTTTACTTTATTGTGGCAAGAAGATCGTGGGCAATTGGAGGCTTTCCTGCGCCAGCCTCAACCGCCCCAAGCTCTCCTAAATTTGGGGGGCGGGCAATATTGGATACATGTGTCGAATTTTATGCCATCAGCAGCCGAAAATGCTTCCCTCGATAAAATGCTCGACGTCATCAAGAGTATCAATGATGCGAAGCTGGTTGTGCTTGATACACGAGGGAATCGCGGCGGTAACAGTTTAGTTGGCGCTGAAATACTTTC
Organism: Pseudomonas sp. F01002; assembly: GCF_004402115.1. Taxonomy (NCBI): domain Bacteria; kingdom Pseudomonadati; phylum Pseudomonadota; class Gammaproteobacteria; order Pseudomonadales; family Pseudomonadaceae; genus Pseudomonas; species Pseudomonas sp. F01002. The sequence goes on along the minus strand of NZ_SOPU01000028.1, from coordinate 42,254 downwards.
TGCTCTGTTAGGCTCGCAATTGGTAAAAAGCTTGGATGAGCCATCTCGTGCGTATGCGATGTGGCGAGTTTCTCCTTTTGCACTCTCAACGCTCAATAAAGCTCTAACTACCATGGAAAGCGACTATGGAAAAAATAGTGAAGCTTATCAATTTGTTTTTAGTTTATACAAGTCAATGGAGCTCGCACTTCACGAGAAGAAAGACTGGTTACGCCAGCCTAGCACTTCCTCGGTCGATCAAGAGGGTTCGAGAGGAATCAATGCCCAAGGTTTTAAAGGTAAGCTTGCACTGGTTACTGACTCATTTTGCGCCAGTGCCTGTCTAGACTTTGCGGACGTCGTTCTTGCTGTTCCGGGGGTTGTCCATTTTGGTTTATCAACGAGCGCTGATACACTTTATATTGATATAGGCTCTCAAACACTGCCGAGTGGTGCCCAGTTCTGGCTACCGTTAAAGGTATGGAGAGGCCGAACACGAGAAAATAATCAAAGTTATGATCCCCAATTTGTTTTTGATGGGGATATAAACGATACAGCAGCAGTTCAAAAGTGGGTTCTTGATAACTTATGATCGGATCGGCGCCATTCCTCAAGCGCGCAGCAAACCGGTGTTACATGATGTGTTTTTCCGGCTCGGGAATATGGCTTGCGCCGAGCATCGCCGGCAGTAGCCCGGCCCGTAAATCCCCGCCACTGGGCTGCTGATAAAGGCTCAACCCAAACTCCGGCAACACCGCCAGCAAGTAATCGAAAATATCCCCCTGAATCCGCTCGTAATCCGCCCACACGGTGGTGCGGGTGAAGCAGTAGATCTCCAGCGGAATCCCCTGAGCGGTGGTTTGCATCTGGCGGACCATACAGGTCATGTTCGGCTGGATTTCCGGGTGACTCTTCAGGTACGCCAATGCATAGGCGCGGAAAGTCCCGATATTGGTCATCCGTCGACGGTTGGCCGACATCGCCGCCACATTGCCCTGAGCTTCGTTCCAGGCCTTGAGTTCAGCCTGCTTGCGACTGATGTAGTCGGTCAGCAGGTGAACCTGAGAAAGTTTCAGCTCTTCGTCATCGCGCACAAACCGCACGCCACTGGCGTCGATGAACAGGCTGCGCTTGATCCGTCGGCCGCCGGACTGCTGCATCCCGCGCCAGTTCTTGAACGACTCGGACATCAGGCGCCAGGTTGGAATCGAAACGATGGTCTTGTCGAAATTCTGCACCTTGACCGTGTGTAGCGTGATGTCGACCACGTCTCCGTCGGCACCGACTTGCGGCATCTCGATCCAGTCGCCAACCCGCAGCATGTCGTTGCTGGTCAGCTGCACGCTGGCGACGAACGACAGCAGGGTGTCCTTGTAGACCAACAGAATCACCGCCGACATGGCGCCCAGACCCGACAGCAGCAACAGCGGCGAGCGGTCGATCAGCGTGGCGACGATGATGATCGCGCCCAACACGTACAAGACCATTTTCGTCAGTTGCACGTAACCTTTGATCGAGCGGGTGCGGGCGTGTTCGGTGCGGGCGTAGATGTCGAGCAGGGCGCTGAGCAGGGCACTGACCGCCAACAGCAGGAACAGAATGGTGAACGCCAGCGCGACGTTACCGAGGAAGATCAGACTGGTCTTGCTCAACTCCGGCACCAGGTACAGGCCGAACTGGATCACCAGCGACGGGGTCATCTGTGCCAGACGATGAAACACTTTGTTGTGCCGCAAGTCGTTGACCCAATGCAGCGCGGGCTGGCGACCGAGCATTTTGGTCGCATGCAGAATGAGGTAGCGCGCCACTCGTCCGAGGACCAGTGCAACCACCAGCAATACCACCAATGCCAGGCTGGAATGCAGGAGCGGGTGCTGATCAAGGGCACCCCAAAGGTCTTGGACGTTGAGCCAGAGCTGTTTGATATCCATGGGTAAAAACGGTTCTTCTGTAGGACGCGACGGGGCGATTAGAGCATTTAAGGCGCTTTGGATGACGTTTGAGGACAAAAGACGCAACAAAAAAACCACTGTTTAGCGCCGTTTGTATAAAGAAACTCGGCCTTAGCGCTCGAAACCGTTACCCTATGCAGCTGTTTTTTTGTATTTCTTCGAGGTAGCACCCGTGTTTTCCCAATTCGCCCTGCACGAACGCCTGCTCAAAGCCGTGGCCGAGCTTAAATTTGTCGAGCCAACGCCTGTGCAAGCAGCGGCTATTCCGCTGGCGCTCCAAGGGCGTGACCTGCGGGTGACAGCGCAAACCGGCAGCGGCAAAACCGCCGCCTTCGTTTTGCCGATCCTCAACCGTCTGATCGGCCCGGCTAAAGTCCGCGTCAGCATCAAGACCCTGATCCTGCTGCCGACCCGCGAGCTGGCCCAGCAAACCATCAAGGAAGTTGAGCGTTTCGCTCAGTTCACCTTCATCAAGTCCGGCCTGATCACCGGCGGTGAAGACTTCAAGGTCCAGGCTGCCATGCTGCGCAAGGTGCCGGACATCCTGATCGGTACGCCGGGCCGGATGATCGAGCAACTGAACGCCGGCAACCTCGACCTCAAGGAAGTCGAAGTACTGGTCCTCGACGAAGCCGACCGCATGCTCGACATGGGCTTTGCCGAAGACGTCCAGCGTCTGGTGGAAGAGTGCACCAACCGCCAGCAGACCATGCTGTTCTCTGCCACCACCGGTGGTTCGGGCCTGCGCGAGATGGTCGCCAAGGTGCTGAACAACCCTGAGCACCTGCAGCTCAACAACGTCAGCGATCTGAATGCGACCACCCGTCAGCAGATCATCACCGCTGACCACAACCAGCACAAAGAACAGATCGTGAACTGGCTGCTGGCCAACGAGACCTATCAGAAGGCCATCGTGTTCACCAACACCCGGGCCATGGCCGACCGTATCTACGGCCGTTTGGTGGCGCAGGAATACAAAGCGTTTGTGCTGCACGGTGACAAGGACCAGAAGGATCGCAAGCTGGCCATCGACCGTCTGAAGCAGGGCGGTGTGAAAATCCTCGTCGCCACCGACGTCGCCGCTCGCGGCCTCGACGTGGAAGGCCTGGACCTGGTGATCAACTTCGACATGCCGCGCAGCGGCGACGAATACGTTCACCGCATTGGTCGTACCGGTCGCGCCGGCAACGATGGCCTGGCCATCTCGCTGATCTGCCACGGCGACTGGAACCTGATGTCGAGCGTCGAGCGCTACCTCAAGCAGAGCTTCGAGCGCCGCACCATCAAGGAAGTCAAAGGCACCTACGGCGGACCGAAAAAGGTCAAGGCCTCGGGCAAAGCCGTTGGCGTGAAGAAGAAAAAGGTCGACGCCAAAGGCGACAAGAAGAAAACCGGCGCCAAGGCCCCGACCAAACGCAAGATCGCCAACCGCCCGAAGACCGACGCCCTGTCGCTGGTCAGCAAGGACGGCATGGCGCCGCTGAAACGCCGCAAGCCGGAAGCGCCGGCTGCTGAATAAGCAGTTCTAGCGACCAATAAAAAACCGGACCAATGTCCGGTTTTTTTATGCCTGGGATTCCTGAGCCGGATCAACCCTCGGTTTTCTTCTCCGCTGATTCCAGCTCCTTCAATCGCTGATCGATCAACTGGCACTTATCCGGCAGATCCTTGCTCGCCGTCCCCAAATCCATCTTCTGCAACTCATCGTTGATTTCCTTGGCCTTGGCCGGATTTTGCTCGGTGAGCTTGGTGACTTCCTTGGCCAGTTGCTCGCGTTTGGCGGTGGCTTCCTCGGGGGTGCAGGCCCAAGCGGGGAGGGCGCAGGCGAGGGTGGCGGCGAGGGTGAGTTTCAGCAGGGTTTTCATTGGGGTGGCCTCGGTTCCGTGTCGGGCGGTTAATCGGTTGAGGCCGCGAGGTTGTGAAAGTTCACTCGTGATCAGCCGGTTTAGGTGGTGCCCCTCGTCGATTACGCCTTCTGGGTCCAACCATTTATTGACGCCAGAATAGTGGCTCTCTAATATCGCGCCACTATTGTGCTATCAGTCTCCATTCGAGGGATCGAACATGTACCCACCCGCCCTTGTGGCGAGGTTGTGCCTGGCTTTGCTGTGCCTTTCTCCGCTGAATCTTGCTCACTCCGCCCCCACCCCCGGTGAAACCGATCTGATCCGCGAACGTCAGGATCGCTTGCTCGAAGAGCAGCGTCGGCGTCTCGAAGAACTCAAGGAATTACCCGGCAAGGAAGCCAAACCCACGCAGCCGGCTGCCCCCGCCGACGCGCGTTGTTTCCCCATCAAGGACATCGAGCTCAAAGGCGCCGACAGTCTCTCCGAGAGCGAAAAAAGTCGTCTGCTCAAGCCGTACATCGGCCAATGCCTAGGCGTCACGCAGCTCAACGAACTGCTGAAAGTCATCACCGACCACTACATCGAAAAAGGCCTGGTCACCAGCCGTGCCTACTTGCCGCAGCAGGATTTGTCCGGCGGGCATCTAAAGGTGCTGGTGGTCGAAGGCAAGCTCGAAGGTTTGAAAGGCGCGCAGGGCAGCAAGCTGTCGGACCGCGAGTTGGGCATGGCTTTTCCCGGCAAGACTGGCGAGTTGGTCAACCTGCGGGAAATCGAGCAACTGGTCGATCAGCTCAACCGTTTGCCATCGAATCAGGCGCAGATGGAGTTGGCGCCGGGCAAGAACGTCGGCGGCAGTGAAGTGCTGGTCAAGAACACCCCGCAAAAGCCCTGGCGTGCCGGGTTGTCCCGCAGCAACGACGGCCAGCGCAGCACCGGCGAGCAGCAGTGGGGCACGACGTTTGATTGGGACAGCCCGCTGGGTTTGGCGGATCAGTTGATGTTGCGCGGCGGTCACGATGCGATGACCGATCACCAGCACACCTCCAACAACGCGATGCTCAATTACAACCTGCCGTGGGGCTGGTGGAACTTCAACTACACCTACAGCCAGAGTGAATACCGCTCGCAGGCTCAAGCCAATGGTTTCAATTTCAAGCAGACCGGCGATAGCGAAAACCATCAGCTGCGCGCCGAGCGGGTGATCCACCGCGATGCCGTGAGCAAGACATCCCTCAGCACCGGTCTCTCTTACCTGCGCACCAACAACTTCATCGAAGACAGCAAGCTCAAGCTGAGCAGCAACCGCATCAGCGAAGCGCAGTTCGGCATCAACCACGGTCGGCGAGTCGGCAGCGCGTTCGTCAACATTGACCTCGGCATGCAGCAAGGCATCGGTGCGTTCGATGCGCAGGGCAACGGTCACCCGGGCCCCGGCGAGCCGGACGCGCGCTACCGCAAATACACAGCCACCGCGAGCTACCTGCAACCGTTCAAGGTGTGGGGTGAGTCGTTCAGTTTCAGTAGCCTGATGACTGGCCAGCGCAGCGAAGATGTGCTGTTCAGTCCGCAGCGCACCAGCCTCGGTGGGCAGTCGTCGATCCGCGGTTACAAGGATCAATCCTTGTCCGGCGACAGCGGCGGCTACTGGCGCAACGACCTGCGCTGGAGCCGTCCGGTGACCCTGGAATGGCTCCGCCCGGCGTTCGCCGAATACGGCACCAGCCTCGGCTACGACCAGGGCGTGATTCGCGGCGATCGCTACAACGGCGATCAGCACGGGCGCATGTCCAGCAACTCCGTGGAGCTGTTCGCCCGGGGGCAGCACCTGGCCGCCAGCGTGACCTTTGCCCATTCCCTGGAACGTCCGGACACCCTGACCGAGCGCGAAGCGCCGATCTATTTCCGCGTGGATTTCTTCCTCTAAATTCTGCTTTAAACGAGATTCGATCATGGACGTTCGCCAACTGGCCTTTCTGGCCGGCCAACCCGCTGCTGCCGTAAAAAACCGTGAACACTTCTGGGGCATGCCCAAGCGCGGGTTGGCGTTCCTGTTGGCCAACGTGATGTTCTGGCAACCAATGTGGGCCCAGGCCGAGGGGATCGTTGTGGCCACGCCGGGCACCAGTCTCGGTCAGGCGGGCAACGGGGTGCCGATCGTCAATATCGCCACGCCGAATGGCACCGGGCTGTCGCATAACCAGTTCCACGATTACAACGTCGGCACCCAGGGTGTGATCCTCAACAACGTCGCCGCGCAGACCGGTGCGACACAACTGGGCGGCATCATCGTCGGCAACCCCAACCTGACCAACCGGATCGCGGCGCAAACCATCCTCAACGAAGTGGTCGGCGGCAGCCCGAGCCAGTTGCGCGGTTACACCGAAGTGGCGGGACAGTCGGCGCGAGTGATCGTCGCCAACCCGTATGGCATCAGTTGCAACGGTTGCGGTTTCATCAACACTCCGCGCGTGACCCTCACCACCGGTAAACCGGTGCTGGACAACGGTCGACTGGACCGCTTCCAGGTCGATCAGGGCAGCGTCTCCATCGACGGCTCCCGGCTGAACGCCAGCAACGTCGACCGCTTCGAAATCATCACCCGCAGCGCGAAGATCAATGCCGAGATTCAGGCGAAGAACCTGACGATTGTCGCCGGTCGCAACGATGTCAATGCGCAGAGCCTCAATGCTACCGCTCGCGCCGATGACGGCAGTGCCAAACCGCAATTGGCCATCGACTCGTCGGCGCTGGGCGGGATGTACGCCGGGGCGATCAAACTGGTCGGCACCGAGTCGGGTGTCGGGGTGAAACTCGACGGCAAACTCATCGCCAGCGGTGGCGATATTCAGCTCGATGCCAACGGCCACTTGAGTCTGGTCGACACCTCGGCGACTAACGGCGCGGTCAATGTCAAAGCTGCCAGTCTCGATGCACGCGGTCCGGTCTATGCGGGCACGGCGCTAAACGTACAAACCCAAGGCAACCTGAGCAACCAGCAAACCCTCGCCGCCCGCGACAGCATCACCCTGAGCGCTGGCGGGCAGTTGACCAACAACGGCATCCTCGAAGCCGGGGTCAACACCGACGGCAGCCGCAACGCCAGCGGCGATGTGAGCCTGACCGCGCAGAGCCTCAACAACACCGGAAAAAGCGTGGTGGCCAGCCGTAATCTGACGGTGAATACCGCACAGACCTTGAGCAACCAGGGCGGCACGCTGAGCGGGCAAAGCACCAACATCACCGCCGGGACGGTGGATAACCAAAACAATGGACGGGTGTTGAGCACGGGCGCGCTGAACATCGCGGCCAATCAGGTGCTCAACGCCAAAGGCGTGATCAACAGCACGGGCAATTTGACGGGCACTATCGGTCAGCTGAACAACAGCAACGGCGAGATTTCCAGTACCAGCATCACCCGGCTCAACGCGATCACACTGAACAACCGCAACGGCCAGGTCCTGGGTGACCTTGGCTTGAACATCGACCTCAGCGGCGCGCTGGATAACCGCGATGGTGTGCTGGGCACGGGCAAGGCGCTGGACCTTAAAGCCGCCAGCCTCGACAACCGTGACGAAGGCGTGGTGGTCAGCGGCGGTAGCCTCACCGCGCGCATCGGCGGTTTGCTGGATAACCGGAACAAGGGCGAAATCACCGCCAAAGGCGCAATCGATGTACGCACCGGCAGCCTCGATAATCGCGGGGGCAAAGTCACCGGCAAAGACACGCTGACCGTCAGCAGCGACTCGGCCGATAATCGCGGCGGAGTGACCCAGGCCGACAAGCATCTGAAACTGCAGATTGGCCAACTGGATAACCGCGACAAGGGCTTGATCAGCGGCAAGGCCGGCATCGCCTATGACGGTACTCGCCTGGACAATAGCGGGGGCCTGCTGAGTGCCGTGGGCCCGGTCACCCTCAAAGCCGATGAAGTGCAAAACACGGCGGGGCGGATCTCCAGCCAGAGCGACCTCACCGCTATCATCGGTCTGTTGCAACAACAAGGCGGCGCACTGGTCGCCCAGGGCAACCTGAGCCTGGCCGGCGCCACCTTCGATAACCGCCAGGACGGTCTGGTCGCTGCGACAAAAGCGCTGAAAATCGATGTTCAGCAGATCGACAATCGCGCCGGCAAACTGTCCAGCACCTTGGGGCTGACCCTCAACGCGGAGCACCTCAACAACAGCGACGGTGGGCGATTGCTGGCTGGTGGCGATCTGGTGCTGAAAGTCGGCCACCTGATCAACCAGACCACCGGCCTGATCCAGGGCCGCAGCACCAGCCGCATTACCGGTACTCATCTGGACAACACCGACGGGGTGATCGACAGCCGCGAGACGCTGAACATCACGCTCGACGAGGCACTCGACAACACTCGGGGACTGATCCGCAGCGACCGCTCCCTGACGCTCCAGGCCGGTCAGATCGACAACAGTGCCGCGAAGTTGAGCAGCGCCGATGATGTCTCTATTACCAGCAAGGGTGTGCTGTTGAACCAGGGCGGCACGGTCACCTCGGACAAAGCCCTGACACTGGCCACGGGCAGACTCGATAACAGCCAGAAGGGGCTGTTGTCCGGCAAGGCCGCCACCCGCGTCACCACCACCCGCTTAGATAACCATCAGGGTGGACGGCTGATCAGTGGGGACACCCTGGAGCTCACCGCCACTGAGGTGCGCAATAGCGATGGCGCAACCATCAGCAGCGAGGGCAACCTTACCGCCAGCGTCACCGGCCTCAGTCAGCAAGGCGGGGAGCTGTTCAGCAAGGCCGGCCTGCGCCTGGACCTGAACCACGGGCAGTTGAACAATCAGGGCGGGTACGTCCATGCCACGGGCCCGTTGGTGCTCAACAACCTCAAGGACGTCAACAACCAGAAGGGCGAAATCTCCAGCGCCCAGGCCTTCACACTGGCTGCGCAAAGCCTCGATAACACCGGCGCCAAACTGATCAGCGAGCAACGCCTGAGTCTGCGTGTCGCACAGTTGTTGAATGATGCCAAAGGACTGATTTCTGCCAGCATCCTCGACAGTCACGGAGAACGACTGAGCAACACCGACGGGTTGATCAGCAGCCGCGGCGCCCTTGATCTGAACGTGGTCAACGGCTTTGATAACCAGCGCGGCACTGTCGCGGCTGATGGTGAATTACTGCTGGCGGCCGGCAGTCTCGATAACCGTGCAGGGCACATCACCGGTAAGCTGGATGTGCGCGCGACGGTCAACACACTGGACAATCAAAACGGTCAGATGATCGCCACCGGCGCCCTGGATCTCACCGGTTCGACCCTCGATAACCGTCAGGACGGACTGGTAGGCGCGACAAAAGCGCTGACACTCAAAATCGACGCCATCGATAACCGAGGTGGCGAACTCTCCAGCCAGACCGGCACCCTCACCGTTGACGGTTCGCACCTGAACAACAGCGACGCAGGCCTGATCGAGGCGAGCGATCTGCGCTTGAATGTTGGTGAGGTCCTGAACACCAACGGTGGCTTATTGAATAGCCTCTCGGGCCTGGCGCTCACTGGCCAGCATCTGGACAACCGCAACGGCCAGCTCAAGAGTCAACAGCACCTGAGCCTCGATCTGTCGGGTGACCTGCGCAATCAGCAGGGCAAGATCAACAGCCAGCGCGAGCTCAACCTCAAGGCGGATGCCATCGATAACAGCGGTGGCGCGCTCACCAGTGCCGAAGCCCTGGATCTCAGCGCCAAGGGTGCCCTCACCAACGTTGGCGGCAAGGTGGTGACTGATGCGGCTCTCGTGCTGCGTAGCGCCAGCCTCGACAACCGTGAGCACGGGGTGATCAGCGCCAAAGGCGTGGCGCAGGTTCATACCGGCGATTTCGATAACAGCCAGAACGGCAGCCTCGACAGCGGCGATACCCTGGACTTGCGCACGGCGCAGTTGACCAATCATCAAGGCCGAATCGCCAGCGAAAAGGCCCTGACTGCGAGTGTCAGCGGGCTTGATCAGCAAGACGGCAAGCTGTTCAGCAACCAGTCCCTGAGCCTGGACCTGAATCACGGGCAACTGAACAACCAGGGCGGTTTCATCCACGCGCCGGGTCAACTGCTGCTCACTCACCTCGACGGTGTCGATAACCGGAACGGAGAAATTTCCAGCGACGAAGCCTTTCAGGTGGTCGCCAATCGACTGAACAACGACGGCGGCAAACTGCTCAGCAACCAGGCGTTGACGCTGCACATCAGCGACACCCTGACGTCGATCAAAGGCCAGATCGCGGCCGCTGCCCTAAAGGTCAGCGCTGCCAGCCTGGACAACACCGCGGGCAACCTCACCAGCCGCGGCGATCTTGAGCTCGCGGTGCACGGGACCCTGGTCAACCAGAACCAAGGACTTATCCAGGCCATCGACGGGCTGAACATCCGCAGTGCGGACCTGAACAATCGTGGCGGCAGCCTGTTGGGCGGCACCGCCGTTACCCTGTCGGCGATGGCGTTGGACAACAGCGCCGTTGGCCTGATCAACAGCAAGGGCACGTTGAATCTCAACGCGACCTCGTTGGACTCGAGCGCCTCGGGTGAAGTCTCGGCCAACGGCGACATGACCCTGAACCTGAATGCACTCACCCAGGTTGGTGGACGTTTGCTGGGTGATAGCGCCCTGACGTTGAACCTGGCCGGTGGCGATCTGGACAACCGCCAGGGCCGGTTGACGGCCCAAGGCCCGCTGACCATCAACCAGTTGCGCGATCTGAAAAACCAGAACGGCGAACTGTCCAGCCGGCAGGGGATCACGTTGCTCGCACGCAACGTGGACAACAGCGGCGGCAAGCTACTCAGCGACGCCCGACTCGGCCTCACGGTTGCCCAGTTGATCAACCAGAACGGTCTGATTTCAGGCCTGCAAGGCCTGGGGGTCGAAGCGACCAGCCTGGATAACCGCAACCACGGTACGCTCTCGAGCAAGTACGGCGACCTGAACGTCGACCTCAAAGGCACCGCGCTCAACAGCAATGCCGGGGCGCTGGTCAGCAATGGCACCCTCAAGCTCACCGCCGCCAGCCTGGACAACAGCAACGGCGGGGTGGTCTCCAGCCTCGGCAGCCAGCAACTGAACATCGCCGGTGACCTGAACAACGCCGACGGCGGGCAGATCGACAGCGATGGCACCCTCAACGTGCACGCTGCCAACCTTAACAATCACGCCGGCAAAATCAGCGCGCTGCAAGACCTGGATATCACCGCGAGCAGCCTGGACAATAGCGCTGGCACGCTCTCGGGCAAGGGCGCTATCAACCTCGATTTGCTGGGCAACCTAAGCAACGTTCAGGGGGTTCTTAACAGCAATGGGGCGCTGCTGCTCAAGCACGCGGCGCAGATCGACAACCGTGGCGGCAAGCTGATGAGCCAGCGCCTGCTGACTCTGACCGCGGACAGCCTGGACAACCGCGATCACGGCACCGTCGCCGCCAATGAGCAAACGACGCTGACGCTCGCGGGCGCGGTGCGCAACAGCAATGGCGGTCTGATCTACAGCCGTGACGCTGGCCTGATCCTCAAGGCCGCCAGCCTCGATAACGCAAAGGGCGCGATCCAAAGCCAGAAAGCCTTGAATCTGGAGATTCTCGGCGACGTCGATAATCAGAGCGGCAAGATCATCGTCCAGGACGAAGACCTGATGCTCAGCGCCACCAACCTGGACAACCGCGGTGGCGCGTTGTCGAGCATCAAGGGTGCGCTGGAGGCCAAGGTCTCCGGCGTGCTGCGCAACGGTTATGACCTGAACAACAACCGTCAGGGCGGGATGATCGAAGCCCAGCGCCTGACGCTGCGAGCCTTGGCCGGACTGGACAACAACGGCGGCCGCATCGCTGCGCGCACTGCCGATGCCTCCGTCCACACCGCTGACTTGAACAACCGCAACGGCGCACTTTTGTCCGGCGGCCAGATACGCATCAACGCTAACGGGCTGGATAACACGGCCGGTCAGATAGGCGGCCAACTGATTGATTTGAGCCTCAACGCCGCCCTCAACAACCAGCAAGGCATCATCGAAAGCGACAGCAATCTCGCGGTTCGCGCCAGCAGTCTCGATAACCGCAATGGCCAAGTGCGCGCCACCGGCGGCGCGGGCAAAACCGCGTTCCAGATCGGCGGCCTGTTCGACAACCGCAATGGTCGACTCGAGGTGGTCAACACCGACCTGAGCCTGGCCGTTGGTGGCTTTCAGAACGTCGGCGGTAGCGTGTTGCATTCCGGCACCGGTGAGTTCGACATGACCACCGCCAACATCCTCGGTGCCGGCGGCACCCTCGTCACCCGCGGCGGCATGACACTGAACGCGGACTCATGGTCCAACAGTAGCGTCATCCAGGCCGGGCGCTTGAAGGTCAACGTCAACAACTTCTACCAGAGCGCCAGCGGTCAGTTGCTGACCTCCGAGCGTCTTGAAGGTAGCGGCGGTAACTGGACCAACGATGGCCTGATTGCCAGTGACGGCAGCTTGAACCTGCAACTGACCGGGGTTTACGGAGGCACCGGGCGCCTTAGCAGCCAGGGCGATCTCACCCTCGGTGCGGCGCAATTGAACCTGCCAAGTGCAGCCAGCCTGGCGGGCGGCGGCGATACGCGCATCAACGTCGGCGGGCAACTGAACAACTTCGGCCGTCTGAGCTCACGCGGCGCGCTGATGATCGACGCGGGCAGTATCAGCAACCGCGGGACCCTCGCCAGCGGCCAGGGCATGACTCTAACAACCGGGGACTTGCTCAACGCCGGGATCAGCGCCACCGAACACAGCCTGATTTCCAGCGGCGGTGACATGCAGTTGTTGGCCAACACCTTCAACAACCGCTACGCCGAGGTCTACAGCATGGGCCGCTTGTTGATTGCGGCGAATGCCGGGCAAGCGCAATCGAGCCTGCTGGAGAACCGTTCGGGTTCGATTGAAAGCGTCGGCGACCTTACCATTCGGGCCATGACGGTCAAAAACGTGCGGGACATCCTGACCGTTTCAGGCCATGAGAAGTACTTTGCCGAAATTCATGAAATCCCTTGCGCGCCGTTTGGCAAATGCCATGTCAAGAGCAGCGGCGGGCGACGCAATGCGGTCTGGCAGGTCACTGAACGTGATCGATTGATCGTAAGTGAAAGCAGTGATGCATCGAGCATCATGAGCGGCGGTCGACTGAACATCGGTGCCCAACAGTTGAGTAACCAGAGCAGTTCCATTGCCGCCTCGGGTGACCTGGCGATCAATGCTGCGAGCATCGAAAACCTGGGGGTCGAGTCCAAGGACCTGGAAACGATCTCCATCAAGTACAACCACGTTTACGAGTTCAAGGGTGCGAAAAAGGCCGTCGCCAAATTCAACGCCAATAACAAAGGAAAAGTTTCCGCCACCTTTGAGGCGGACATGGCCGCCTTCAACAAACTGATGACAGGCGGCACGATCTCGGTCAAGAGCCATGACCTGCCGGGCAGCGGCCTGACCTACGACGCAATCATTCAGTCCGGTGCTGCCGTCCAGCTCACCGCCTCGCAAAACATCAACAACAGCGTGGTGCGCGGCTACTACGCGTACGTCGGTGGCGGCAAGAAAACCGGCGACACCAGCGTCGGCAGCCAGTATTCGACCCCTATCTACATCAACTCCCAGCTACCGCCAGATTTGGCGCAGCAACAGGTCAACCCGTTGACGTTGCCGGGCTTCAACTTGCCTGCCGGGCAAAACGGCATGTTCCGGCTCAGTGGCCAGGGTGCGAGCGCTACCGCGCCGACCCAGGCCAACGTTGCACCGCAAAGCTGGACCATGGGCAGCGCCAGCCTGAGCCTGGCGCAGCACACGCAACAACTGCCGGTCAGCCAGGGGCGCGTCATTCAAGTAGGTGACGTGGCCGCGGTGGCCGCCAGCGAGCGTCAGCTGGACGCCATTGCCCGGCAGAGTGTCGGCGTCGATGTCAGCTTACCGAGCTTTGTCACGACGATCCCGGCGGACGGCGCCAGCGCCAACCTGCCATTGGCTAACCGTACCAGCCTTGGCTCACAGAACCAGACTATTGCCCGGGTTCAGGGGTTGCCGTCGGCAATCCCCCCGTCCAATCCGCACAAGTACCTGATCGAAACCAACCCGGTGCTCACCGACCTCAAGCAATTCATGAGCTCGGATTACCTGCTGTCCAACCTCGGCTACGATCCGGACAAGAGCGCCAAACGACTGGGCGATGGCCTCTATGAACAACGCTTGGTCCAGCAAGCGGTGGTGGCCCGTACCGGCCAGCGATTCATCAATGGCCAGACCTCCGACGAAGGCTTGTTCAAATACCTGATGAACAACGCCATCGTCAGCAAGCAGCAGCTGGACCTGGCGGTGGGTGTCACCCTGACTTCGCAACAAGTGGCCGCGCTGACCCACGATATCGTCTGGCTCGAAGAGCATGAGGTCAACGGCGAAAAAGTACTGGTGCCGGTGCTTTACCTGGCCAATGCCAACCAACGCCTGGCCTCCAACGGCGCCCTGATCGCCGGCAAGGACGTGTCCCTGATTGCCGGCAAAGACCTGATCAATGCTGGCACCTTGCGCGCCAGCAACAATCTGTCGGCCTCGGCGGGCAACGACCTGGTCAACAGCGGTCTGATCGAGGCCGGCAATCGTCTTGACCTGCTGGCCGGCAACAACCTGGTGAACAAGACCGGCGGCATCATCGCCGGTCGCGACGTCAGCCTGACCACCCTGCGTGGCGACCTGATCAACGAACGCACCGTCACCTCGCACCAGAGCGCCAGCGGCGATCTGAAGGACCGTCACGACTTCCTCGACAGCGCCGCGCGCATCGAAGCCGCCAACGACCTGACCCTCAACGCCGGGCGCGACCTCAACAACACCGGTGGCGTACTGCAAGCCAAACGCGACACCACCATCAACGCAGGCCGCGATGCCAACCTCGTCGCAGTGGAAGAGCAAAACAGCGAAACCCGCAGCCGCTTCCTGCGCGAAACCATCACCCAACACGGCAGCGAAATCACCACCGGCCGCGACCTCAGCGTCAGGGCCGGTCGCGACCTGACCGCCATCGCCAGCCAGATTGAAGCCAAGCGCAACCTCAGCATGGACGCCGGGCAAAACCTCTCCCTGGCGTCTGCGGCGGATGAGAGTCACTCGTTCTCCAAGAGCAAGAAAATCACCAGTCAGAAAGACCATGTAAGCCAGGTCGGTACCGACCTAAAAGCCGGTGGCGACGTTGTCCTCAGCGCTGGTAAAGACCTGACCCTGATCTCCAGCCGCATCAACGCCGGCGACGAAGCCTACCTGGTTGCCGGCGAAAACCTTGAACTGCTCGCCGCACAAGACAGCGACTACTCGCTGTACGACATGAAGAAAAAAGGCGGTTGGGGCAGTAAGAAAACCCAGCGCGATGAAGTGACCGATGTGAAAAACATCGGCAGTGAAATTACCGCCGGGGGCAACCTGACCTTGGTCAGCGGTGGGGACCAGCGGTATCAGGTGGCGAAGCTGGAGAGTGGCAAGGACATCATGTTGGACAGTGGGGGGAATATTACGTTTGAAGGCGTGAAGGACCTTCACCAGGAAAGCCATGAGAAGAGCAGCAGCGACCTCGCCTGGAACAGCGCCAAGGGTAAAGGCAACACAGACGAAACCCTGCGTCAGAGCCAACTGATTGCTCAGGGAAATCTCGTTATCAAAGCAGTCGATGGCTTGAAGGTCGACCTCAAGCACATTGACCAGAAAAGCATCAGTCAAACCATTGATGCGATGGTAAAGGTCGATCCACAACTGGCCTGGCTCAAGGAAGCAGAAAAGCGCGGCGACGTAGATTGGCAGTTGGTGAAGGAAACTCACGAGTCCTTCAAATACGACCAATCCAGCCTCGGCCAAGGGGCGATGCTGGCGATCATTATCATCGTCACCGTGCTGACGGCGGGGGCGGCGAGTGCCGCGGTGGCTTCCGCCAGTACCGCCATGGGCGCTACCGCCGGTGGGACCATGGCAGCCGCTTCTGCAGCCACCGCGGCAACGGCGACGAGTGCTGCCACCGCAGCCACGGCGGCGGGACTGGGTAATGTGATCGCGGCGGGCATGTTGACCTCAATGGCTGGCACTGCGGCAGTCAGCACGATCAACAACAAGGGCAATTTGGGTGCTGCATTTAAAGAAACATTTAGCAGTGACAGCATGAAACAAGCGCTTATTGCAGGGGCAAGCGCTGGCTTTATCAACTATGCAAGCGGGAACTGGTTTGGGGCGCAAACTGATGCGTTCACCAATAAGGTAACCGGACCGAGCATCGCTCCTCACCTAAGTGACCCAGCAGCGTTGGCGCGCTTCGGAACCATCCAGCTCGCTGGTGGAGCCGTACGCGGAGCGTTGTCCGAAGCGCTTGGGCAGGGGGAGTTCAACGATGCGATTAAGGGCAGCCTTTTCAATGTACTTCAAGCCGTTGCGTTTACCGGTGCCGGAGACCTTGGGGCAAAGTTAAATCTTGAGGAAAGCGGTCTCGGGAAAACTGCTTTGCATGCTGTTATTGGCGGGCTTGTTTCAGAGGCTATGGGTGCGGATTTTAAAACCGGGGCCATTGCCGCTGGGGCAAACGAAGCACTTATTTCGATGCTTGATAAAAGTGACCTATTGAGTGGGAAGGACCCTATTGAACATGATCGACTGGTCAACGCAGCTTCTAAGCTAGTTGGTCTTGTGGCCGCGGCTGCTGCCGGTGGCAATGTTTCAGTAGGTTCAGAGATAGCCGGGAGTGCGCAGTCATACAACCGTAAGCTCCATGTTCTTGAGAAAGAGCGGTTGTCCAAAGAAGCCGCAAACCTGGACTCAACTGTTGGTAAAAGCAAAACGGGTATTAGCTGGAGCATTTTGCTTGAGTTCGCGTCCGGCGGGCAAATAGATGAAGAAGACAACGCTCAGCTGCAAGCGATTTTAAGTAGCTACGGTAAAAATAATCCTGAGGGCATTCGTGTCACGTCTGATTTGAAGCTGGCCGGTGAGGTCGTTAAGCAGCTACAAAGTGAAAAAGTTCTCCTGACTTTTGCGGATGGAGCGCCAATCGTAGCGAATGGGGAAAAGGTATACGCGTTTACTTCAACGAGTAACCAATACAAAGACTCGCAGCTGTTTAATTCCACCAGTAATACAACTCTAATAAATTCTCCAGATGGCTTGGGAGTCGTGCCCGACAAGTGGATTGATCAATATGGAGAGTCAGTCGCTACCAAACGGTTGCGTGAAATAGGAGCCATCAATAGCGACGCTGAACTCAGTGCCGATCAATGGAGAATGTTCCGTGAATACGCGACGGGTGGGTTGAACTCGAACATTGACCTCGAGTTGCTCGTTGAGATGCTACCTCCCGGCAAGGCCACCAAAGGCACTCTTCTTGCGGTTCTGAAGGAGTTGGCCACTCGTGATGCGTTGGCGAAGGCTGAGAAGACAGTATTAGAGAAGCGTCTCATCGAGTTGAACGCTACACGCGATGCGGAAGGGTTTGGGCCGTCTGCACAGCGTGACTTTGTTCCAGGAATGGAGCATCGTGCGGAGAACATCAACGCAGGGCAGGTGACAGACCGTGATGGCCTTCCGCGTGTCGATGATGAGAAAAAGGCGAATGATCTGCTCTTGACGGAGCAAGCGGGTGGGGTAGAACTTCCCTATTGGGGAACACAACGCGCGGCCTGGAAGGAAGGAACAATAGTGACCGATAAGGTTTTAGAACAGCCGCGTACCATGACTATGGTTATAGATCAGAGACAATACGACGCTATGCGTAACAGCGAAAAAGTAGGATCAAATCCGGCATCTTCTCTAGGAGGCTGGGCAACAGACTCTCCGGTAAACTCGATAGATGACGTTAGAAATAAACTGGCTATTTCTAGCGAATTTAAAGATGGTGACTTGTATAAGGTTGAATTTACTATAAAGCCAGGTGTTGGGGTTCGTGAGGGTGCCGCTGGTGACATGTGGGATGCCAATCAAAAAATAAGGCTGCAGGGTGGAGCAAATCAAGTCAATTTTATGGATAAAACTCCTCGTACAAACCCTGAGTTCTATAATGTTGATATTGGCAGTCTGAGGTTGTTGAAATGAATAGTCTTATTGCATGTGTAAGGAGTGAGGTGACGCATGCTGATGGAACAGTCTTTGAGGAGTTCTATGATTGGCAGGGTGGCAGAACTGATTTTGAAGTTGAAATGGAACACCTCAGATATGTGAAGGTTAGTCCAGTCGTGAAGGTGGTGAGATTTATAGTTTCTGAAGGGGGGGCGGCAGTCCAGGTTTCTGTTGCTGGTACCCCTTGTATACTGCCTGATAGAACTGGTGTTTTGGTGGTTTTTGATAAGGAGCCTTCAAAATTTAGCTGCCCCGAAGCTCCCTGGTTTTTTGATTTCCCTAATAACGCTGCGATCTATAATGTTGACGGCTCATTACGTTTTCAACTGCACAATCCTCAGGGTGAAGGCAGTTATATAGGGGCCGTCCACTCTGGTGCGATGCCCAATCATCCTGACACGCTAGGTGTCTTGGTTGGTACGGTAGGGCATGACCCAGAATGGCTTTATTTGGTTGATTGTAATAGCCCGAAATTAATACATACGGGGAAGTGGATTCGCTATTAGTTGTGGTGATTTATATGAGTGAAAAAAGTTTATGTTTGATTTCGATGGTGGCAGTTGTAATGAAGGCTGTCCTGCTTTATTCAATGCAGGGGTGTAAATGGGACGAATTTATTTATTGCCGATGGCCAGAGAATAAATCAATCTCTGAGACCCTCGATTTTCTCACGACAAATCGAAGAGCATAGACTGTCAGGTGTTTTGTACGAACCATGT
Organism: Pseudomonas sp. F01002; assembly: GCF_004402115.1. Lineage (NCBI taxonomy): Bacteria > Pseudomonadati > Pseudomonadota > Gammaproteobacteria > Pseudomonadales > Pseudomonadaceae > Pseudomonas > Pseudomonas sp. F01002. Next base: position 23,658 of record NZ_SOPU01000028.1, on the reverse strand, counting down.
AAAGCGGGCGACCTACAGGTCGCCCGCTTTATTCACTCCGCAGTCTGTGCCCGCAACCGTCGACCAATCACATCCATCAAATCACAGCCATCACGCAACGGTATGGTCAGCAGTTTGGAAAAGTCCGACAGCACCACCGTGTCGCAACCGATCTCGGCACGAAATGCGATGTTCTCCAGCACTTGGGTGACCGTGCGAATGCGGTAGTCGGCCATGGCTTGCAGGACATCTAGCGGGGCTTGGGTATCAATGAGCAGAGAAGCCGGGATCAGGTCGATTCCGGTGAGGGGCATGTATCGATTCATTTTAAAATCTCTATTTGATGGGCCAATGCTGTCACTCTTTCGTCGCCAAACGATTAGGTGGCAGCTGTACGCAGGTTGGCGAACCGGCATAGAGAAAACCGGCAGACCCGAAGATCTCCCGCGCACAGCCGCCATAAAAGCGGCATTGCGGGTGCGTCGGAACCTGCAATTAAGCTGATAGCCTTCGCATTCTCTATGATCAGGTCGCCAAACCTGAATCGCCATGTGAGCGACGGGCGGACTATAAGCTTCATCGTTCCAACGGTGCAAGGCGCCTGATTTCCGAGATTGGCGTAGGAGCTTTAGCTGTGGCAGCAGCTGGCCGGTGCCTTGTCGTCATACTGATCATGAAGCCTTACCCACTCCATGATTTCCTCTTCGTTACGCCCCTTGGGCGTCAGGTCGAGATAGTTATAGGCGCCGACCAACATGTCCAGACCCCGGGCATAGGTGGAGTAGGTGTGAAAAATCTCGCCCGCTTCATTGCGATAAAACACGCTCAGGCCAGGGAGTTCCTCTTCGGCGCCGTTGGATTTTTCGTAGTTGTAGGTGGCTTTTCCGGCCGCTACGTCTTCGGCTCGGGCCGAGACGCCGAAGTCGTAATTGAAGTCGCAACCTACTGACGATACCCAATCGAATTTCCAGCCCATGCGCCGTTTGAAGGCCTGGAATTCGGCGAACGGTGCGTGGGAAACCGCCATCATGGCAACGTCATGATGGGCCAGGTGTTGGTTGGCGCCGTCGATGTGGTCGGACAGGAACGAGCAGCCGGAGCAGCCTTCGTCCCAGCCTTTGCCAAACATGAAGTGGTAGATGACCAACTGGCTACGGCCGCCGAACAGGTCCGCCAGTTTCAGTTCGCCGTTCGGGCCCTGAAAGTGGTAGTCCTTGTCGATTTTCACCCAGGGCAGGGCGCGGCGTTCGGCGCTGAGTTTGTCTCGTTCTTTGGTGAAGGCTTTTTCGTGGGCCAGGTGTTGCTTGCGGGCGGCGAGCCATTCTTCTCGGGAGACGACGGGATGATTCTGAATGTTCATTGGGTTTCTCCTGCGGGTTGCTGGGAGGTGACTTACACAGCCTAGTCGTTTGGCCTATGCGCAATTCGACATACCGCCGGTCGGTACAGGCAAAAACCTCGGCTGAACGGCTACGAGCCGCGCCGGTCACACCCTATGAAGGCCATCTCACTCGCGGGCACTGGAGGTTGAATCAGGATGACGACTTATAACTGGGATTTGATTGAACGCTTGCTGCACGAGGCGCAGAACAGCGCCGGCCATAGCTTCACGCCACGGCCCTACGCCGAGCAGTACGCGGCGGAAAAAGCGGCGGAGGGCGAGACGATTGAGAACCTGGATCACCTGAAAGCGGTGGCCGGTGAGTATGAAAAGTTACTGTTGGCGCGCGGCTATATTGAGCCTCGGCCTGAGGAGCAGGGTGGCAACGGTTCGAACTACATTTTGACGCCTCGGGGCTCGAGTTTATTGAGCCTGATCGACAGCAGTATTCCGGGGAATGACCATCCGCGGCAGGTGTTGGATGAGCAGGAAGATGCGCTGGATGAGGTGACGTTTGATGAGGTGGCGTCGAAGGCGCAGATTGCCTGAAAACGCGCAAATCCAAGCGGGCTTGCTCGCGAAAGCGGTGTGACAGTTAACTTATCGTTGCCTGACACACTGCATTCGCGAGCAAGCCCACATTGGATTTGCGTAGCACTTAGCTCTGTTTTGCTGCCTTCAGACACTTCAAATCATTGAAATCCTTCCTCACTCCCTCGATCTTCTTCAACAACCGCTGGCGCTGTTCCGGCGTGCCTTCGGCCATCAAGTCCACAAATAACGCCCGTGCCTGGGCTTCGGTGCTGGCGTAGGCCTGGCGATAAGCGGGCGTCCACAAGCTCTCGCGATTCACCAGAAGCGTCTCGATTCGCTGTGGGAATTCTAGACTCTGGCGCTGCGCAACCGCCGCGCTGAACTGCTTCTGCCAGTGGGTGCGGTTGGCGATCCATTGCGTATTCTGGTCACCCAAGGCGTTGGACCACGCGACAACGCGTAGCTGCTGGGTTGCGCTGAGCGGGCCGAGCCAGTCGTTCAGGCGTTTTTCCATACGCTGGCTGCGCGCCTTGATCTGTTGATCGAGAGACGGTTTGAGGTATTGCTCCTGGCGTTTGCGCTGGTCCTTGGCGAAGGCGTCGTTCATCTCCGCGACTTGCTTGTCATCCAGCCCCTGTAACAGCTCAATGGCCGACGGGGTGATTTCCCGGGCGGTCTGGGCGATGGCTTGTTTGGCTTCCTGGACGCGGGTTTGCAGCGCAGCGTCGGTGACCTGGTTGGTCTCGACCATGACCTGCAAGCGATCCAGCCAGTCGAGGTAGCCCGGCAGTTGCGTGGTGCAGTGCCAGCTCAGGTGTTCCTTGAGGCGCTCGTTGAACCAGCCTTTCTGCTCGCCGTTCATGTCCAGGTAGTCGCTGAGCGTCCACGGAATGATCACGTCGAGGTTGCGATAGGCCAGGCCCACGCGGCTGCACGCGCCGAGGGCGAGACTGAGGGTGATAACGATGGCGAGACACTTCAACCAGCGCGACATGGGCGAATCCTTTGCGAAGGCCTGGCTTTTTTAATGGGCTTCTCTATGTGAACGCAGGATGAGCCTCGCAGTTCAGCCGATCAATAAAAGGCGCGTTCGGCCTTGAGGGTGATTAGCCCATCGCATTGGCTGTTGTGCCCGGAATAGGCGGAGCAGCTGTTGCCGCTCAAGCTGGAGTCACTGTAGATCAGGTCCAGATCGACGCCCATGAACGGGCGGGAAAATTGCACTGACCAGTCGGTGAAACTGCCTACATACCCACCGTCGACGGACACCGGTGTGTTGAGCTGGTGAGTGGTGTATTTCATGCTGATCCCGATGCCAAACGGCTGATTGCCGCCAAGGTCGGCGAATACGGTGCTGTTTTGTTTGTCCGGGTCGTTGCTGAACGCTGCGCCGAAACGGCTGCCCAGAAAGGTCAGGCCACCGAAAAGCTCCTGGCTGTCGAGGGTGTCCACTTTCGGATAGCTGTAACGGATCATGCCGACTTCGTACCCGAGGGTATTATCGAAAGGCTGTTTGAAGCCCATGTAGGAGTCGACTTCAAGGTTGGCCCCTGGCGTTAAACCCATGCTCGGTGCCCATTGGCCCACGTAAAAACCGCTGTCGTGGCTCAGGTCGAGACCACCGTGAAACGAGCCGGTGCTGGAAGGTTTGACCAGCCCCTGGGCCATGCTGCGGCTGGGGGTGGTGCCGAGTTTGAGATCGAAGTCGCCCAGTTCACGCTGAAAGATTTGCGCATTGGCGACCGAACACGACAGGAGGGTGCCGAGCAATAAATAGGAGGGTTTGAGCATGCGTCACTCCATGACAGCGAGGTGCAGGCACTAAAAACCTACTGAAACGCTTGATCTAGACGTGTGCAAGCATACCGGCGAATGCTCGGCATCGAGGGCCGTTCGTCGATTTTTGAAATATTGGTTTGTTTGCGGGGGTGTTGCGAGGAGGGTTCCAGTCCAAGCGCTTCGAAGCTCAAAGCGCTTAGGGACCAGGTGACGCGGCGGATCTTGGGGAAGTTACTTCTTGCCCAGGGTGATCTGCTTGGACGGGCCGAACGTCTGGCCGCTGACGCCTTTGGCAATTTGCTGGATCTCTCCGCCGGACTTGAGGAACGCAGCAATCTGGTTGTTGATCGATTCGCTGGTTTCAACGGCTGGAGCTGGCTTTGCTTTGCTGTTGGATGCTTTTACACGCATGGCGGCCATTAACCTATAGAAAATTAACTTGGCCAGGCATCGTACAGGAAATACTTGACAATTGCTTGGTAAATATCCCCCCGAAACACACGGGGCAGATGAAGAATTAATCACAAGTTATTATTCTGAATAGGTCTCTAAGCTGCTGTTTTAACTAAGAACGATCGTGAAAAATTACAGTTTTCCGCTTGGGGGACAGGTGCGAAAATCTCCAGAACGGCCTGACGAGCGGCCAGGCGTGTGCGGTAAAACCCAGGAAAATTAAGCCCTTCAGAGGATTTTCTTGCGCCACCGGGCTGGCCAGCGAACGCGGCCCGCAAAACCGGGTAGAATGCCGCCCACGCAATGAGGGTATTGGAAATGGCTTTAGTCGGGCGCTACAACAGTTTGCAAGTGGTTAAACACACTAACTTCGGTTTATATCTGGACGGTGGTGCGGATGGCGAAATCCTCCTGCCTAATCGTTATATTCCCAAAGATATTCCCAGCGAAGATGAAGACTGGCTCAACGTTTTTATTTATCTGGACAGCGATGACAAACTCATCGCAACTACCGAAAAGCCGAAAGTTCAAGTCGGTGAATTCGCCAGTTTAAAAGTCGTTGAAGTCAACAGCATCGGTATTTTCCTGGATTGGGGCTTGTCGAAGGATCTGTTGCTGCCGTACTCCGAAGAAAAACGCCAGATGACCGCCGGCGAGTATGTCGTGGTACACGTCTACCTCGACAAGCACACCCGCCGCATCACCGCGACGGCGCGTCTGGACCGCTACCTCGACAAGACCCCGGCCAATTACACCCCTGGCCAGGAAGTTGATTTGCTGGTTGCCGAAGCCACCGATATGGGCTTCAAGGCGATCATCAACAACAAGCATTGGGGTCTGATTCACAAGAACGAAATCTTCAAGTTCATGCGCGCCGGTAAAGAAGAGAAGGGCTTTATCAAAGAAGTCCGTGCCGACGGCAAGATCAGCCTGAGCCTGCAACCGGTCGGCGAAGAAGCCGCCACCAGCCTGAACTCGAAGATTCTCGCCAAGTTGCGCGACAACAATGGCAGCCTGCCGGTCAGCGACAAGAGCGACCCGACGGTGATCAGCAGTATGTTTGGCGTGAGCAAGGGCAACTTCAAAAAGGCCATCGGTGCGTTGTACAAGAACGGCCAGATCGTCATTCATGCCGATCGCATTGAACTGAGCTGACCTCGCGCCCACCCTCATGTAACGCGATTGCATAGGGTTGGACTGTGATGAAAAAGTCCCGGCTCTGTGTCGGGGCTTTGCTTTTTACTGTCGAGTGACTGCCATGTTTTGTGTTGTCGAGGTGTTCCGGTGAGCGCCACCCGGCGCAGCGCCGATGGGTTTGCCCTGCAAGTGATGATCGGGTTGTGCCTGATCTGGGGTATTCAGCAAGTGATGATCAAGTGGGCGGCGCCAGACATCGCGCCGGTCATGCAGGCCGCCGGGCGCTCGGGTATTTCCGCGTTACTCGTAGGATTGTTGATCTGCTGGAAGGGCGGCTGGGATCAAGTGGGCAACACTTGGCGCGGTGGACTACTGGCTGGCGCGCTATTTGGCCTGGAGTTCTTCTTCATTTCCGAAGGCCTGCAACTGACCACGGCCGCGCACATGTCGGTGTTCCTTTACACCGCGCCGATCTTCACCGCATTGGGCGTTCATTGGCTGTTGCCGAGTGAGCGTTTAAGGCCGGTCCAGTGGCTGGGGATTTTTCTCGCCTTCGTCGGGATAGCTATCGCCTTTGCCGGTGGAGTGTCGTGGGACAACCTCGATCACCGCATGTTGATGGGCGATGCGCTGGGCGTACTGGCCGGCGCGTCATGGGGTGCAACCACGGTGGTGGTGCGCGCTTCGCGCCTGTCGGAAGCGCCGGTGACCCTGACGCTGTTCTATCAATTGATTGTCGGTTTCGTTGGTCTGTTGCTGATCGCGATCCTCAGCGGCCAGGTCACCCACGTCAGCCTCACCACCGTGGCGGTGGCCAGTGTGTTGTTCCAGGGATTGGTGGTGTCGTTCTTCAGTTACCTGACCTGGTTCTGGCTGTTGCGCCGTTACCTGGCGGCGAATCTGGCGGTGTTTTCGTTCATGACGCCGCTGTTCGGCGTCACGTTCGGCGTGGTGCTGCTGGGCGAAGAGCTGAGCTTCAACTTCGTTGTCGGCGCGGTGCTGGTGTTGCTGGGCATCACGTTTGTCAGCGCTGAGCAGTGGGTGCGCCGTCGCTTGCGCAAAGCCCTTGGGCAGAGCTGACCGGACGCAATAACAGACCGCCAGCGACAATCAAACCGCTGCCGGCGAACACCAGCGCGGGCTGTAAACCACCGCTGAAGTGGCTGCTCAACGCCGCCAGCAACGGCCCGCTGAGCTGGCCTACGGCAAAGCATGCCGTCAGCAGTCCGGCGTTGCGCTGGGTGGCGTGGGGCGCCAGTTCCCGGGAACGTTGCATCACCAGCTGCATGCAGGCCAGGAACGGCGTGCCGCAAAGGATCACGCCCAAGGCCAGGCCCGGGCCGCTGCCCAACAAGCAGGCGAAGACCCCGGCGGCTTGCAGCCATAACGTCGCCATCAGCCAATAACGAGTGCCATGCGGGTGCTGTCGACGCAGACTTACCAGCACCACCCCGATGGCCGAAGCAAGACCGAAGCAAGGCCAGAACAGATCGGCCTGCCATTGGCCATGGAACTGCGCATTGGCCATTTGCGAGAGGAAAGTGGCCGGAATGATGTAGCCCAAACCGTACAGCCCATAGACCACGCCTAAACGGCCGATGCCATGATTGCCCGAGCCAGCGACGCTGGGTGCGGCGGCCACGGTCGTGGCCGGTTGCGGCAGGAACGGCAGAATCCCTAGTAGCATCGCCAGCCCGACGCCGGCATACACCAGCCACAAGGCTGCAGAAGTCTGCCCCAGCAGGTTCGATCCCAAGGCCAACAAGCCCGTCAGAAAAATCCCCAGGCCCGGTCCGGCAAATACCAGGGCGCCAAGCCGTGGGCGACCGGCCGCCGCGGCCAACGGCTGACTCAACGCGGTGATCATCACCAGCACCCAGGCGCTGGCCACGCCGGTGCCGAACCGCAGCACCAGATGGGACCAAAACCCGTTGGCCCAGAACGAGGCCAACGTCAGCAATACACAGAGCCACAAACCGCCCAGCAAACGCCGGCGGACTTGCTCGGGGCGGCGAGAGAACATCGCGTCCACCGCACCGACGAAGTAGCCGAGGTAGTTGGCCGCGGCAATCAGACCGGCGGCGGTCAGGTCGATCTGACCTTCGCTGAGCAGGTGCGGCAACTGAGGCGTGAGGGCGAAACGCCCGATGCCCATGGCCATCATCAGGGCGATGAAACTGGCGAGTAAGCGAATCAGAGGGGACATGGGCTGAATTCCAGCAGAGGATCAATGACCGTCAGGCTAGGACTGATTGACTTTCTTTTAAAATGAATAATAGTGAGTAACTTGTTCTGATTTGGAGAATGGCGTGGAATTCAGCCAATTGCGGATTTTCCAGGCGGTAGCGGAGGAGGGTTCCATCACCCGCGCTGCCGAACGCCTGCACCGGGTGCCGTCGAACCTGTCGACCCGGCTTAAACAGCTGGAAGAGCAACTCGGCGTAGAACTGTTCGTGCGTGAACGTCAGCGTTTGCAATTGTCGCCTGCAGGAAAAGTCCTGCTGGACTACACCGCCAAGTTGTTCAATCTGCGCGACGAAGCTCAAGCGGCGGTGCAGGGCGGGCAACCGGCCGGGGATTTCGTGCTCGGCACGATGTACAGCACAGCGGCGATTCATCTGCCGGGGTTGCTGGCGCGTTATCACCGCACTTACCCGGCGGTGAACCTGCAAGTGCAGTCCGGGCCAAGCGGCGAATTGCTTGAAGGTTTGCTCACCGGGCGTCTCGATGCGGCGTTGGTGGACGGTCCGCTGGAATTGGCCGGGCTCGACGGCGTGCCGTTGTGCGACGAACGGCTGGTGCTGATCAGCGAGGCCGATCACCCGCCGATCCTCAGCGCACTGGATGTGGAAGGGCGGTCAGTGTTTACGTTTCGGCAAGGTTGTTCCTACCGCATGCGGCTGGAAGCCTGGTTCTCCCATTACCACGCGGCCATGGGCCGGGCGATGGAAATCGAGTCTTATCCGGGGATGCTTGCCTGCGTGATCGCCGGCTCTGGCGTGGCGCTGATGTCGGAGTCGATGCTCGCCAGCCTGCCGGGTCGCGAAAGCGTGGCGGTACATCCGTTGGCCGAGCCATTTGCCAGTGCCACCACGTGGCTGATGTGGCGCAAAGGCATGGTCGGGGCGAATTTGAACGCGTGGCTTGAGCAGCAACAATTGGTGTATCCGTCAGCGCCGAGTCAGGCTCGGGCGATGGCTTGAACTATCGGTCAGGTATTTTGATCAATTCAGTAACAGATCATTGCGACTTTGGGCGAGCATTACGTAGGACTTCGGACTATTATCAGTGCGAAGTGGCTACAGAATTTTGGCCACTCGGCACTACCCTGAAGGGGGCACCATGAAAGAGAAAATCCAAAACTGGCTGCACGACCTGGGTGTTGCACTCGGTTTGATCGAACCACCTCTGCAACCTGTGCCTATTCGCACTGACGACGAACAACGCCGACGCCAGCAGCGCCGCCGGTAACGCGTCAAGGCCTAAAAGATCGCAGCCTTCGGCAGCTCCTGCAGGGAGTAGCGCCAATGCTGCGATTGCCCGTGTACCTGTACCGCGTTCGGACGATCTTGGCGGTCTACAGGTCAATGCCGCCCAATCTCGATCAAAAACCGGCTCAAGTCATTCGCCGTCCTGGCGGTCTTGAGCATCTGATCTTCCTCCGCCGTAAACGCTGTCAAACCCAGCTCATCTTCCAGATGGAAGATCAGCTCTTCGATATCTTCTTTATCCAATCCCAATTGCGCGAGGCTCGCGTTGTCGTCGAAGTCATCCTGACCCTCCAGCAGGCGGCGGATGAAACGATGCACGGCAGCACGAACGGCAGCTCTTTTCATGGGGGTTCTTTGAGGGCGTTATTGTTGTTGTCCCTGGGGCTGAGTACAGCAGGCTTCAGGCGTGCAAGCGCTGCCACTCGTCAATCATCGTGCGCAGATGTTCCCCGGAAAAACTCCCGAAATGCCCGCCATGCACCGTGCGGATCGGCAACTCGCGCAAACGCTGCAGGCTGCGGGCGTAGTCGTCGAGGTTGGAGTGGTAGGCGTCTTCGATCAGTGGCCCGTCGTAGATAATGTCGCCGCTGAACAGGGTCTCGGTCGCGGCTTCGTAAAGGCTGATGCCGCCCGGTGAATGCCCCGGCGTGTGCAGCACTTGCAGCGTGCGGTTGCCCAGATCCAGTACGTCGCCTTCTTCAATCAGGCCGGTGGCTGGAGCAGCTTTGACCCGATACTCGGCGTAGCACAACGGGCAATCCGGGTGCGCCTCGAACATCTCGTCGCCGACAAACGCCGTGCTCAGTGTGTTCTCGCCGTCCGGTGACGCGAGGATCTGCGCTTCAGCCGGATGCACCAGCCGTTCCGGGAATTCGTGATGGCCGGCGATGTGGTCGAAATGGCAATGACTGGCCACGGCTACCAGCGGCCGTTCGGTGATCCACGGCAGTTGCTCGCGCAGGCTGACCAGCCCGGAACCGCTGTCGAGCAGCAAGTCTTGTCGCGACCCTGAATGTGCCAGAGATTGCAGCGATAGAAGGGGCGGATGTAAGGCTCGTGAATCAATCGGATACCGTCACTGAGCTGTTTCACTTCGAACCACTGATCGCGGCTGACGATCTTCATAAACGATTTTCTCCAGACGAAAAAAAACGGGTGTGGCAACCGACGCCACACCCGTCGAAGAAAGCATCAAGTCGTTATGTTCAGCTTAGGCGGCGCTGGCCACCACTGCAGGGCGACGGGACAGCAAGCTGACCACCACGAAACTCACCAGACCTACGCCGAGGCTGTAGTAGATCGGGGTGTTGGCGTCCATACCGTCCTTGATCATGAACACCAGCGCGGTAGCAAAGCCCAGGCCCATGCTGGCGATAGCGCCGGCGGTGGTTGCGCGTTTCCAGAAGATCGCACCGATCAGCGGGATCAGCATGCCACCCACCAACAGGTTGTACGCCAGGGTCAGCGCGCTGATCACGTCGTTGACCACCAGCGCGATGCCGAGTACCACGATGCCGGTCAGCAGGGTAAACAGGCGGTTGATGCGCAGGCTCGACTGTTTACCGCCACGCAGTTTCGGCAGCAGGTCTTCGGTCAGGGTGGTGGCGGCGGCGAGCAGGCCGGCGCTGGCGGTGGACATCATGGCCGCCAGGGCAGCCGCAATCACCAGGCCACGGATACCGTCCGGCAGGGACAGTTTGACGATGGCGGCGAAGGCGTTGTTGACGTTGTCCAGGTCCGGGATCAGCACATGAGCGGCCATGCCGATCAGGGCGCAGGCCAGTCCGTAAAGGATGCAGTAGAAGCCTGCGAATGTACCGGCGACCTGAGCCACTTTGGCGCTCTTGACGGTGAACACACGCTGCCAGATGTCTTGGCCGATCAGGATCCCGAAGAAGTAGATCATGAAGTAGGTGATGATGGTGTCCCAGCCAATCGTGGTGAAGCTGAAGGCGGTTGCCGGCAGTTTCAACACCAACTCATCCCAACCACCGACGCGGTACAGGCAGATCGGCAACAGGATGAACATCAGGCCCACGGTCTTGATGACGAACTGGACGATGTCGGTCAGGGTCAGGGACCACATGCCGCCGATCGCCGAATAAATCACCACCACACCACCACCGACCAATACCGACAGCCAGAACGGCAGGTCGAACAGCACTTGCAGCACGGTGCCAATGGCCAGGATCGAGACCACGCCGATCATCAGCGCATACGCCAGCATGATCACCGCGCTCGCGGAGCGGGCCATCGGGTTGTAGCGTTTTTCCAGCACCTGGGTAACGGTGTAGATCTTCAGTTTCAGCAGCGGTTTGGCGAGGAACAGGTTCAGTGCCACGATCCCGCAACCGAGGGCCGCACAGAGCCAGAAACCGGAGATGCCATGGACGTAGCCCAGGCGCACGGTGCCGACGGTGGACGCGCCGCCCAGAACGGTGGCGGCCATGGTGCCCATATACAGGCTCGGGCCGAGGTTACGACCGGCGACCAAAAAGTCTTCGTTGGTCTTGGCCTTGCGCATGCCGTAGTAGCCGAGTATCAGCATCGCGGCGGCGTAGATGAGTACGACGAATAAATCCAATGCCATGATGGCGTGTCTCCGATTGTCTTTTTTATGGTGAGGCTGAAATCAATTCCTGGTGGGAGCGGGCTTGCTCGCGAAAGCGGTCTGTCAGTCACATCAATGTTGGATGTGCCGCCGTCTTCGCGAGCAAGCCCGCTCCCACACAGGTAATGTGTTGAATCAGGCGACTTGTCGCACTGCCGGTTTAGCGAGCGAATCCGTGCCCTTGCTGCGTGGATCGTTTGGACCGAACACCGCGGCCGATTCCGGGAACAGGCTCAACAGCGCCAGGTACACCAGCGACGCCAGGCCAAGGGTGACCGGCAAGCTGATGTCGATGCCGCCGGCCAGTTCACCGAGCGGACCCACGAACTGCCCAGGCAGGTTCACAAAGCACAAGCCCACCGCAGCGCTCGGGATCCAGGCACCCAGCCCACGCCAGTTCCAGCCATGCGTGAACCAATAGCGGCCACCTTTCTCGCCGCGGGTGAACACTTGCAGGTCATCCGGGCAGTAGAAGCCGCGGCGCACCAGCAGGCCGATGATCATGATCACCATCCACGGAGTGGTGCAGGTGATGATCAGCACGGCGAAGGTCGACACGCTCTGCACCAGATTCGCTGCAAAGCGGCCGATGAAGATGAAGGCAATCGACATCACTCCGATCAGCAGCGTGGCCTTGACCCGCGACAGTACCCGTGGGAACACGCTGGACATGTCCAGCCCAGTGCCATAGAGCGAGGTGGTGCCGGTGGACATGCCGCCGATCACCGCAATCAGGCACACCGGCAGGAAGAACCAGCTCGGCGAGACGGCCAGCAACCCGCCGACGTAGTTGTTGGCGGCGATGTAGTCCGGTGCCTTGATCGCTACGATGGTGGCGGTGGCGAGGCCGAAGAGGAAGGGAATCAAGGTTGCGATTTGTGCTGCGATCACCGCCAGCATGATTCGGCCTTTCGGGGTTTCGCGCGGGATGTAGCGCGACCAGTCACCGAGGAACGCGCCGAAGGAAATCGGGTTGCTCATGGCCACCAGCGCGGCGCCGATGAACGCTGCCCAGAAACCGGCCTGACCCATGGCTACGGTGCCGGCGAACTGGCTGTCGAAGGTCGGGGCGAAGGCGAAGATGCCGAGCAGGAACAGCAGGCTGGCGGCCCACACCGCGATGCGATTGACCCACAGCATGAAGCGAAAGCCGTAGATGCACACCGTCAGCACCAGGATCGCGAACAACCCGTAGGCCAGGCCCAGCGTCAGGTCGGTTTCCGGAAGGCCGATCAGGCGTTTGGCACCACCCACCAATGCATCACCCGAGCTCCAGACGGAGAGCGAGAAGAATGCGATAGCGGTCAGAAGCGACAGGAAGGAGCCGACGATCCGCCCGTGCACACCAAAATGCGCACCTGAGGACACGGCATTGTTGGTGCCATTGAGCGGACCGAACAGGCCCATCGGCGCAAGGATCAGCGCACCGAGCAACACGCCCAGCACAATCGCCCAGACCCCGGCCTGGAACGACAGGCCGAACAGCACGGGAAAACTGCCGAGCACTGCTGTGGCGAAGGTATTGGCGCCGCCGAAGATCAAGCGAAACAGGTCGCTGGGTTTGGCGTCGCGCTCATGATCCGGGATCTGTTCGACCCCGTTTGTTTCAATGCTGCTAAGGCTTTTTTCTTTGTTGTTGTTATTCATGATCTGCTCCGATCATAAAGGCGCGCTCATCGTGTGTGAGCGTCACCTGTTTGGCTAAGGGGTTGGCAGCCCTTCCGGCATCGCGGACAAATGTTCGTGGCAGGCCAGCCATAGGCCTTGTTGTTCTTGGCCAGACGCTTGTTTCTTGAAAACAATCGTCTCGCGCTCCTGGCTGAAGTGTTGCTCCCCTTGCATGCGCAGCTCGGTGGCCACGTCATGGATGAAAATCGCCACGTCGCCCTGCAGGCTGACGAAAGCGTTGCTCGAGGTGCACGAAAGCACCTCGAAGCCATCCTCCGAGCGCCAGGTGTCCCACAACGCCTGATAGGCATCGCGCGACAGCAGGGGCTGTTCGAGGGTGTAGAACACGAAGCTGGCGTCGGTGCTGAACGCACCGAAATAGGCTTCGCGATCATTACGGGCGAAGGCGGCTACCAGATCGGCAGCGGCCTGGAGTACCTGATCACGTTCGTTCACGACCAATCCTCAGCGGTGGACTACGCCAGGCAGTACGCAGAGCATTTCGTACAGCAGGTTGGCGGCCAGCAGCGAGGTGTTGCCGGTGGTGTCGTAAGCGGGCGAGACTTCTACCAGATCGCAACCGACCAGGTCGAGGCCTTGGCAGCCGCGAACGATTTCAATCGCCTGAATGGTCGTCAGACCACCGATTTCCGGGGTGCCGGTACCTGGCGCCCACGCTGGATCGATACCGTCGATGTCGAAACTCAGGTACACCGGACCGCCGCCAACTTTCTCGCGAACTTCGGCCATCAGCGGTGCCAGGGATTTGTGCCAGCACTCTTCGGCCTGAACCACACGGAAACCCTGGTTGCGGCTCCAGTTGAAGTCGTCAGCGGTGTAGCCCTGAGCGCGCAGGCCGATTTGCACCACGCGGTCCGGATCCAGAAGGCCTTCTTCGACAGCGCGACGGAAGGTGGTGCCGTGGGCGATTTTCTCGCCGAACATGTGGTCGTTCACATCGGCGTGAGCGTCGATGTGCACCAAGCCGACCTTGCCGTGCTTCTTATGGATCGCACGCAGGATTGGCAGGGTGATGGTGTGGTCGCCGCCGAGGGTCAGGGGGATCACATTGTGTTCGAGGATTTTGTGGTAGGACTCTTCGATGATCCGTACCGCGTCCAGCAGGTTGAACGTGTTGATCGCCACGTCACCGATGTCGGCAACCGACAGCGAGTCGAACGGTGCAGCGCCGGTGGCCATGTTGTACGGGCGGATCATTACCGATTCAGCGCGGATTTCGCGAGGTCCGAAACGGGTGCCTGGGCGCAGGGAAGTACCGATGTCCAGAGGGACGCCAACGAAGGCAGCATCCAGACCGGCAGCGGTTGGCACATGGGGCAGTCGCATCATGGTGGCGATGCCGCCGAAGCGCGGCATTTCATTGCCGCCCAGTGGTTGGTGAAGAATCTTGTCCACGGGTAGGGCCTCATCGTCGTTGTTTTATTTATGTCGGTTGCACCGTTCACGGAAGAGACGGGCACCGCTGTGGGCCGATTCTGCGAAATGTAGTGGCCGGGAAGAATCGCTACGGGCAAATACTTAGTTCAGATTTTTCTAAACTAATGCCAATGACGGCGATAGACTCGCAATGTCTTATGTAGCAGCTGCCGAGCCTGCGAGGCTGCGTTCGGCTGCGCAGCAGTCGTAAAACCTAAGCGCGAGGTTTTCCTGAAACACCGCGTCGCCTGATTTCACGACTGCTTTGCAGCCGAACGCTGCCTCGCGCTGCCTCGCGCTGCTCGACAGCTGCTACAGGTCTCATCGTCTACGTGTGTTTTTGCTGGAGAACCCCATGGCCAACGCATTACCCGACCTGAAACTGTTGCGCATCTTCGTCAGCGTGGTTCGCCATCAGGGGTTTGCCAACGCCCAGCAGGAACTCAACCTCTCGACCTCGGCCATCAGCACTTACATGAGCCAGCTCGAAGCCGCCCTCGGTCTGGTGCTCTGCCATCGCGGTCGTGGTGGTTTCAGCCTGACCAGCAAAGGCGAACTGTTCCATCAGGAAACCTTGCGTCTGCTCGGCGAACTCGAAGGCTTCGAGCAATACGCCGCGGCGCTCAAGGGCGAACTGCGCGGCACCTTGAACCTCGGTGTCATCGACTCCACTGTCAGCGACAAGGCCTTGCCCTTCGCCGAAGCCATTGGCGCTTACAGCCAGGAACACCCGGCCGTGCATTTGCACCTCTCGGTGATGAGCCCTTACGAACTGCAACTCGGCGTGCAGGATAACCGTCTCGACCTGGCCATCGGCGCGTTCTCCACGCGCATGAGCGGTTTGGTCTACATGCCGCTGTACCGCGAACAACACTGGTTGTATTGCAGCAGTCGTCATCCACTGTTCACCGAGCGGCGCATTCCCGAGCAAGTCATCACTCAGCAGCGCATGGTTGGCCGCGGCTACTGGAGCCAGGCGGAACTGGCACGCCACGGTTTCAAACACAGCGCGGCGACGGTGGAAAGTATGGAGGCGCAGCTGATTCTGGTGCTGTCCGGTGCCTACATCGGTTACCTGCCGGAGCACTACGCCCAGGCTTGGGCTGACAAGGGCGATTTGCGGGTGCTGCTGCCGGCGACCTTCGGCTATCAGGCGCCGTTCTCGATGATCGTGCGTCGTGGCCGCAGCCGCGAGCCGCTGATCCAGACCTTTCGCGATTTGCTTAAAGCACAACTGAATCAGGCTTGAAAAAATGTCCAGAATCCAATGTCCGCGCTGCCTGCGCCCACAAACCCATTGTCTGTGCCCACTGATTCCGAACCTCGACAGCCGCACCCGGGTGTTGCTGCTGCAACATCCCAGCGAAGTGAACCATGCGCTGAACACCGCACGTTTGGCGGCGTTGGGGTTGCAGAATGCCGAGTTGATTGTGGGCGAGGTGTTCGAAGATTTGCCGGCATTGTTGAATCAGCCGGGTTATCAGGCGCGGCTGCTGTTTCCTGCCGATGATGCGCAGCCGTTGCAGGCTTACACGGCAACTGATCAACCATTATTGCTGGTCGTCCCGGACGGCACCTGGCGCAAGGCGCGCAAGATGCTGCACCTCAACCCGCTGCTGGCAGCGTTGCCGAGGGTGACGTTGGCGCAGGGCGGGGTGTCGAGATATCGATTGCGCAAGGCTCCGGGGCCGGGCGCGTTGTCGACGGTGGAGGCGATTGTTCAGGCGTTGCAGACCCTCGAAGCGCCGACCACTTTCGAACCGTTGCTACGGCCGTTCGAAGCCTTGATCGAGGGGCAAATTGCGGCGATGGGGGAGGCGGTTTTTCAGCGTAATCATGGGCCGAAATAGTCGTTGTGATTCAGGGCCTCTTCGCGAGCAAGCCCGCTCCCACATTTGATCGCATTTCTCCTGAGGAACTCGGTCGAATGTGGGAGCGGGCTTGCTCGCGAAGACGGTAGAACAATCACAGAAAATCCCAGCCAGAGACTAACGTTCGCGCATCGCCTCGGTCCGGGCTTTAAGCACCGGTTTGAGCAAGTAATCCAGCACACTTTTCTCCCCGGTGATGATATCCACCGTCGCCACCATCCCCGGAATGATCAGCAACGGTTTCACATCCCCGCCCAAGTGATTCTTATCCGTCCTCACCTGAATCAGGTAGAAGCTGTTGCCCTTGTCATCCGTAATCGTGTCCGCCCCAATCAACTCCAGCTTCGCACTCAACCCTCCATAAATCGTGTAGTCATAAGCACTGAACTTGACCATCGCTTTCTGCCCCGGGTGCAGAAACGCCACGTCCTGCGGCCGGACTTTGGCTTCGATCAGCAAGTTGTCTTCCAGCGGCACAATTTCCACCATGTCGCTGCCCGGCTGGACCACGCCGCCGATGGTGTTGACCTTCAGTACTTTGATAATCCCGTGAACCGGCGACACCACCGTGGTGCGGGTTACGCGGTCATCGATAGCAATGCTCGATGCCGTGATTTTCGACAGGTCGGTGCGTTTTTCATTCAGCTCTTTCGCCGCGTCGGAGCGGAAGGATTGTTCGGACTCATCAATCTTGCTTCTGATCTCATTGATCGCCGATTCCGCACGAGGAATCGCCAGGGTCGTGGCGTTCAATGAACCGCGAATCTCCACCGCGCTGCGTTTGAGTCGCAAGATTTCCACCGGCGAAACCGCCCCGGTGCCTACCAGCGGGGCGGACATGTTCATCTCTTGTTGCAGTAATGCCAGGCTTGAACTGAATTGGCCCTGTTTGGAGCGGAACTCCGCCAGTTCCTGGGTTTTTTGCCGAAGTTGTTCACTCAGGGTGCGCTGTTCGCTGGCCAGTCGACGTTGCCGTTGCTCGTACAGCGAGCGTTCGTCCTCAGCCACTTGCGGCGCCTTGGCGATCACTTCCGGGGACAGCTTGAATGGCCTGCCTTCCGCTTCTGCCGACAGCCGTTCGACCTGCGCGATCAACGCATAACGATCCGCTTCGCTTTCGCCCTTGTTCGACAGGAATCGAGTGTCATCGAGGCGCAGCAAGGTGTCGCCCTTGTTCACCATTTGCCCTTCGCGAACGAAGATCTCAGTGACGATGCCGCCCTCCAGGTTCTGGATCACTTGAACCTTGCTCGACGGAATCGCCTTGCCTTCGCCCATGGTCACTTCCTGCAGCACCGCAAACTTGGCCCAGACCACCGCGGTGATAATCAGCGCAGCCGCCAGCCATACGGTGATCCGCGACCAGCGTGGGGAATCCTGTAACGAGGCGCCGGCGGTTTCCGGCATGAATTCGCTTTCGGCGCTTTTGCTGAAACTGCCAAAGTATCCGCGTGGCTTCGAATTAGAGCGCGACGCGTCGGATGATGAACGGGCCATGGCTAGCTCCTAGACAGCCGCAGAGCCGACACGGCCCTTGCGCAGTGCATCGATGACCACTTCTTTCGGACCGTCGGCGACGATCCGCCCGTTGTCCAGCACCACCAGGCGATCCACCAGGCTGAGCATCGAGGTGCGGTGGGTCACCAGCAGCAGGGTTTTGCCCTGGACCCAGCGGTGGAGTTTTTGCCGCAGAACGTCTTCGCTGCTGTTGTCCATGGCGCTGGTGGGTTCGTCGAGCAACATGATCGGCGGATCCAGCAACAAGGCGCGGGCCAGCAACACCGCTTGACGTTGCCCGCCGGACAGCAGTTGTCCGCGTTCACCCACTGGGCGGTCGAAACCTTGCGGATGTTGACGGGCCAGCTCGGTGACGCCGGTCAGTTCGGCGACTTCGAGCATCCGTGAATCGCTGATGTAGCGTGCGCCGAGGGTCAGGTTGTCGCGCAGGCTGCCGGCCAACAGTGGCAGGTCATGGGCGACGTAACCGATTTGCTGGCGCAGGTCGGCGACGTCCAGTTGCCGCAGGTCGAGGCCATCGAGCAGCAGTTGGCCTTCTTCCGGTGCGTAGAAACCCATCACCAGCCGCGCCAACGTACTTTTGCCCGAGCCGCTGCGGCCGATGATGCCGATCCGCTCGCCGGGTTTCACGCTGAAGCTGATGTTGGCCAGGGCCGGAGCGTTCTGGCCGTTGTAGTGGAACGTCACGCTACTGACGTCTATCGCGCCTTGCAGTTGCGTGCGTTCCAGCGGCCGTTGTTTGGCGTCGCGTTCCTGCGGCAAAGACATCAGCGCATCGGTGCTTTTCATGGTCAGTTGCGCTTGCTGGTAGCGGGTGATCAAACCGGCAATCTGCCCCAGCGGCGCGAGCACCCGGCTGCCGAGCATGTAGGTCGCCACCAGCGCGCCCACGCTGAGGTTGCCGGCGATGATGCTGTAGACCCCGGCGACGATGGTCGCCATGCCGGAGAATTGCTGGATGAACAGCGTGCCGTTGGTGGCCAGTGCCGAGAGGTTGCGCGCATGGCTGTCGAGGCGGGTGAGGGCGCCGTGGGTGCTTTCCCATTTGTGCTGACGTTCGCTTTCGGCGCTGCAGGCCTTGAGGGTTTCCAGGCCGCCGAGGGTTTCGATCAGCAGCGCCTGGCGTTCGGCGCCCAGGGTCAGGCTTTTCTGTACGGTGTCGCGCAGGCGCACCTGAATCACCATTGCGAAGATGATCGTGATCGGAAACGCCAGTAACGGAATCACCACCAGCCAGCCACCGAGCAGGCCGATCACCACCAGCATCAGCACGGCAAAGGGCAGGTCGATCAGGCTCGTCAGCGTCACGGCGGTGAGGAATTCCCGCAAGCCCTGGAAGTCGTGAATGCTTTGGGCAAAACCACCGATGGTTGCCGGGCGCGCTTTCATCGCCATGCCGGTGATGCGTTCGAACAACGTGGCCGAAAGGATCACGTCGGTTTTTTTCCCGGCGGTGTCCAGCAGGTGCGCGCGGACCACCCGCAATACCAGTTCGAACCCGGTGCCGATCAGCAAGCCGATGGACAGCACCCACAGCGTCGACGTGGCCTGGTTCGGCACCACCCGATCGTAGGTCTGCATCACGAACAGCGGCACCATCATCCCCAGCAGGTTGATCAAGAAACTCGCCAGAATCGCATCGCTGTACAGCCACTTCGACAGCTTCAAAGTGTCGCGAAACCACGCCTCAACCCGCGGCACCAGCGGTGAGCGCAAGTCTTCGAGTTCATGCCGTGGCCGCGCGAACAAGGCCTGGCCGCTGTAATTCTCGGCCAGTTCGTCCGTGCTGACCCATTGTTCACCGCCGTCGGATTCGCTCGGCAAAATCAGCAACTGCCCGTCATCGCCGAAGCGTCGTAGAACGGCAGTACGACCGTTGTTGAGGATCAGCATCACAGGCAGGTTGAGGGCGCAAATATCCGCCAGTTCACGGCGCAGCAATCGCGCCTGCAAACTGGCCCGGGCCGCTGCGCGAGGCAGCAGGTCCAGGCTCAAGCGTTGCTTGTTCAGGGGGAGCCCGGCACTCAGGCTGGCGCGGCTGACCGTCGCGCCGTGAAGTCTGCAGAGGATCAACAGACCGTCCAGAAGCGGGTCATCGAAGCTCAGGCGCGGATCGACACTGATGTTACCGGGTTCCATGCTGGTCACATTGATCGCTCCAGTTGGCATAGGTATCGACACATATCCTTGTAGGAGCTGCCGAAGGCTGCGATCTTTTGACTTTGCTTTTAAACATCAAGATCAAAAGATCGCAGCCTTCGGCAGCTCCTACCGGGTTACCTCAGTTCAGGCAAACGGGCTTCGTTTTTTACTTCCGTGGAGGCGATCGCATCGGCGGGCAACACCACCCGTTGTTTGCTCAGCAACTGACCCATGTTCGCCAACACGCGGTACATCGAGAACTCCTCGGTGTAGCGCACTTCGGTGTAGCGGCGGTTGGCGTTGTAGAGCTCGTTTTCACTGTCCAGCAGGTCGAGCAGGGTGCGTTGGCCGAGGCCGAACTGGTCCTGATACGCCACGCGCACGCGTCGGCTGGTGTCCGCGTACTCGCGGGCGGTCGGGGTTTGTTTCTTGGCGTTGACCATGGCGTTCCAGGCCAGGTGAATGTTCTCGTTGAGTTGGCGCAGGGCATTGTTGCGGATGTCCATTGCCTGGTTGATCTGGTGCGCATCGGAGGCCAGGCGAGCCTTGTCACTGCCACCGCGGAACAGGTTGTAGTTCATCACCACGCCGACTCGCCATTCGTTGTCGTGGCCTTCATCGCCCTGCACGTTGTTGTTCGCACCCACGGCGGCTTCGGCGTCGAAGCGAGGGTAGAACGGCGATTTGGCAACTTCGTACTGGCTCTCGGCCGATTGCACATCGGCCTGAGCGGATTTCAGGTACGGGTTGTTTTCCACCATGCTTTGCTGGGCTTCCTGCAGGGTGGCGGGAAGTTCGCCGCGAGTCGAGGGCGGGGCTTCGAGTTCATCGGGCAGACGCCCCACGACGGCGTAGAAGTTCGACTCGGCATCCGCCAGATCGACTTCAGCGGTATCGAGGTTGTTTTGCGCCAGTGCCCGGCGAGCGACGGACTGGTCGGAGTCGGCGTTGCTGCCGATACCACGCTGGGTACGCAGACCGATCTGATCGTTGACCCGCATGTGAGCTTGCAGATTGTTCGTGGCCAAGGTCACCAGTTCGCGGCGCTTGAGCACTTCTAGGTAGACCTCGATGGTGCGCAGGGCCAGATCCTGAGCGGTGCCCTGAGCGTAATAGGCCCGGGAATTGACCACGCCTTTGGTGCGCTGGACTTCGTTGGCGGTATTGAAGCCATCGAAGAGCATCTGCCGCAGGCGCAATTCCGATTGGGTGTAGGTCAGGATTTCGGTGTGGTGATTGCCTAATGCCCGGGTGCTGGTGTTATCGCTGTACCCGCGCCCGTAGGCGGCATTCAGATCAACCGATGGATAAAATCCTCCCTTGGCGACTTTCACTTGCTTATCGGCCGAGAGGCGGCTGTCTACACGCGACGCCAACTCCGGGTGGGTCGCGATGGTGCTCTGGATTGCCTCCGTCAATGACATGGCTTGAGCCTGAGAAGTGCAGGCCATGGCCAGAAGAATTGCGCTGCAGAGGGGGGTTAATACGCGCATGGGTGCCTCTCCCTGATTCCTAATGGTGCTTATTAGTCGCCAAATATTTGACGATATTTATAGTGAAAACCGTTTCATGCTTGTAACAACAGAGCTAAGAACATTCTGGAGAGAACCATAGAAGAATTTTTCATAAGGCTTATGCCAAAAAAAACTTATGCGCTCCGCAAAATCCAGCACATTGTTCACTCCGAAAGCCCTTGATTTATGAGCGTTAGGGCGCTCAGCGGGGCTTGAGGAAAGTTCCAAATCACATATCGACATAGGGCGGGGAAGTGCTGGAGGGGAGGGAAGCGGACGGTTTTGAGGTGACGGTTTATTGTCACCTTAGTGGATCAAAACCGTTACGCATCGCTCAAAGGGTGACTTGTTGCGCAAGTGGATCCCGATGCCATTGATTGCAGAGGGTTTTTATCCCGCAGCAGACACGTCGCCCGCGAGCGGCACGCTTGGCGAGAACGGCGCCAGGGCAGCGGCTTACTTCAGGTAACCGCTGCCAGCAGGCGATTGCGCCAGGCAACCCGTTGGAGCCATGAGCACGTTCTTCGCAAAAACAGGATGCCGACAGCGGTTGGCAGCGGAGGAAGTGCATATGGCTACGCTCATCGGTATTGTCAGTAAGGTCATTGGTCAGGTGTTCGCGGTTGCGAGCGATGGCACCCGACGCGCGCTGGTCGAGGGGGACCGGTTATTCGCCGGCGATCAACTGGTCACCGGGGCCGAAGGCGCGGTGGCGGTTCATCTGCAGAATGGCCAGGAACTGACACTTGGGCGTGGCAGCAGTATGGAGATGACACCCCAGTTACTTGCGCATCAGGCACCCCATGTAGACACCGCTGAAGCGGTGACGCCGACTCAGGCGCAACTGACCGATGTCGAGCAACTGCAAAAAGCGATCGTTGCCGGCGACGACCCGACCCAGACCGCTGAAGCCACGGCGGCCGGACCGGGTTCGACCGGTGCACCTGGTGCACTGGGTGGCGGCCACACGTTCGTCATGCTCGAAGAGGTGGGCGGGCGGGTCGATCCGACCATTGGTTTTCCTACCGCAGGTTTCAACGGCATTCCCGAGTTTCCCCTGGAGCGGCTGGCCGGAAACCCGGAGAACGGTGACAACGGCGACAATGGTGCAGGCGGTTCAGGTGGTTCAGGTGGTTCAGGTGGTTCAGGTGGCTCAGAAGGATCAGGAGGGTCAGGCGTTGTTCCTGTAACACCGGTTGTTCCTGATGTGCCGAACAATCCGGTGACCCTCACCGGCCTGTCGGTGGCAGGGGGCGAACTGACCCTCAATGAGGCCAACCTGGCCGACGGTTCGGCCCCCAACCCTGGGGCACTGACCAAGACCGGCACGTTCAGCGTGTCTGCTCCTGACGGGCTGACCAGCCTGAGCATCGGAGGGATCAACGTGATCAGCGGTGGTGTTGCCGCAGGCTTCCCGCAATCGATCACCACCCCGTTGGGCAACACCCTGACCGTCACCGGCTACAACCCGGCCACGGGGGTTGTGAGTTACAGCTACACCCTCATCGACAATGAAACCCATCCGGCCGGTGACGGCGCCAACAGCATCACCGAGAATTTCGACGTCGTCGCCACCGATACGGACGGCAGTACGGCGATCGGTCAAATCAACGTCAACATCGTCGATGACCTGCCGACCGCTCATGCCGACACGACGTCGGTCGCCGAAGGCGGCATCGTCAGCGGCAACGTGCTGTGGAACGATGTCACCGGT
>NZ_SOPU01000028.1:0-357 GCF_004402115.1 Pseudomonas sp. F01002 | reverse complement strand
CGACCGACGTGTTCACCTACACCGTGCGCGATGCCGACGGTGACCAAAGCACCACCACCATCACCATCGACGTGATCAACAGCTGCATCCGAGCGGTCAGTGACAGCGACGTGACCGTCTACGAAAAAGCCCTCGACCTGAACCAGGACGGCCAGGATCTGGCGCCCGGCACCGTTACCGGGAGCCTGCCGGGCAACACGGGCGAAACCGCCAGCGGCACGCTGGTCGGTTCGGTCAGCGGCGCGGTCGGTGCGATCACCTACACCTTGGTCGGCAGCGCCACTGGCACCTACGGCCAAATCCTGCTCAATCCCGACGGCACCTACACCTACACGCTGACATCGGCGCCAAGCACCA
>NZ_SOPU01000027.1:88567-311426 GCF_004402115.1 Pseudomonas sp. F01002 | reverse complement strand
TGCATCGCCGATGGTAGTGTGGGGTTTCCCCATGTGAGAGTAGGTCATCGTCAAGATTAAATTCCGAAACCCCTATCTGCGTATGCAGGTAGGGGTTTTGTTTTGTCCGCAGGAAAGTTCGTACAGCAATCCCGGACGGCTCCCGGCTGTCACAGTCTCCCGACAATGCTAAGGTTCGGCCCTAGCTTTTGTATTTTCCCAAGGAAGCCTTTATGCCGGACGCGACGTCCCTCAGTGCTGGTTTTATGGTGGTTCACGGCAACCGCCTGGACGAGTTGCGCAGCCTGGTGGTCAGCTGGATGCGGCGTTACCCGCTGGCTCCCTTGGAAAATGAAATTGCCTTGGTTCAGAGCAACGGCATCGCCCAATGGCTGAAGCTGGCACTGGCAGAAGACCCTGAAGACGATGACATGGGCGGCTGCGGAATCGCAGCAGCCATCGACGTGCAGTTACCGGGTAGCTTCATGTGGCAGCTCTATCGCATGGTGCTTGGACGTGACGAAATCCCGGTCAAATCCCTGCTCGATAAAGCTCCCTTGACCTGGCGTCTGATGCGTCTGCTTCCGCAGTTGATCAACCAACCGCACTTCGAACCCCTGCAGCGCTTCCTTACGAATGACACAGACTTACGTAAACGCTATCAATTGGCGGAGCGACTGGCGGACCTGTTCGACCAATATCAGGTGTACAGGGCCGATTGGCTCGAAGACTGGGCAGAAGGTCGTCATCAACTACGAAATGGCAGAGGTGAAACCAAACCTCTGACCCCGGCTAACTGCTGGCAGGCAGAGTTGTGGCGTGCGCTGTTGCTGGATGTGGGTGAACAAGGCATGGCGCAAAGCAGAGCCGGCGTCCATCAACGGTTTATCGAGCGCATCAACAGTCTCGACGTGGCCCCTAGCGGATTGCCTTCACGGGTAATCGTTTTCGGGATTTCTTCACTGCCTGCTCAAGCCCTGGAAGCACTGGCGGGGCTGGCCCGGTTCAGCCAGGTTCTGCTTTGCGTGCACAACCCGTGTCGTCACCATTGGGCAGACATCGTCGCCGATAAAGATCTGTTGCGGCATCAGTACAAGCGTCAGGCTCGCAAGAGCGGAATGCCGGTTGTGCTCGACCCGCAAACCCTTCACCAGCATGCCCATCCACTACTGGCCGCGTGGGGCAAGCAGGGGCGGGACTACATCAATCTGCTCGACAGCTACGACGATCCCAACAGCTACCGCTCGGCATTCCGCGATGGCCATATCGACCTGTTCAGCGATAGCCAGCCACAGAACATGCTCAATCAATTGCAGGACGACATTCTTGAGTTGCGTCCCTTGAACGAGACTCGCGAGCGCTGGCCGGCCATCGATCCGGCGAACGACGAGTCGATCCGTTTTCACATTGCCCATAGCGCCCAGCGCGAAGTGGAGATCCTCCACGACCAGTTGCTTGCACGCTTCAGTGCTGATCCGGACTTAAGGCCTCGCGATGTGATCGTGATGGTGCCGGACATCGACAGCTACGCACCGCATATTCGAGCGGTATTTGCTCAGCTTGAACGCCACGACCCGCGTTTCATTCCCTTCACGCTCGCAGATCAAGGCCAACGTGGTCGGGACCCGTTACTGATTGCTATCGAACATCTGCTCAAACTGCCCGACAGCCGTTTCCCCGTGAGCGAGATACTCGATCTGCTGGATGTTCCTGCACTACGCGCTCGCTTCGGTGTAGAGGAACGTGATCTGCCGACCCTGCACCGTTGGATCGAAGGCGCAGGCATCCGCTGGGGCATGAATGCCGAGCAGCGCGCGGGTCTCGGTCTACCGCAGGAGCTGGAACAAAACAGTTGGCGTTTCGGTCTGCGACGGATGCTGCTCGGTTATGCCGTGGGCAGTGCCAGTGCTTGCGAGGGTATCGAACCCTACGACGAGATCGGTGGTCTGGATGCCGCGCTCATTGGGCCTTTGGTCGCGCTGCTGGACGCATTGGAGATTGCCCACCAGGAGCTCTCTCAACCCGCAGCTCCCAAACAATGGGGCTTTCGATTGCACGCACTGGTTCAGTTGTTTTTTCTGGCCAGTAACGAGCATGACGACTACGTGTTGGCCCAACTCGAAGAGCTGCGTGAAACCTGGCTTGAGACCTGCGAGTCAGTTGGCTTGCATGATGAACTGCCATTAACCGTGGTCCGTGAAGCCTGGCTCGCCGGCCTTGATCAGGGTCGCTTGTCCCAGCGTTTTCTGGCCGGTGCGGTTAACTTCTGCACCTTGATGCCCATGCGAGCGATCCCGTTCAAAC
The DNA here is from genome assembly GCF_004402115.1 of Pseudomonas sp. F01002. Taxonomy (NCBI): domain Bacteria; kingdom Pseudomonadati; phylum Pseudomonadota; class Gammaproteobacteria; order Pseudomonadales; family Pseudomonadaceae; genus Pseudomonas; species Pseudomonas sp. F01002. The sequence continues at coordinate 309,143 of NZ_SOPU01000027.1, read as the reverse complement.
TGGTCTGCCTGCTGGGCATGAATGACGGGGACTACCCGCGTGCCCAACCGCCACTGGACTTCGACCTCATGGGCAGTGACTACCGCCCTGGCGATCGCTCCCGACGTGAAGATGACCGTTATCTGCTGTTGGAAGCCCTGTTGTCGGCACATGACCAACTCTATATCAGCTGGGTCGGTCGCAGCATTCGCGATAACAGTGAACGCCCTGCATCAGTACTGATTGGCCAGTTGCGAGATCATCTGGCCAGCGGTTGGCGACTGCATGATGTCGACGAAGATCTGCTTGAGGCCATCACTCAGGAACATCCACTGCAACCGTTCAGCGCCCGCTACTTCCATGAGGGCGATGATTTGTTCAGCTACGCGAATGAATGGCAGGTGCTGCATCAAACCAGTGAGCCGTCGACTGATATCGAAGTCCTTGATCCCTACGTTCAGGAGGAGCCGCTGAGTCTCGGCCAACTGCAGGACTTCCTGCGTAATCCTGTGCGACATTTCTTCAGTCAACGACTGAAGGTGTACTTCGAAGCAGCGGAAGTGCCGCTGGCTGATGAGGAGCCATTTGTACTCGATGCGTTGCAACGTTACAGCCTCAGCGACAGCTTGCTCGAAGCGGCGCTGGGACATCTGGATAGCACCGATCAGGTACTGGAAGCACAGGCAAAACGTCTGCAAAACAGTGGACTTCTGCCCATGGCCGGATTCGGCGAATGCCTTCAGCGAGAGTTGATCGAACCGTTGCCGGATCTGTTGCAGCGTTACCAACAGCTTTTGGCGTTATGGCCAACGCCTCTCACCAACGCTCTGCCAGTGAGTCTGGAGTTGCTGGGTCTGCGCCTGGAAGGTTGGCTCAGCGGCCTGCATCAACGTGCGGACGGTGGTTTGCTATCAGTCACTACAATCCCCAACAGCATCGGCTCAATCAAGTCGCGTAAATGGCATCGGCTGACACGGCCATGGGTCAATCATCTGGTTGCCTGCGCCAGTGGTATGGCGATGACCACCGCGTTGGTGGCCAGCGACGACAGTCTGCTGCTCGGTCCGATGCAGGAGGATGCAGCCTTGCGGATTCTGGGCGACCTGTTAATGGCTTGGCAAACAGGCATGCGTCAACCACTGCCGATTGCGGTGAAGACCGGCTTCGCATGGCTTGGTCAAACTGATCCGGTCAAAGCCCAGGCCGCAGCCCGCAAGGCCTATGAAGGCGATGGCTTGACCACCGACGGCGAGCGTCGCGAAAGCCCGGCACTCGCCCGACAGTTTGCCGACTTCGACTCGCTTACCGCAGACGAAACGTTTCCGGATTGGTGCAACGCGTTGTACCGGCCGTTGCTTGAAGCGCCTTGGCGTTCATTGAACAGCGAGGAGGCGCGCGCATGACCACAAAACCTCTGGCTTTGGCATTTCCTCTGCGCGGTAGCCAACTGATCGAAGCGAGCGCCGGGACCGGCAAGACCTTCACCATTTCTGCGCTTTATCTGCGCCTGGTCCTTGGCCACGGCGCAGAGTCGCGCGGCTTCGGGCGTGAACTGTTGCCGCCGCAAATCCTCGTTGTAACATTCACCGATGCCGCGACCAAAGAATTGCGCGAACGTATCCGCACACGTCTTGCTGAAGCTGCACGGTTTTTCCGTGATGAAACACCGGCGCCCGATAGCCTTATCGCGGAACTTCGTAACGAATATCTACCCGAGCAATGGTCCGGGTGCGCGAACCGCTTGGACATCGCCGCGCAGTGGATGGACGAGGCAGCAGTTTCAACTATCCACAGTTGGTGTCAGCGCATGTTGCGCGAGCACGCGTTCGACAGTGGCAGTCTGTTTACACAGACCCTGGAAACCGATCACAGCGCTTTGCTGGGCGAAGTCCTGCGCGATTACTGGCGCCTGTTTTGCTACCCGATGCAAGGCGATGCGCTGAACTGGGTGCGCGGAAATTGGGGCGGTCCAGCGGCTTTACTGCCGCGAGTACGTGGTTTGTTCGCCAGTGAGCGAGACAGCGTTGAAGGTAAAGAGCCTGCCGAGCTGATCACTGAGTGTCTGCAAGAGCGACGGGCAGCCTTGCTCGAACTCAAGATGCCCTGGCGCCTGTGGGCGGACGAATTGCTTGCCATCTGTCACCAGGGTGTTGCGAGCAAGAGCGTCGACGGTCGCAAGATGCAGGCGCGCTATTTCGAACCCTGGTTCGAAAAGATCAGGGCCTGGGCTGAAGACGAATCCCTTGAGCAACTGGATATCGGCACCGGATTCACGCGCCTGACGCCCGATGGTATGGCTGAAGCCTGGAAGGGCGAAGTACCCAGTCATCCCGGGCTGGACGCCATGCCCGGCCTCAAGGCCAGTCTCGATGGATTGCCGACTCCTGATGCCGCCGTGCTGCAACACGCCGCCCAGTGGGTCGGTACACGGTTCGAGGAAGAAAAGCGTCGTCGTGCGGAGATGGGCTTCGATGACATGCTGCTGCGCCTCGATGCCGCGTTGCAGTCCGATGGCGGTGAGCGGCTGGCGACCCTGATTCGCGAGCAGTTTCCGGTGGCGTTGATCGACGAGTTCCAGGACACCGACCCGGTGCAGTACCGGATCTTCGAGAGCATCTATCGCATCGAAGACAACAATCCCGAATGCGGTCTGTTTCTGATCGGCGACCCCAAGCAAGCGATCTACGCGTTCCGCGGTGCCGACATCTACACCTACTTGCGCGCCCGCCAGGCCACCGCTGGCCGACTGCATACCCTGGGTACGAATTTCCGTTCCAGCCATGGCATGGTCAGTGCGGTCAACCATGTGTTCGAGCGTGCAGAGTCTCGCGAGTCCGGGCGAGGCGCGTTCCTGTTTCGTGAAAAGAACGGGGAGAACCCGGTACCGTTCCTGCCCGTCGAATCCCAAGGGCGCAAAGAAGTTCTGCACATTGATGGCCAGGTCGTGCCCGCCCTGAACATCTGGCACCTGTCCGCCGATCAGCCGCTGTCCGGCGCGGTGTACCGACAACAACTCGCCGCCGCCTGCGCCAGTGAAATCACCGCTTTGCTCAACGGCGGGCAACAAGGTCGCGCGGGTTTCATACAGGACGGCAAGGACTTCAGAGGGCTGCTGCCAGCGGATATCGCGATCCTGGTCCGCGACGGTAAAGAGGCCCAGGCTGTGCGCGGCGAACTCTCCGCACGTGGCGTTCGCAGCGTCTATCTATCGGACAAGGACTCGGTGTTTGCCGCCCAGGAGGCCCACGACCTGCTGACCTGGCTCAAGGCCTGCGCCGAGCCGGATGTCGAGCGCCCGCTGCGAGCCGCGTTGGCCTGCATCACGCTGAACCTGTCACTGGCCGAACTGGAACGGCTCAATCAGGACGAACTGGCCTGGGAAGCGCGGGTCATGCAGTTCCGCCATTATCGCGAGCTCTGGCGCAAGCAGGGCGTGTTGCCAATGCTGCGGCGATTGCTGCATGACTTCCAGCTGCCTCAGACATTGATCGCGCGCAGTGACGGCGAGCGGGTGTTGACCAATTTGCTGCACCTGTCCGAGTTGCTGCAACAGGCGGCCGCCGAACTCGATGGTGAGCAAGCGCTGATCCGTCATTTGTCCGAGCATCTGGCGTTGTCCGGTCAGGCCGGCGAAGAGCAGATCCTGCGTCTGGAGAGCGACGAGCAACTGGTCAAAGTCGTGACCATTCACAAGTCCAAGGGGCTTGAGTATCCCTTGGTGTTCCTGCCGTTCATTTGCTCGGCGAAGCCGGTGGATGGCAGTCGTCTGCCGCTGCATTACCACGACGCCACGGGCAAGGCTCAAGTGACCTTGAGGCCTACAGCCGAGTTGATTGTTCAGGCGGATGATGAGCGTCTTGCCGAGGATCTGCGCTTGCTTTACGTGGCCATGACCCGGGCACAACACGCCTGCTGGCTCGGAGTGACTGATCTCAAACGTGGCAATAACAACAGCTCGGTGCTGCACCTGTCAGCATTGGGTTATCTGCTGGGCGGCGGAGCACCATTGGCCGAGTCGGCAGGTTTGAAGCGTTGGCTGGAAGACCTGCAGCAGGATTGTGCAGCGCTGAACTACGGTGAAATGCCTGAAGCGACCGCCGAGCACTACCATCCGCCGCACAACGATGCGACGTTGCTTGCTCCGCTGATACCCAAACGCAAGGCCAGCGAAAACTGGTGGATTGCTTCCTACAGTGCCCTGCGCATTGGCGACAGCATGAGCGTGGGCACTGATGAAGCGCCGGAGAGCCCGCAGGCGCAAAAGCTCTTCGACGACGAACGCCTCGATCCGCAAGCACCACGAGACGTGGTGGCCGGTGGCGCTGATATCCATCGATTCCCTCGTGGCCCGAACCCCGGCACCTTTCTCCATGGTTTGCTCGAATGGGCCGGTGACGAAGGTTTTGCCGCCACGCCGCAAGCGGTGGAAGACGCCATTGCCCGTCGTTGCAATCGACGTGGCTGGGAGGGCTGGATAACTGCCCTGAGCGACTGGCTGCAGCATCTGCTTACGTCCCCGCTGCATATCGGCGGCGGGCAGGCCCCCGTGGTATTCGAGCAGCTCACCCAATATCGCGTCGAGATGGAGTTCTGGTTCGCCAGTCATAAGGTCGATGTGCTCAAGCTCGATCAACTGGTGCGCCAATACACCCACAACGGCGTGGCCAGGGTGGCTGCCGAGCCGGTGTTGCTCAATGGCATGTTCAAGGGCTTCATCGACCTGACATTCGAGCACGACGGCCGCTACTACGTCGCCGACTACAAATCCAACTGGCTGGGCGTCGATGACGCGGCCTATACCGAGCAGGCCATGGAGCAGTCGATTCTCGACAACCGTTACGACCTGCAATACGTGCTGTACCTGTTGGCCCTGCATCGCCAGCTCAAGGCGCGACTTGCCGATTACGATTACGATCGGCATGTCGGTGGTGCGCTGTACCTGTTCCTGCGCGGTACGCGCGCGTCCAGCCAGGGCGTGTATTTCGCCCGTCCTCCAAGAGCGTTGATCGAGCGTCTGGACCGACTGTTCCAGGGCAAGCCAGAACCCAAGGCCGAACCCGCCTGGGAACAGGGAGTTTTGCTATGAGTCGCACCTTCGCTGATTTGCTGCCCACTTCGTTGACAGCCGAAAGCCTGGCGGATCTGGCGCCGTTGAGTCGCGCCGATGACTTGCTGTTGTTGCTGACGCGCTGGGTTGAGCGCGGCTGGCTGCGAGCGCTGGACAAGGCCTTCGTCGCTTTTCTTCATGAGCTCGCTCCCGGCGATGATCCGCTGGTGCTGCTGGCCGCTGCGTTGGCCAGTCATCAACTGGGCCACGGCCATGTGTGCCTGGATGTGTTCGAGACGCTTAAGGAGCCGGACTTCGCCCTGTCGCTGCCACCGGAAGGTGATGTGCAAAGTGGCGCGATGTTGTTGCCGTCGCAATTGCTTGAGGCGCTGGACGGTGCTCATTGGTGCAAGGTGCTGGCCTCCAGCAGTCTGGTCGCATTGGCGGTCGACGGCCGGGAGGCGGCGCAGCATCGGCCATTGGTGTTATCGGGCAAACGCCTGTACTTGCGTCGTTACTGGGCTTACGAACGGCGTATCGACAACTCGCTGCGTCAACGCCTGGTGGAACACGAAACCACACCGGATGATTTGTCCCAACGCCTCACCAGCTTGTTCGGCCCAGCCAAGCCCGGCGAAGTGATTGACTGGCAGAAACTCGCCTGTGCCCTCGCAACCCGCAGCGCATTCAGCATCGTTACCGGTGGCCCGGGGACCGGCAAGACGACGACGGTCGTGCGTTTGCTGGCGTTGCTCCAGGCGCCGGCAGTGGAGGCGGGCAAGCCGTTGCGTATTCGTCTCGCGGCACCCACCGGCAAGGCTGCAGCCCGACTGACGGAGTCCATCAGTCAGCAGGTGAGAACCCTGGAAGTCGATGAAACCGTACGAGTGAAGATCCCGTCAGACGTCACCACCGTGCACCGTCTGCTCGGCAGTCGCCCCGGTACTCGACACTTCCGTCATCACGCCGGTAATCGCTTGCCGCTGGATGTGTTGGTGGTGGACGAAGCCTCGATGATCGATCTGGAAATGATGGCCAACCTGCTCGACGCGTTGCCGGCCCACGCCCGTCTGGTGCTGCTCGGTGACAAGGATCAACTGGCATCGGTGGAGGCCGGCGCCGTGCTGGGCGACCTGTGCCGCGACGCCGAGGCCGGTTGGTACAGCCCACAGACTCGCCGGTGGCTGGAAGCTGTGAGTGGTGAAAGCCTGGATGCCAGCGGTTTGCAGGAAGACACCCAAGGGACTCATCCGCTGGCGCAGCAAGTTGTGATGCTGCGTCATTCACGCCGGTTCGGCGAGGGCAGCGGCATCGGCCAACTGGCTCGTTGGGTCAACCAGCAGCAACCCGAGGAAGCCCGCAAGATGTTGGCAGCCCGAAGCCATGACGACGTGTTTTCCCTGCCGCTCAAGGGGGAACAGGACCGGGCGTTGGAACGCTTGCTGCTTGAGGGGCATGGCGATGGACCGCAGGGTTATCGCCATTACCTGAGTCTCTTGCGCAGCCTGCGGCCACCGCTCGACAGCACACTTGATGATCCCTGCTGGACCGATTGGGCTCGCCAGGTACTGCAAGCCTTCGACGCCTTCCAATTGTTGTGCGCCGTACGCAAAGGGCCGTGGGGTGTTGAAGGTTTGAATCAGCGCGTGACCGCCGCGCTGCTCAAGGCTCGGCTGATCGACAGCGACCAGCAGTGGTACGAAGGTCGACCAGTGCTGATGACCCGCAACGACTATGGTCTGGGTTTGATGAACGGCGACATCGGCATTGCCCTCAAACTGCCGGAACGTGAGGGGCCAGAGGCTGGGAAGCAGGTGTTGCGTGTGGCGTTCCCACGTAATGATGGTCAGGGCGGCGTACGGTTTGTTCTGCCAAGCCGTCTCAATGATGTCGAAACCGTATACGCGATGACGGTGCACAAATCCCAGGGCTCAGAATTTGCTCATACGGCGTTGATTTTGCCGGATGCCCTGAACCCTGTACTCACCAAGGAATTGATCTATACCGGGATTACCCGGGCCAAAAACTGGTTCACCCTGATCGAGCCTCGTTCCGGCGTATTCGAAGAGGCAGTGCGACGCAAGGTCAAGCGCTTGAGCGGGTTGATGCTGGAACTGGATGAGTGAGCACCGACTAATCCGCGAACAGCATCTCGCGACTTTCACCCATCAACAGCCCCTGATTCTGCTCAGTGACCGCGCGGATGTAATCCCACAACAGGGTGATCCGCTTGAGCTTGCGCAGGTCCTCGCGGCAGTACATCCAGAACTGTCGAGTGATGTTGATCTCTTGCGGCAACACCGGCAGCAATCGCGGATCCTGGGCCGCCAGAAAGCACGGCAGAATCGCCAGCGACCGCCCTTGCTGTGCGGCCACGAATTGCGCAATCACACTGGTGCTGCGCAGGTTGGCACTGGCGCCGGGCAACACATTCGCCAGGTACAACAGCTCCGAGCTGAACGCCAGATCGTCGACGTAACTAATGAATGAATGTTTGCCCAAGTCAGCCGGGCGGCGGATCGGTGGGTGCTTATCCAGATAATCCTGGGTCGCGTAGAGCTGTAATCGGTAATCGCAGAGTTTGCAGCAGACGTACGGACCATGCTCCGGGCGCTCCAACGCGATGACGATGTCCGCCTCGCGTTTGGACAGGCTGATGAAGTGCGGCAGCGGCAGGATGTCCACCGAGATCGCCGGGTAGGCGTCGACGAAATGGCTCAGCTGCGGGGTGATGAAAAAGCTGCCGAAGCCTTCGGTACAGCCCATGCGCACATGCCCGGATAACGCGACCCCGGACCCCGAAACCTGCTCGCAGGCCATGTGCAGCGTGCTTTCGATCGACTCGGCGTAACCAAGCAACCGCTGGCCTTCGGCGGTCAGGACAAAACCGCTGGTCCGGGATTTCTCGAACAGCAAAGTGCCCAACGCCGCTTCCAGCGAGCTGATGCGCCGCGACACAGTGGTGTAGTCGACCGCCAGGCGCTTCGCCGCGGTGCTGGCCTTGCGGGTGCGGGCGACTTCAAGGAAAAACTTGAGGTCGTCCCAGTTCAACGAGCCTAGAGACGTGATGTTTTTTTGCATGATGGACCGGCTTTTATGTGCGTTCTTATTAGAAGTTTGCACATCTATACTCCAAAAACAGTCCGACAACCAATTCGCAATACGCGCCTCATCTCAAGGCGACTTTCTCGCCTTGGCTCCCTAGATAGCTCTCTAAATAAGAACAACGTCCCGGAGACCCAACATGAACGCATCGCTCACGCCAAACGAAACCACTGTCCAAACGGTAAAGCTGTTGATCGACGGCGAGTGGGTCGAGTCCCAAACCACCGAGTGGCACGACATCGTCAACCCGGCGACCCAGCAAGTGCTGGCGAAAGTGCCGTTCGCAACCGCACAGGAAGTGGACGCCGCGATCAGCGCCGCCCATCGCGCCTTCCAGACCTGGAAGCTGACGCCAATCGGCGCGCGGATGCGCATCATGCTCAAGCTCCAGGCGTTGATTCGCGAACACTCCAAGCGCATCGCCGTGGTGCTCAGCAACGAACAAGGCAAAACCATCGCCGACGCTGAAGGCGATATCTTCCGCGGCCTGGAAGTGGTCGAGCACGCTTGCTCTATCGGCAGCCTGCAAATGGGCGAGTTCGCCGAGAACGTTGCTGGCGGCGTCGATACCTACACCCTGCGTCAACCAATCGGCGTTTGCGCCGGCATCACGCCGTTCAACTTCCCGGCCATGATTCCCCTGTGGATGTTCCCGATGGCCATCGCCTGCGGCAACACCTTCGTGCTCAAGCCGTCCGAACAGGACCCGATGTCGACCATGCTGCTGGTGGAACTGGCGATCGAGGCTGGTGTTCCGGCCGGCGTGCTCAACGTCGTTCATGGCGGTAAAGACGTAGTGGATGCGCTCTGCACCCACAAGGACATCAAGGCTGTTTCCTTCGTCGGTTCAACCGCCGTCGGCACTCATGTCTACGACCTGGCCGGCAAACACGGCAAACGCGTGCAATCGATGATGGGCGCGAAGAACCATGCCGTGGTGCTGCCGGATGCCAATCGCGTACAAGCGCTCAATGCGCTGGTGGGTGCTGGTTTCGGTGCGGCCGGGCAACGCTGTATGGCCACATCCGTGGTGGTGCTGGTGGGCGCGGCCAAGCAATGGCTGCCTGATCTGAAGGCGCTGGCACAGAAACTCAAAGTGAATGCCGGCAGTGAGCCGGGAACTGATGTGGGGCCGGTGATTTCCAAACGTGCCAAGGCGCGGATTCTCGATCTGATCGAAAGCGGCATCAAGGAAGGCGCCAAGCTTGAGCTGGATGGTCGCGACGTTACAGTTCCTGGTTTCGAAAAAGGCAACTTTGTCGGCCCGACCCTGTTCTCAGGCGTGAAACCCGAGATGCAGATCTACACCCAGGAAATCTTCGGTCCGGTGCTGGTGGTGCTGGAAGTCGATACGCTCGATGAGGCCATCGCACTGGTCAACGCCAACCCATTCGGTAACGGCACTGGCCTGTTCACCCAAAGCGGGGCAGCGGCGCGTAAATTCCAGACGGAAATCGACGTTGGCCAGGTCGGCATCAACATCCCGATTCCGGTGCCGGTCCCGTTCTTCAGCTTCACCGGTTCGCGCGGGTCCAAGCTCGGCGACCTCGGTCCGTATGGCAAGCAAGTGGTGCAGTTCTACACTCAGACCAAGACTGTCACCAGTCGCTGGTTCGATGACGACAGCGTCAACGACGGTGTGAACACCACCATCAACTTGCGTTAAGGAGCCGGACATGAAAATCGCTTTTATCGGTCTCGGCAACATGGGCGCGCCGATGGCGCGTAACCTGATCAAGGCCGGCCACGCACTGAACCTGGTCGACCTGAACAAAACCGTTCTGGCCGAGCTGGAACAACTGGGCGGCAGCATCAGCGCTTCGGCACGTGAAGCGGCTCAAGGCGCAGAACTGGTGATCACCATGCTGCCAGCTGCTGTGCATGTGCGCAGCGTGTGGCTGGGTGAAGACGGCGTGCTGGCGGGTATCGCCAAGGGCGTGCCGGCAGTCGATTGCAGCACCATCGATCCGCAGACGGCGCGTGATGTCGCCGCTGCGGCGGCCAAGCAAGGCGTGGCCATGGCGGATGCGCCAGTCTCTGGCGGGACGGGTGGTGCAGCGGCCGGGACCCTGACGTTCATGGTCGGCGCTACCCCTGAGCTGTTCGCCACCCTGCAACCAGTGCTGGCGCAGATGGGCCGCAACATCGTCCATTGCGGCGAAGTCGGCACCGGGCAAATTGCCAAGATCTGCAACAACCTGCTGCTGGCGATCTCCATGGTCGGTGTCAGCGAAGCCATGGCACTGGGTGATGCGCTCGGGATCGACACAACAGTGTTGGCCGGAATCATCAACAGTTCCACCGGCCGTTGCTGGAGTTCGGAAATGTACAACCCGTGGCCGGGTATCGTCGAAACGTCGCCGGCCTCGCGTGGCTACACTGGCGGTTTCGGTGCCGAACTGATGCTCAAGGATCTGGGACTGGCCACTGAGGCGGCACGTCAGGCGCACCAACCGGTGGTGCTCGGCGCGGTGGCCCAGCAGTTGTATCAGGCGATGAGCCAGCGTGGGGATGGTGGCAAAGACTTCTCGGCAATCATCAACAGCTATCGCAAACCGCAATAAAACCTGTGGGAGCGAGCTTGCTCGCGATGGGGGCGGCACAGTCAACACTGGTTGTGGATGTTCCACCGCCATCGCGAGCAAGCTCGCTCCCACAAGTACGGCATGTTCCTATCGACATTTACCGGGAAATCACGTCGGGTGATCTCCCGGTTTTTTTGCATCAGGCAAACACGAAATACTTACGCACGGTTTCAACCACTTCCCACGTGCCTTTCATGCCCGGCTCAATGACAAAAATGTCACCGGCGCGCAGATGGATCGGCTCCTTTCCCTCTGGGGTGATGATGCAGTACCCCTCGCGGAAATCGCAGTATTCCCACTTCACGTATTCCACATACCATTTGCCCGGCGTGCAGATCCAGGTGCCCATGATTTTGCTGCCGTCTTCGCTGGTGTAGGCGTTGAGGTTGACGGTGTGCGGGTCGCCTTCGAGTTTTTCCCATTTGCAGGCGTCGAGTACCGGCAGTGGGTGGGTATCGCGAAGAACGGTAATAGGTGCGGTCATGTGGACTCCGGGGCAGTGGACTAGAGAACTGAAGTCGCACCCTATAGCGCCCGTCCACCGGTCAGTTGTCTGTGCTCGACACTCAGTTACCCAGAAGCGCTGTGCCGGGTGGGCCCGGATTGGCGTGCGAACCCCAAGGCGCTTTATTTAACCGCTGTGCTGATATTGAACAATGGTTATGAAGTAATAACTATTTTACTTGTCCGGTTTTTATTTTTTATGCGTCTGTCCTGCGGGTCGGAAGTTAATACTTTCGGGCTTATTCACATTTAGCCCGTCACACAGTGCGCCCAACCATACCCAGCCTTTGTTAAGTAAATAAGTCGATTGGCGAGTTACTTCGCACCAGCCGAGTGCAATGCGCAGGCCCGTTCGGACGCCCGTCCCAAGTGGTTAAAAAACTTTAAAGAGTTCGTTGACTCTCCCCTTAAGGGCAGAGTTTAGATTTCCGCCGCGTGAGAAGTTGCTGTGGGAATAGTTACCTCTCGTATACGGAATTTATGAATCAATCACGACATATAGGGAGATAGAGATGAACAATCCATTGGAGTTGGAAAACGTCATCGCCAGCACCCGCGAGATCCTCGCGCAACTGTTGGTGATGAACGCCGATGATATCGATGAGAACAGCAGTATCGTCGAGGACCTCAGTGCCGATTCGCTGGACATCGTCGACCTGAGCTTTCAACTGGGTCGCCAGTATGGCTGCACCTTGCCCAAAACCAGCGTGCTGGATCACGCCATCACAGTCTGCGGCGACGCCAGCGAGTTCCTGGCCAACGGTCGCATTACCGAGAACGGCAAGGCCTTGCTTGAACAGAGCCTGAGCGCCTACTCCCTGGATCAACTCAAGTCCGGCATGCAACCGGCGCAAGTGTTTGCCGCCACCACCGTACGCAACTGGGCGCAACAGTGCCGCAATCTCTTCAACTACCTGCCGCACAGCTGCCCTGATTGCAGCGCTCATCACGCCGTGCTGAACGAACGCCGGCAAGTGGTCTGTGGCGCTTGCAGTGCGCGGCTGGTACCGGACGACGGCGACCAGGTTTCACGCCGACTGGTGGAGCAATTTGTAGCCACTCACACCAAAGAGATGGTGTAGGAGTTCTCATGCGGACACGAGAAGTCTATGTGACCGGATTCGGTCTGGTGGCTCCCATGGCGCTGGACGCCGCCACGTTGTTCGAGCGGATCTGCCAGAAGCAGTCCTGCGTCCGCGAACATCCACGATTCAAGGCATTAGGCTTCAACAACAGCGCCGCCGGGTTTATCGCAGACGACCAGTGGCAACAGATCGCCGCAGGTTTCGGCGGCAATGCCGCGCTGTATCCGCGGCAAAGCGTGCTGGCCGACTTTGTCGCCCGACAAGCCTTGCAGCATGCCGGCCTGACCCCGGCAGCCTTTGCTCACACCCGCAGCGGATTGTTCCTGGGGGCCAACAAGTACTGCACGGACAGTCTCGATCTGCATCGGGCCAGTCGCTGCATGGATGAGGCGGGGCGCGTCGATCTGGATCGACTGCTGGATAACCCGGCGACGTCGGGCGCGGTCTTCGGGCGCCGGGTCGATCAGCAGACCCTGCACCTGGCCGAGCGGCTCGGTATCCGTGACCACATTTCGACCCACTCCGATGCCTGCGCCGCCGGCACCATTGCGATCGGCAGCGCCTACCGGGCGATCGAGCGGGGCGAAATCGACCTGGCCATTTGCGGCGCCGTCGAACTGATGGCCAACGAGTTGCCGTATTACATGTTCAACAGCCTCGGCGCGCTATGCCAAGCCGACCTGCCGGCGAGCGAGCAGAGCCGACCGTTCATGCCGGACCGCTGCGGCTTCGTGATCAGCGAGGGCGCGGCCATGGTCATTCTCGAATCCGCCGAGCATGCCCTGCGTCGCAAAGCCATGCCGTTGGGGCGAGTGCTGGGTTACGCGAATGTGTGCGAGGCGCAAAAAATGACTTCCAGCAGCCGGGACGGCCGCAAATATGAGGAATGCATGGAAGCCGCAATTGAGGACGCCGGGCTGCTCAGCAGCGCCGTGCAACACGTCAACACCCACGGTACGTCCACCCAGGCCAACGACAGCTGCGAGGCCTTGGCTTTGCAGCGGGTGTTCGGCGAGTGCCAGGAACATGTGACGTTCACTGCCAACAAATCGGCCATCGGTCATTCCCTGGCCGGCAGCGGCGCGATTGAAGCGGTGCTGTCGCTGATCAGCCTGCGGGACTGCATGCTGTTGCCAACCCTGAACTACGATCACGACCGCGCCGAATACCCCTCCCTGAGATTTCTCAGCGAGCCGATACGCCAGTCGATCAACGTGGTGATGTCCAACTCGTTCGGTTTCGGCGGCGTCAACAGCTCGCTGGTTCTGGGGAGGGCATGACATGAGCATTGCCGTTTACATCCATTCGGCGGCCATATTAAACGCCGCCGGTAGCGAATGTGCCGACCTGCTCGGGACGCCACCCGCGCCACAACCATTGGCGTTCGACGCGACGCGTCAGGCTTATCCACTGGCAACCCCGCGACTGGCCAGCGATCTGTTCGACCGCAAGATCCAGCGCAGCGTCGAACCACAAGGCTTGCGCCTGTTGCATTGCGCGGCGCGCCTGGCGCCTGCGCTGGCGGCCCTGAATTTGCCGCCGGCACGGGTTGCCCTGACGGCGGCCATTCCAGAAGTCGACGCGCCGAGCCCTTGCTGGGACGCGGTGCAAGCGATCGGCGAGCAACCGCAAAAGCCTTTGGCGCAATTGTTGGCCAACACGCCGCCGCTGCATGCCCTGACGCTGCTCAACAGCAGCGTGATGGCCTACGTCGCCGAAGCGTTGCAATGTCATGGGCCGATGGGCGGGTTCTGTTCCCAGGACAACGCTGGGCTCGATGCCCTGATCGAAGCCTGTCAGCAGATTGTCGAGCAACGTGCCGACGCCGCGCTGGTGGTCAGCAGCAGTCCGAACCTGACGCCGGCCCTGTATCTGCGTGAACCCCGGCAGGCAGACGAGGCGATTTATGGCGAGGGCGCCGCCGCGCTGCTGCTCGGCTCGGCACCTTCGCCCGACACCCTGAACACCTTGCGTATCGCCGGATTTGGCCGGGGTTACAGCGCGGATCCGCGACGTGGCTCTGCGGTTGCCCAACGGGTGATCGACCAGGCACTTAGCCTGGAAAAACTGTGCCTCGGTGACGTCGAGCAGATCGTCGCCAATCCCGAGGATGCGCAATTAATGAGCCTGTTCGCTGACCACCCACGGGACGTTCGCAGCGCCCGTGGCATGACCGGCGATCTGGGCGCCAGCGCCTTGCTGACCGAGGTCGCGCTGGCCTTGCACAACACCCACAAAGCCTCGGCGACACCGGGTTACACGCTGTTTGTCAGCCTTAGCCGCGCCGGTCATTGGGGCGCCTTGCTGCTGGCCAGAGAAACCATGGAGAAGCACACATGAGTGCGACACGGATTGTGATTACCGGCATGGGCGCCGTTACCGGGTTTGGTTTCGAATGGCAGACCCTCTGGGAAAAAATGCTCGGCGCCGAACATTGTGTACGTCCATGGCAGCCCTACGGGGTAGAAGACGGCACGTTCCCGGTGCGCTACGCCGCAGCCGTGGATATGAGCCTGTTGCCCGAGGCCCTGCAGGACCATCCGGCCTGGACCGTTGCATTGGAAAAACGCAGCCGCTTTGGCTGGGTAGCCGCCACCCAGGCAGTGACCGACAGCGGACTTTCGTCTGAGCAATTACGTGAAGCCGCTGTGCTCTGCGCCTCAGGTGCACCCCAACACATGCTGGCCGACATGCTGTTGACCCAGGCACCGGATGGCCACGCTCCGGGCTGGCAACACCTGATGCCCCGTGCCGGGCAAGTGAATGCCGAGGGCTCGTTGCGTCAGAGTAATGATCGACTGGCGCGGGTCATTGCCGACGGCTTGGGCTGCGAAGGGCCTGTGATCAATATCAGTAGCGCATGCGCCGGCGCCTCCCAGGCCATCGGCAATGCCTTCCAGATGATTCGTCGCGGTGAAGTGAACGTGGCGATCGCCGGTGGCGCCGACTCGGTGCTGAACCTCGACACCATGGCTGCGCTGTACCTGCTCGGCGCAGCGTCGAGCGAACAGCGCTGGGGCGTCGATCTGTGCCGGCCGTTCGACCGTGATCGCAGCGGCCTGATTGCAGGCGAGGGCGGTGGTTTCGTGGTGCTGGAAAGCCTTGAACATGCACTGGCGCGAGGCGCGACGCCCTATGCCGAAGTGCTCGGCTTCGGTAGCAGCCTGGACGCCTACAGAGTCACCGCCCCGCAACCCGAAGGCCGGGGCGCGGCGCTGGCGATGCAAGCCGCGCTGGACGACGCTGGCCTGCGTGCGCAACAGATCGATCTGATCAACGCCCACGGCACTTCGACGCCGCTCAATGACGTCGCGGAAACCCTGGCGATCAAAAGTGTGTTCGCCGAGCACAAGCACTACCGGTCCCTGACCGTCAGCGCCAACAAGTCGCAGTTCGGGCACTTGATTGCCGCCGCCGGCGCGCCCGAATGCATGATCACTGCCCTGGCGTGCCTGAACGATCTGGTCACGCCGACGGTGAACCTGCATGACGTCGATGAGCAGTGCGACCTGGATTATTGCGCCGGGCAAGCGGTCAGCCGCCGAGTGGATTTTGCCTTGAGCAATTCCTTCGGTTTTGGTGGCCTCAACACCTCGCTGGCCCTTGGCAAATATCGGGAGCAAGGACAATGACCAGCGCTACTTTGCGTGTCGCCATCGCCGGCAGCGGCTGCGTATTACCCAGTGGCTGGGGCGTGGAGCGCTTCTGGTCGGCAGCCAGTGAGGCCCGCAGCGGCATCGCCCTGCTGCAATCGAAACTGTTTCACAGTAAACGCGTGGCGGCCTTCGGGCATATCGGCGATGAAGACCATCAACGCAGTCGCCAGGACGTGGCCCAGAACCTCCAGCGCTACTGTCCGCCGGCCGTGATCTGGGGTGTCAGCGCAGTGCGCCAGGCCCTGGCCGAAGCCGGGCTTGAACCGGGCAATGACGGCCTGCGCTACGGCCTCTATTGCTGCCAGGGCGGCTACACCCATCCGTCGTTGGCGGCCTATGGCGAGTTGCTTCACGAGTGTCGCGGTGAGTCCGGCGCCGACATGCGTCGCCTCGCTCAACGGGTGTTGCAGGAACGCGCGCTCGACCCGTTTCTGGTGCTCAAAAGCCTGAGCAACGGCTTGCTCGGGATTGTTAGCCTGGCGCTGAAACTGGAGTGTGAGTGCAACGCCTACATGCAAGGCGTGGCCGGCAACCTGGCGGCGTTACGCGAGGCATGCGCGGCGCTGCAAAGCGGTCGTATCGATGCGGCGATTGTGGTCGGTGCCGGCAGTGAGCTCGATCCGTTGGCACTGGTCGCACTGGCTGAGGCCGGCGTGATCAGCACCGACGGTTCCCAATCCTTGCGCGCATTCGATCGCCAAGGCACGGGCGGGATTGCCGGTGAAGGGGCGGCGGCGTTGATTTTGCGTCGAGCCGACGATCTGCCACAAAGGCCGCAGACCTGCCTGTCGGGACTCTTCGCCCATCCACGCCTGGGGTCGTTGAACCTGCCGGACAAGCAGGTCGATCTGCTGGTCAGCAGCGCCAGCGGCGATCCGCACAAGGACGCCGACCTGGCCCGCACGCTGGCCCGAGCCGGTGCCGCGCACATCACCAGTGGCGTGCCGGTGACCGGCATTCTCAGTGGCGCGCCGAGCCTGGTCGACCTGATCCTGGCGCGCAATGCACTGCATGCCCAGCGCGTGCCGCCGATCATCGGGTTGCAGCAACCGGTGGATCCGCACCTGCCGTTTGTGCTCGGTGAGGGACGGGACGCGATGCTGCGCGACTGCCTGATCATCAACCGCGACGACAACGGTTTCAGCGCCTGTTACCAGCTTGATCATCAGGCGGCCGACTAGCCGTTTTGAGTGCATTGAATCGCTTCTATTTTTCTACTTAAGGGCTTTGACTGTCATGGATTACCGCGATTACGTACGACCGAAATTCGTTGAATTGATGCAGGCCCTGGGCCTGGAATGCCAGTTCCATCGGGCGTTGGGCAGCAAGCTGTTTTACCGCGACAAACAAGGCGCCGAAGTTACCGTAACCGACTTTCTCGGCGGTTACGGCGCTGCGTTGTTTGGCCACAATGACCCGCAGTTCGTCGATCAACTCTGCGGCCTGTTGCGCGCTGATGTGCCGTTCAATGCGCAGATGTCCGTGCGTGGCGCGGCCGGCCTGTTGGGGCGCGAACTCAGCGAGGCGTTCAACCGTGAGCTGAACAACAGCGAACGCTACATTTCGACCTTCTCCAACAGTGGCGCCGAGTCGGTGGAAATCGCCGTCAAGCATGCCGAATACAGCCGCCAGAAAACCTTGCAGAAGCAATTCGACGAACGGGATTTCGTCTTGGCCAACTTGACAGCCAGCGACAAGGCCTATGTCGAACTGGACATCGACGACCTCGACCTGCCTGTCGGGTTGCTGCCAGACAATCTGTCATACGTGACTGTGCGCCAGGTGGTGGAAGCGGTGCGTCAACACAACTTGGCGCAGTTGCATGTCGAGCCGGTATTCGTCGCCCTGCGCGGCAGCTTCCACGGCAAACTGGTGAACACCGTCCAGCTGACTTACGGCAAACAGTACCGCCAGCCGTTCGCCCGATTTGGTCTCAACGTCGAGTTCATCGACCCGCAACAACCCCAACAACTCCAGGATTTACCGGCCCGTCACACACGGCATTGGCTAAGCCTGGAGTGGAGCGGCGAGACCTTGCAGGTGCGCCGTGAAGCCTTCAGTGCGATCACTGCGGTGTTGCTGGAGCCGATCCAGGGCGAGGGCGGCATCAACGAGTTTGCCAGCGAGTTCTATCTGGGCCTGCGTCGCCTGTGCAATGAGCAGCAATGCCCGCTGATCATCGACGAAGTGCAATCGGGTTTCGGCCGCACCGGCACTTTGCTCGGCGCCAGCCATTTCAACTTGCAGGGCGATTACTACTGCCTGTCCAAAGCGTTGGGCGGAGGCCTGATGAAAATTGCCGCGACAGTCATCCGAGCCAGCCACTACGAAAACGATTTCAGCTACATCCACAGTTCGACCTTCGCCGAAGACGATGCGTCGTGCCATATCGCCCTGTCGGCATTGCGCCGCTTGTTTGCGAACGACAGCGCGATGCTCAAGGACGTGAACAAGAAAGGCGAATACCTCAAGTCGTCGTTGCTCGAACTCAAAGCCGCGTACCCGGACGTGATCGCCGATGTGCGGGGTCGCGGGTTGCTGCTGGGGTTCGAACTGCACGACCTGACCGGCACCAGTTCGCTGGTCCAGGCGTCGGCGCAGTACAACGATGCGCTGGGTTACATCATCGCCGGCTACCTGCTGCAATTCGAGTCGCTGCGGGTCGCGCCGTCGGGCAGCAACGCCAACGTGATTCGCCTGGAGCCGCCGGTGTGCATCACCTTCGAGGAAATCGACGGCTTGATCGGTTCGTTGCAAAAGGTCTGCGACATGCTGCGTCGCCGCGATGCCTTCCCTCTGGCGGCGGGTGTGTGCGCCGACAGCATCCCCGAAGTGCCGGCCCGCGAGGTGAGCTTCAAGGAGCCTGAAAACCTCCCAAAGCCTGACGAGAACGTTCGCGTAGTGGCGCGTGTGGCGTTCATCAATCACCTGATCGATTCGGACATGCTCAGTGATGTCGACCCGTCGCTGTCCACCCTCAGCGCCGAACAGAAACGCGAATTCATCAAGCGCATGGCCCCGGAGCGGCGTGCCGCGCCGATCGGCCCGGTGGTGATTCGCTCGAAACTCGGCACCGCCGTGGAGTTCACCTTGTATCCGTTGTGCATGGACTCCAATGCCATGGCCGCGTACATCGCCAGTGGCGACCTGGACACCATCCGCGACGAAGTCGGCAATCGCATCCGTGACGCCCGGGCCGATGGCTACAGCGTGGCCGGTCTGGGCATGTACACCTCGATCGTCACCAACAACTGTCAGGCGCTGAAAATCCCCGACATGGCGCTGACTTCCGGCAACGCGCTGACCATCGGCATGGGCCTGGAAGCGATCGAGCAAGGCTGCAAGCAGCAAGGCCTGGAACTGAGCGAACAGACGGCGGCGGTGGTCGGCGCGGCCGGCAACATTGCCTCGACGTACGCCTCGTTGCTGTCCACCAGTGTCGAACACCTGATCCTCATCGGTAGCGGTCGCGATGGTTCCCTGCGGCGTCTGGAGAAGACCGCCCAGCTGATTTACGCCGAGGCCGCCCGCGCGATTCTCAAGGGTGTCGCCGAGCACGACCGCCTCGCCAGCCGCTTGCAGAAACTCGACGGCATCGACGCTGTGTTGCAGGCCCACGGTGCCGGCGTCGACCTTGGTCAGCGGGTGGCGCGGCTGGTCGAAGAACGCCTAGGGGCGAATGCATTCATCACTGTCAGCAATGACCTCGATGTGCTGAAACAGGCGCGCATCGTGCTCTGTGCGGCGAACGCTCCACAGCCGTTTCTCGGCGCCGACGACTTCGCTGAAAACAGTGTGATCTGCGACATCGCGGTGCCGCTGAACGTTGATCAGAACCTCTCCAGCCAACGTCCCGACGTGCTGTACATGCACGGCGGGATTGTTCAGACCCCGCTGGGCGATGGCCTGATCCGCAACGTGCGCGCCTACCTTAAGGAAGGCCAGTTGTACGCCTGCATGGCGGAGTCGGTGTTGATGGGCTTGTCCGGGATGAAACAGCACTACTCCTACGGCGATATCAGCCGCGAGCAGGTGCAGCAGATTCGTGCCCTGGCCGCGACACACGGTTTCAGCCTCGCCCAATTCAAAACAGACAACTCACTCTAAGGAACGGTCATGCCGAATAAAGTAGCAGTGGTGACCGGCGGCAGTCGTGGCATCGGCCGGGCGATTGTCCTGGCCCTGGCCGGCGCGGGCTACCAGATCGCATTCAGTTATGTACGCGACGAAGTGGCCGCCATGTCCTTGCGTGACGAGGTCCAGGCGTTGGGCCTCGAGTGTCTGGCGCTGCAATGCGATGTCAGCAGCGGCGACAGCATCAAGGGCTTTTTCGAACGGATCGACCAGCATTTCGAGCGTGTCGATCTGCTGGTCAACAACGCCGGCATCACCCGTGACGGGTTGCTGGCGACGATGCCGAGCCGCGACATCATCGAAGTGATCCAGACCAACCTGATCGGCACCTTGCTCTGCTGCCAGCAGGTGGTGCTGGGCATGATGCGCCAGCGCAGCGGGTGCATCGTCAACATCAGTTCAGTGGCCGCGCAGAAACCCGGCAAGGGACAAAGCAACTATGCCGCGGCCAAGGGCGGTGTCGAAGCGCTGACCCGCGCCCTGGCGGTGGAACTGGCGCCGCGCAACATTCGGGTGAATGCGGTGGCCCCGGGCATCGTCAACACCGAAATGAGCACGGCGCTGATCGGCAGTCAGGAGCAGGAAATCCAGTCGCGATTGCTGATCAAGCGTTACGCCGAACCCCATGAAATTGCCGAAGCGGTGCTGTACATCGCCGATCGCGGTTTGTACCTGACGGGTGAGGTCCTGCCGGTCAACGGCGGGTTGAAAATGCCATGAGCCGGACAATTCTGATTACCGGTGCCGCCAAGGGCATCGGCCGGGCGGTGGCGGAGAGTTTTGCCGCCGACGCCGGGCACCGCTTGATCCTGCTGGACCTGGATTTGCCGGAACTGCAACGCTGGGTTGACGAGCAACACGGTCAGATCAAGGCCCGGGTAGAAACCCATGCCGCGAACATTGCCGACCTGGCGGGCATGGAGGCTTTCTTCAAATTGCTCGCCAAACAAGTGGATTACGTCGATGTGCTGGTCAACAGCGCCGGCATCTGCAACGAGAATGAACCGGAAGATTTGCACAACTGGCACAAGGTGATTTCGGTCAACCTCAACGGTACGTTCTACGCCACTTCGTTGTGCCTGCCGTTGATGCCGGATCGCGGGCGGATCATCAACATGTCGTCGATCCTCGGCCGTGCCGGCAAGGTCCGCAACACCGCGTACTGCGCTTCCAAGCACGGCATCATCGGCATGACCAAGGCCCTGGCGATGGACCTGGCACCACGGCTGATTACGGTGAATGCGATTCTCCCCGCGTGGATCGATACGCCCATGCTGCAAGGTGAATTGGCGGCGCAAGCGGCCATTGCCGGGCTGACCCAGGAACAGATCCTGCGCAACGCCAAGAAGAAACTGCCGATGCGTCGTTTCATTCAAAGCGAAGAAGTCGCGGCGATGGTGCGTTACCTGGCCAGCCCCGAAGCGGGCGGGGTGACAGCCCAGAGCCTGGTGATCGACGGCGGTGTCGGGTTGGGAATGTAGCCATGCCGGGATCTTCTTTTAGCCGCACCGCGTGGGCGGTGTTGGCGTGCATGGCCGCGCAACCGGCGCTGGCTGAATTGACAGTGGACGACTTCAAGCCGGATTACGCCGACGCCGAAGTCGGCGTGGCCACCGCGCTGCGCTTGCACGGTGATGACCAGGTCACCCAGAAGGCCATGTATTTCAAGGCCAACCTGGAAGACAACTGGGACGGTGGTTACTACAAGGCCAAAGGCCGGGTGCGTTACGACGCCCGCTACGACGGCAACAATCCGTACAGCGAGCGGGCGCGGGACAAATACCGCTTCGACGCCGACTGGCGGCATTTGTACTGGGGCCAGTCGGTGGGCGACGGCGAAGTGACTGTCGGCTGGCAGCAAGTGGTCTGGGGCCGTGCCGATGAGTTGCGGGTGCTCGATCAGGTCAACCCGGTGGACTATCGCGATGGCCTGACTCCGCTACTGGAAGACAGCCGGATCGCGGTGCCCATGGTGCGATTCGCGCAACCGGTGGGCGAGTGGGAGCTGGAGGCGCTGTGGGTCACCGATTTTGTCAAAAACCAGCCGCCGGTGGCGGGCAGCGAGTTCGACGCGCCGCTGTTTGCCGTGCCGGATCCGCAGTACTTTTTGCTCGACTCCAAGCCCGGCTACGACGGTGACAAGGGCTTCTCGTATGGCCTGAGCGCCAACGGCCGGATCGGCTCGGTGGACACCAGTTTCGTCGCACTGAACGCCCGCCAGAAAGACCCGGTGTACGCCGTCGAAGGCCTGGCCGATGACGGCCGCACGCGGTTGGAACGCCAGTTTCCCCGTTACACCATGGGCGGCGCGGGGCTGGCGATCGATGCCGGTCACAGCATCGTGGTGCGCAGCGAAATTGCCTGGTTCGACAACTGGCGGGTGACCAATCCGACCCGTGCCTACGGCGCCGACAGCACCTCGATGGTCAAGTCGTTGCTGGGCGTCGATTACCTGCTGCGCGACTGGCTGATTTCCCTGCAATGGCAGGAGCAGCAACTGCTCGACTGGCAGGACGGCATGCTGCAGGACAAGCGCGAACACTTGTTCACCCTGTCCGCCGAGGGCACCCATTGGCAGGACAGACTCAAGAGCCGGCTGGTAGTCGCCGCCTCGCCACCGTTTAACGACGATGCGCTGTTGCAAGGCATCTTCACTTACAAACCGGTGGACTGGATCAAGCTCGGGCTGGAAGTGGATGTGTTCTTCGGTAAGCCCGACAAACCCTTCGGCGAGTACGACAACCGCGATCAAGTGCGGTTGTCCGCCGGTTACCTGTTTTAACCCCATGACGCCTGCGTGCTCCTGGCGCATTGGCTCGACCATATTCATCTGACGAAAAGGGAAGTTCCCATGTTGCCGCTATTCAAAAGTCTGACCGCCGCCGCATTGATCCTGAGCGGCGCTTGCGCCACCGCCGCCGAAGGCAAGAATGCCGATGAAATCATCCGTCAGGTACGTGATCGCAATGACGGTACAAGCTTCATGTCCCAGGTGTCGCTGATCCTCCACGACAAGAAGGGCAACACCCGCGTTCGCGAGTTCACCTACCTGCAAAAGGATTACCCGGACAGCGACAAATTCAGCATGTATTTCTCCGCCCCCACGGACGTGCGCGACGTGGCCTTTCATATCGAAAACCCCCACGAAACCCTGGGACTGGAAGACAGTCAGTGGATGTACTTGCCGGTCAGCCGCCAGACGCGGCGGATCTCCACCACCGACAAGCGTGGTTCGTTCATGGGCAGCGAGTACTCCTACGCCGACCTGGACAAGATCCGGGTCAAGGATTACACCCAGACGCTGATCGGTGAAGAGCAGGTCAAGGGCCGCGATTGCTACGTGATCGAGCGTGAGCCGGCGTCGCCCGAGGTGCTGGCCAAGACTGGCTACAACAAACTGAAAGTGTGGATCGACAAGCAGAATTTCCTGGTCATGCGCCAGGACTTCTTCGACGTCAAAGGCGTGCTGGTCAAGCAAATGCGCACGCGAAAGGTCGACACCATCGACTCGATCGACAGCATCGTGCTGAGCGAAACCGAGCACTTCATCGACGGCACGCGTTCAGAGATGCGTTTCAATCACCTGCAATACAACGTGCAACTGGAAGACCGTTTGTTCACCCAGACCGCCATCAAGCGCGGGCTGAAAACCGGCGACGTGCCGGACTTTGCCGTGTCTGCCCGCTAAGCGCCGACCCTGACGACCCTGGAACGCATGATCATGGAAAGATACCTGAACTTCGTCGAGCGCTATGCGCGGGCGATCGTTTTCCTGCTGGTGGCAGTCACGGCGTATTTTACCTATACGCTGGGCGCGCTGATCTCCGACACCAACCCTTATCTGCTCAAGGAAACCCATCCGGCGCGCAAGACCATCATTGATCTGCAAAGCGAGTTCACCGGCACGTTCGACTCGGTGATGGTGGCGCTGAACAACCCGCAGACGGTGTTCAACAAGCAGACCCTCAACGCACTGTTTTCGATGTCGCAATCGGTGCGCAAGATGATCCTGGCCAACGACGCCGACAAGGAGCAGTTGACGCAAATCGTCGCCAGGCACCCGGACGACAGCCGGGCGCAGTTGTTGACGCGCGACATTCTGGAGAACGGGTTTTCGCAGAACGACTACGCCCAGGCCAAGGCCCTGCGTGATTACGCCCAGAGCCAGAATTGGGATGCCCATGATCAGCTGTTCCTGACCTTTCTCGCCGAGCGAATTAACCCGATTCGCGAAATGGCGTCCTTGGGCGACCTGGAAAACATCGTGCTGACCGACGGTGGCGAGCTGCTGATCCACAAGACCCTCAACGCCTACGACATGGACCCGGCGTTGGTCGAGTCGCAAATCATGGGCAACGAGCTGATGGTCGACGGGGTGGTCTCCAAGGACAAGAAAGTCGCGATGCTGGTGGCCGAGCTGGGCACCAAGCAAGACGATGCCCAGGCGCAACTGCGCGCCTACCAGATCGTGCGCGGTATCGTCGCGGACTATCAGGCGGCGCACCCCGAGTTCAAGGACGAGATCTTCATTGCCGGTATGCCGATCTTCATCGCGGCCCAGCAGGAGATCATCGACCATGACCTGGCGGTGCTGTTTCCGATTGTCTTTTTGCTGATCACCCTGCTGTTGGTTTTCTTCTTCCGCAAACCGCTGGGCGTGCTGTTGCCGCTGTTCAATATTCTGTTCTGCACCATCTGGACCCTGGGCCTGATGGCCTTGTTGCGAGTGCCGTTCGACTTGCTGACCAGCGTGTTGCCGGTGTTCCTGTTCACCATTTGCTGCTCGGACGCGATCCATGTGATGTCCGAGTATTACGAGCAGAAAAACGCCGGTAAAAGTAACCGCGAAGCCAATCGCGAGACGCAACGGCTGATGGTGGTGCCGGTGGTGTTGACGACGGTGACTACCATCGCCACATTCATGATTTCCACCACCAACAACATTGTCAGCATCCGCAATTTCGGCGTGTTCATGTCCATCGGCCTGACGGCGGCGCTGATCATTTCGTTGTTGCTGATTCCGGCCTGGATCTCGATCTGGGGCAAGGACCAAACCCCGAAAACCCTGGCCGCGGTGCACAAGGAATCGATCATCTCGCGCTACCTGGTGGCGTTCTGCGCACGGCTGATTCAGTGGCGCAAACCGATCTTGATGGTGATGCTGCCGCTGCTGGCCTTGATGACGGTGTTTACCTTGCGCGTCGATATCGAAGACTCGGGCATCGCCTATTTCAAGCCCGAGAGTCACATCCGCGTCTCGGACCAGTTCATCAACCACGCCAATGTCGCAGGCACGGCGCCGGGCTGGATCGCCATCGACAGCAAAGAGCCGCGCGGCGTGCTGACCACGGAGGTGGTGCAGTTCATCGACAAGCTCGACCACTTCATCAAGCAGCAACCGGATGTCAGTTATGGCTATTCCCTGGCCACGTATGTCAAGCGCATGAACCTGGTGCTCAATGACATGAATCCCGACTACTTGCGCGTGCCCCAAGCGACGGAGCAGGTCACATCGGTCAATGACGAGGGGCAGACCGAGCGGTTCGAGGTGCCGGGCAATTCGCTGATCGAGCAGCACGTGATGCTGTTCGAGAACGGCGGCGGTTCGGACCTCAATAACGTGCTCAACGCTGACTATTCCAAGGCGCTGACGCTGTACACCATGACGTCGTCGGTGGCCAGCGACTACCAGGGCATGCTGGATCGGCTCGATGCCTGGTTGCTGGTGAACAAACCGGACAACCTCGAAGTGACGCACGCCGGCACGCCAGTGATCTGGACCGGCGTGTTGCAGGAAATCACCCAGGGCCAGGTCCTGAGTTTTTCCCTGGCGTTGCTGGTGGTCACGCTGATGATGATGTATTGGCTCAAGTCGGTACGCTTGGGGATCCTCGGCATGCTGACCCTGTTGACCACCTCGGTGACGGTCTACGGCTTCATGTTCCTGTTCGGCATCGAGCTGAACATCGGCACGACGTTGGTGACGTTCCTGGTCGTCGGCGTGGTCGATTACGCGGTGCACTTGCTGTCACGGATCAAACTGCTGGTGCAGCAAGGGATTCATGTCGATGCGGCTATTTTGCAGGCGATGCACAGCGTCGGCCGTTCGACCGTGGTCAACGTGGTGATTTTCTCCGTGGGCTTCATGGCGCTGCTGTTTTCCGACTTCAAGCCGATTGTCGATCTGGGCGCACTGGTGGCGATGGCGCTGTTTTCCAGCGGTGTCATGACCATTCTGCTGGTGACGCTGGTGTCGCCGTGGTTCTTCGCGGCAATTGTTCCGGTGCCTGAACAGGGCGGAGCCGTGGGGGATCCTGCCTTGAGCTGACCGGACGACCGGGACCGCAGGCGCCCAGGTGGCCTGCGAGCCTGGTCATCCAGCGCAGCAGGGATTTCAGTTCAGCGTATTGTTCGGGTTTTTTTCGCCATAGCGGGCGATACGCTCGAACTGACATTCCTGTCGGGCATCGTTGAGGCTGCTTTCAAACGCTTCGAGGCCATTGTGCAATTGCTGTAGAGCGCCGATCTGGGAAACCAGCTCGGCCTTTTTTTCGGCGATCGCTTTTTGCGCCATGTCCCACGGGAATTCGTCGCCGTGGTAGTTGTTCAACATCACTTGCAGCTCTTTGAGCTTGAAGCCCAATTGCTGGGCGCACTTGATGAACGTCAACACTTCGACGCTTTGCTGGCTGTAGATGCGGTATTTGCCTTCACGCTTGGGCTCGGGCAACAGGCCGATTTCCTCGTAATGGCGAATGCTTTTGACTGTGGTGCCCGACAGCTGGGCAGCTTTACCGATATACATAAAGATCCGTCTCGATGATCAAACAGGGTATAGCGCGACCAGACTTCATGCCTGACCGGAGGGAATAATATAGGGAATAACATTCAAAGGTTGCAGCAGCGTGTAAATGACGCGCGCGCGACGAGCGACCGCTTGACGGGAGCGTGGAGACGGGCTGACGGCGTCGGGCACGCCGTCAGCAAACAGCGAGGGGGAGCATCAGCTGCCGGCGGTGACCCGGGCCTGTTCCAGCCAGGCGTCGCGCTGGGTCGACTTGGAACCCAGGATCGGGCCGAAGGTCAGGGTCTTCAATGGCTTGATGCCGCAGAACTCCAGGGTCGTCTTGCGCATCTGGTGCAGGCCGGGCATGCGATAGACCCATTTGTAATACCAGGGCGGCGTGTCCATGGTCACCAGCAGATGCGCCGTCCGTCCTTTGAGCAGTTTGTCGGGGAAGGCCTTGCCCTCACGGTATTTGAAGGCAAAGCCGGGCAGGAAAATGCGGTCGAGAAAGCCCTTCATCAAGGCCGGAATTCCGCCCCACCAGATCGGATAAACTAACGTCAGGTGTTCCGCCCAGGTGATATCGGCCTGGGCTTGCAACAGGTCCGGCTCCAACGGCTGGATCGTGTGATAGCCCTCGTGCAGGACCGGATCGAAGTCCAGCGCATCCAGACGCAGCAACCGCACGTCATGACCGGCATCCCTGGCGGCCTGGACGTACGTTTCGCTCAGTGCCCCGCAGAAGCTGTCGGTGGAGGGGTGCCCCAGAATCACGAGCATTCGTTTGCTCATCGCGTGTACTCCTGAAATGAAGCCCGCAGCATAGAGTCTGCCCCTAACGGTAGAGTCAAGGCGTTCCCGGCGTCAGCGCCTCCAGCAAGGCCCGCGCGTAACCGGGCAGGCTATCGAAGTCGCGGGCGCAGATTTTCAGGGTGCGATTGGCCCAGTCTTCGGGAAGAACGCGGGTCGTGACCGATTGCACCGGGGGCCAGCGCTCGATGGCGACCAGCGGCACGATGGCCAGTCCTGCGCCGTGAGCGACCATGCGAATGACCCCGTCGAAGCCGTCGGCACGAATGCGGATCGGCATGCGCTGGCCGATGTGCAGGGCCTGTTCTTCCAGGTGGATAGCCAAGGCACTGCTGGCGCCCAGGGCCACGTAGTCGTGGCTCAAGGTGTCGGCGAAGGTCAGCGACGACTGGTAGGCCAGGGGATGATCCGGGGGCAGGATCAACACCAGCGGGTCATCTCGAAACGGCCGGGTGTGAAGGTCATCGGTGTCCACGGCGTCGGACACGATCCCGAGGTCCGCCGCCCCCTGACGCAACGCATGGGTGATGCGGGCGCTGGGCAACTCTTGAAGGTCGATGTCGAGATTCGGATGCTCGCGCAGAAAGTCTGCGAGCAACTCTGGCAGGTATTCGGTGATCGCGGTGGTGTTGCACAGCAACCGCACCTGGCCTTTGACGCCCTTGGCGTATTCGGCCAGGTCCTGTTGCATGCGTTCGGCCTGTTGCAGCAAGGCCCGGGCGTGTTTCGCCAAGGCATTGCCGGCCGGTGTCGGTGTGATGCCGCGACGACCGCGGTCCAGGAATTCGATGCCAAGTGAGGCTTCCATGGCGCGGATTCGTGCGCTCGCTGCTGCCAGGGATAAATGGCTGCGGGCGGCGCCGGCGGTGATATTGCCGGTGTCGAGGATGTTCAGGTAGAGGCGCAGGTCGGTCAGGTCGAAGTGCATCGCAACAAGCCCAGAATATTTGTTGTCTGAAAGGGCGCTTTCGCGAGCAGGCTCGCTCCCACAGTAGACCGAGTCAGCCCGGACGACGCGGTCACACTGTGGGAGCGAGCCTGCTCCCGAAGGCGTCAGTAAAAACGACGAAGCCTTAAGCCTCTTGTTAAACAAGAGGCTGCCTCAGTATATGGCAGATTTTCAAGCAGCCAATCCGGGCCCACGATAGCGCCATGAATACTCTCGCCGCGTTCTATCAAAACCTCGGCCTGGCCCTTTCATTGATGGTCATCGCGACCTTTCTGCTGGCCGGCATGATCAAGGGTGTGATCGGCCTCGGTCTGCCAACCATTGCGATGGGTTTGCTCGGTCTGGCTATGGCGCCGTCGCAGGCTGCCGCGCTGCTGATCATCCCCGCAACGCTCACCAATGTCTGGCAACTGGCATTCGGCGGGTATCTGCGGGGGTTAATCAAACGGTTGTGGCCAATGCTGCTGGCGATCTTCATCGGCACCGGGGCCGGCACGTTGTGGATCGGCATGGCCGGTGGTCATTGGGTCGTGCGGGGATTGGGCGCGGCGCTGTTGCTCTATGCGTTGAGCGGATTGTTACTACCGACCTTGCGTGTCGGCCGTCACACCGAGCGCTGGCTCGGTCCGCTTTGCGGCCTGTTGACGGGCGTCATCACCTCGGCCACCGGCGTCTTCGTGATTCCGGCCGTGCCTTATCTGCAAGCGTTGGGCTTGACCAAGGATGAACTGGTGCAGGCGCTGGGTCTGTCGTTCACCGTCTCGACCCTGGCCTTGGCCGCCGGCCTGTTGTGGCGTGGCGCACTGGGCGGTGGCGAGTTAAGTGCGTCGTTGCTGGCACTGATCCCGGCGGTGCTCGGCATGTTGCTGGGGCAATGGCTGCGCCAGCGGATCAGCGCCGTGCTGTTCAAGCGAGTGTTCTTCATCGGCCTGGGTGTGCTGGGAGGCCACTTGCTGATCAGCGGGTAGCGGACGACGGGCTGAGCATGTCGATGGCGCGGATATCGAAATCCCGTTCCAGGTACTCATCGCGCTGCTCGAGGAATTGCTTCATGTGCGGCAGGTTCGAGTGCACGTCCAAGTGAGCCTGGGACTGCCAGATCTCGTAGAAGATAAACAGCGTCGGGCGGGATCGGTCGCGCGCTATGAGCAGCATTTGACCGAGGTGTTCAGCCTGCCAGCGTAAGGTTCCTTTTGCCCCGCATCCAGCTACTATCAAGCCAGTTTTGAATGAGGGGCATCCGTGAAAGCCAGATCCGATGAATTGCAGATTTTCGTCTGCGTGATTGAATGCGGGTCGATTTCCGCTGCGGCCGAACAGGTCGGGCAAACGCCTTCGGCAGTCAGCCGCACGCTGTCGCGGCTGGAGGCGAAACTCGATACCACGCTGATCAACCGCACCACGCGGCGCATGGACTTGACCGAAGAGGGCAAGTACTTCTTCGAACACGCCAAGCTGATTCTCGATCAAATGGACGAGCTCGAAGAACGGCTGACCTCACGCCAACAAACCCCATCCGGGCGTCTGCGGATCAACGCCGCATCGCCGTTCATGCTGCACGCCATCGTGCCCTACATCGATGAGTTCCGCCGGCTCTATCCGGACATCCAGCTGGAACTCAACAGCAACGATCTGATCATCGATTTGCTGGAGCAAAGCACCGACATCGCCATCCGCATTGGCACGCTCGCCGACTCGACCTTGCACGCTCGATCGCTGGGATGCAGTCCGCTGCACATCGTCGCCAGCCCGGCCTATCTTGAAAAACACGGTGTACCGGCCGAAGTGGCGGATTTGTCCGGGCATACGCTGCTGGGCTTTACCCAGAACGAAGGCCTCAACCAATGGCCGTTGCGCTACGTGCATGGTGATCGCTGGCCGATTCAGGCTTCAATCAGCGCGTCCAGCGGTGAGACGATCAGGCACTTAACGCTGGAAGGTCAGGGCATTGCCTGCCTGTCGCATTTCATGACGATTGATGACATCCGCGCCGGTCGTTTGCAGGTGCTGCTGGCGGATTTCAACAGCGGCTATCGCCAGCCGATCAATGCGGTGTACTACCGTAACTCGCAACTTGCGCTAAGGATTCAATGCTTCCTGGACTTCATCCAGGGCAAATTGGCGGCTTACGCGAACGCGGATTTCAAGGGCTGATTCGTGACCCCTGCGCAAGAGTGAATTGGGCAACGCTGTCTGTTTCCGTAGGCATCGGTCCTCGATACTGGCTGCATCACTTACTAACGCAGGGAGTTTCTCCATGAACGTATTCATTACCGGCGCCGCGGGTTTCATTGGCGGCTCCATCGCCACCGGTCTGGTCCAGGCGGGTCACAAGGTCACCGGCCTGGTGCGCAGTACCGAACAAGCCAATGAACTGAGTGCTCTGGGTATCACCCCGGTGCTCGGCACGCTTGACGACAGCGCATTGCTGGCCGAGCAGGCCCGTGCTGCCGATGCCGTGATCAACGCCGCCAGCAGCGACCATCGCGGTGCGGTGGACGCGTTGCTCGATGCACTTCGCGGTTCCAACAAAGTGTTCCTGCACACCAGCGGCTCGAGCATTGTTGGCGATGCGTCGGGCGGCAAATCCAGCGACGTTATCTATTACGAAGACAACCTGCCGGCACCTACCGTCGACAAGGCTGCTCGCGTGGCCATCGACAACCTGATCCTCGCCGCAGCAAAGGACGGAGTGAACTCGGCAGTCATCTGCAACACTTTGATCTACGGCCACAGCCTGGGCGTCAAACGTGACAGCGTGCAATTGCCGCGCTTGCTGAAACAGGCGCGTAAAAGTGGTGTGGTCCGGCATGTCGGTACCGGCCAGAACATCTGGTCCAACGTACACATCGAAGACGTGGTTTCCCTGTACCTGCTGGCGCTGACCAAAAACGTACCGGGCACCTTCTACTTCGTCGAAAGCGGTGAAGCGTCGTTCATCGACATGACCACTGCGATTGCCCAAGCGCTGAATCTGGGTGAGCCACAAGACTGGCCGCTGAAAGAGGCCGAAGCCGAGTGGGGTTATGAAATGGCCAACTATGGCCTGGGCTCAAACAGCCGGGTTCGCGGTAAAAAGGCGCGGGAGTTGCTGGGCTGGGCGCCGAAGCGGACATCGGTGATTGAATGGATTCGTGACGAGATGGTTTGAGTTCACTTTAGACCGCGTCGCTGCCTTCGCGAGCAAGCCCGCTCCCACATTTGATCTCTAGCCGACACAGATTTTGTGTACGACGAAGATCCACTGTGGGAGCGAGCTTGCTCGCGATTGCGTTTCTGGCGACCCAATAACTGGCCGGGTCGCCCTCAATTCCGTAACATCCGCCCCCTCTTTTCCCGCCTGTATTCTAGGTCAGCCATGAAACCCAAACGTCTGCGCGCCGATACCCTGGCCGGACTCACCACGTCTTTCGCCCTGCTACCCGAATGCATCGCCTTCGCGCTGGTTGCTCACCTCAATCCATTGATGGGGCTTTACGGCGCCTTCATCATTTGCACCCTGACCGCGCTTTTTGGTGGGCGGCCGGGCATGGTGTCCGGCGCCGCTGGATCGATGGCCGTGGTGATCGTCGCTTTGGTGGTGCAGCACGGTGTGCAGTATTTGCTGGCGACCGTGCTGCTGGGTGGGCTGATCATGCTCGCGTTCGGGTTGCTGAAGCTTGGCAAGCTGGTGCGCATGGTGCCGCACCCGGTGATGCTCGGCTTCGTCAACGGCCTGGCGATCATCATTGCTCTGGCGCAGCTGGAACACTTCAAGAGCGGTGACGTCTGGCTCAGCGGCACTCCGCTGTACTTGATGGCAGGGCTGGTTGCCGTGACGATGGCCATCGTTTACTTGCTGCCGCGTCTGACGCGCGCTGTGCCGCCGGCGCTGGTGGCGATTCTGGGCGTTGGTCTGGCGGTTTATCTGCTCGGTCTGCCGACTCGCACCTTGGGCAACATGGCGCACATCGCCGGTGGCTTGCCGACCTTTGCGCTGCCAGACATCCCCTGGAACCTGGAAACCCTGCGCATCATCGCTCCCTACGCGATATTGATGGCGTTGGTCGGTCTGCTGGAAACCCTGCTGACCCTGAACCTCACCGACGAGATCACCGAGAGCCGTGGCTACCCAGATCGCGAGTGTGTGGCGCTGGGGGCGGCCAACATGGTCTCCGGTGTGTTTGGCGGCATGGGCGGCTGCGCCATGATCGGCCAGACGGTGATCAACCTCAGTTCCGGTGGTCGCGGTCGGCTGTCCGGTGTGGTGGCCGGGGTGATGATTCTGCTGTTCATCCTCTTCCTCTCGCCGCTGATCGAGCGCATCCCGCTGGCCGCATTGGTCGGGGTGATGTTCGTGGTGTCGCAGCAGACGTTTGCCTGGGCTTCGTTGCGGGTGGTGAACAAGGTGCCGCTGAACGACGTATTGGTGATCATCGCGGTAACGGTCATTACGGTGTTCACCGATCTGGCCACCGCCGTACTCTGCGGGATCATCATCGCGGCGCTCAACTTTGCCTGGCAACAGGCTCGCGAGCTCTATGCCGACGCTCATATCGAAGCCGACGGCAGTAAGCTCTATCACCTGCATGGCACGCTGTTCTTCGCATCGACTGCGCCTTTTCTCAACCAATTTGATCCTGCCAATGACCCGTCCGTGGTGACGATTGACTGTCGCCACTTGAGCTTCGTCGACTACTCGGCCATCGCCGCGCTCAAGACCTTACGCGAGCGCTACGCCAAGGCCGGCAAGCACCTGCGCGTGCTGCACTTGTCCGAACGCTGCAAGAAGCTGCTCAAGCGCGCCCGCGTGAATCACGACTGAGAGTGACAACTGATCGTTCCCCCGCGTGGGAACGATCATGTAAATAACTCCCCTTGATTTTCATAACCGGCGACCACCCATACCTCAGCGCGACAACCCTTATCCCTCCACGAAAATTACTTTCACCTCGTTTGAAAATAACACCTCGAAATGTTTTATGAGTTTCACAACCCATTCGACGTGACCCTTTCGAGGAGTACCGCATGACACCGTCCTTCGGCTATTGGCTGCTGGTTTACGCCGCCATCGCCATCATCGCGCTGATCGTTCTGATCGCCCGCTATCGGCTCAATCCGTTCATCGTAATCACCCTGGTCTCCCTGGCGTTGCTGGCCGGGATGCCACCGTCGGGCGTAGTGGGGGCGTACGAAGCGGGCGTCGGCAAAACGCTGGGCCATATCGCGCTGGTGGTCGCGCTGGGCACGATGCTCGGCAAGATGATGGCCGAGTCCGGTGGTGCCGAGCAGATGGCGCGTACGTTGATCGACCGCTTCGGTGAGAAAAATGCGCACTGTGCGATGGTTTGCATCGCTTTCCTTGTAGGACTGCCGCTGTTCTTCGAGGTCGGTTTTGTACTGCTGGTGCCGATCGCTTTCACCGTAGCGCGGCGCGTGGGCGTGTCGATTCTGATGGTCGGTTTGCCAATGGTCGCCGGGCTCTCGGTGGTCCACGCCCTGGTGCCGCCACACCCGGCGGCGATGCTGGCGGTGCAGGCCTATCAGGCCTCGGTGGGGCAGACCTTGCTTTACGCGATCCTGATCGGGATTCCGACCGCGATCATCGCCGGCCCCCTCTACGCCAAGTTCATCGTGCCGCGCATTCAACTGCCGGAAGATAACCCGCTGGAGCGTCAGTTTCTCGAGCGTGAACCGCGCGACAGCCTGCCGGGTTTCGGCATCACCATGGCGACCATTCTGTTGCCAGTGGTGCTGATGCTGATCGGCGGCTGGGCCAATCTGATTTCCACGCCGGGCAGCGGTTTCAATCAGTTTCTGTTGTTCATCGGCAATTCGGTGATCGCCTTGCTGCTGGCGACCTTGCTGAGCTTCTGGACGCTTGGTCTGGCCCAAGGCTTCAACCGCGAATCGATCCTCAAATTCACCAACGAATGCCTGGCACCGACTGCCAGCATCACCTTGCTGGTTGGCGCCGGCGGTGGTTTGAACCGGATTCTGGTGGACGCCGGTGTCACCGACCAAATCGTCAGCCTGGCCCAGGTATTCCACCTGTCGCCTCTGTTGATGGGCTGGCTGTTCGCCGCGCTGATGCGCATCGCCACCGGGTCCGCCACCGTGGCCATGACCACCGCGTCGGGGATCGTCGCGCCGGTGGCCATTGGTCTGGGGTATCCCCATCCGGAGCTGTTGGTGCTGGCGACGGGCGCGGGGTCGGTTATCTTTTCCCACGTCAATGACGGCGGTTTCTGGTTGATCAAGGAATACTTCAACATGACCGTCGCCCAGACCTTCAAGACCTGGACGGTGCTCGACGAGACCATTATCTCGGTCGTCGCCTTCGGTCTGACCGTTGGCCTTTCTTACCTGCTTTAGCCGGAGCCGCCCGCCATGGACATCCTCTACCAGATCCGCGCCCGTCAGGATTCCTTCAGCGCGGGCGAAGGACGCATCGCTCGGCTGATGCTCGACGACGTAGGATTTGCCTCCGCCGCCAGTCTCGATGAACTGGCGCTGAGAGCGGAAGTCAGCACCGCCACGCTCTCGCGGTTTGCTCGCACCGTTGGCTGTCGCGACTTGCGCGATCTGCGTCTGCAACTGGCCCAGGCCAGCGGTGTTGGCAGCCGTTTTCTCGACCCCGCGAGTGCGCCCGAGCAGTCGGCGTTTTATGGGCAGATCGTTGGCGATATCGAATCGACCCTACGCCAGCATCTGTCGGCGTTCGATGAGTCGCGTTTCGCCGACGCGGTGAAATTGCTGGGCAAGGCGCGGATGATTCACGTCTTCGGCATGGGCGGTTGCTCGACTTTGTGCAGTGATGAATTGCAAGTACGGCTGGTGCGTTTCGGCTACCCGATTGCGGTGTGCCACGACCCGGTGATGATGCGCGTGACTGCCGCCAGCCTCGATGCCGAACGAGCAGTCATTGCCTGTTCGCTGACCGGCATCACGCCCGAACTGCTCGAGGCCGTCGAGCTGGCGCGCAGTTACGGCGCACGAATTCTCGCCATCACCCGGGCCGACTCGCCCCTGGCGCAATTGGCTGATGTGCTGCTGCCGCTGCAAGGCGTCGAAACCTCATTCATCTACAAACCCACGGCGGCGCGCTACGGCATGTTGCTGGCCATCGACGTGCTCGCCACCGAGCTGGCGCTGGCCAATCCTGAAGACAATCAAGAGCGTCTGCGGCGGATCAAACTCGCCCTGGACGATTACCGCGGCGGCGACGATCACTTGCCGCTGGGAGACTGACGTGATGTACGACACGCTTATCCGCAACGCCCTGATCATCGACGGCAGCGACGCGCCCGGTTACCCCGCCGACGTGGCGATTCTGAACGGCCGCATCGAGCGCATCGGCGACTTGCACGATGCCAACGCCACCGAAGAAATCGACGCCGCCGGCCGCGTGTTGGCGCCAGGTTTTATCGACGTGCACACCCACGACGACACCGTGGTGATCCGCCAGCCGCAGATGCTGCCCAAGCTCAGCCAGGGCGTGACCACCGTGATTGTCGGCAACTGCGGGATCAGCGCTTCGCCGGTGAGTTTGCGCGGCGATCCTCCCGACCCGATGAACCTGCTCGGCACCGCTGCTGCGTTCGTTTATCCGAGGTTCAGCGACTACCGCGCAGCCGTCGAAGCGGCGAAAACTACGCTGAACGTGGCCGCACTGGTCGGCCACACGGCGCTGCGCAGCAACCACCTCGACGATCTGTTTCGTACTGCCACGCAGGACGAAATCAGCGCGATGCGCGAGCAACTGCGCGACAGTCTTGAGGCCGGTGCGTTGGGCCTGTCCACGGGGCTTGCCTATGCCAACGCGTTCTCGGCGTCCACCGATGAAGTGATGCAATTGACCGAAGAGCTGACCGCTTTCGGTGCGGTTTACACCACCCATTTGCGCAGCGAATTCGAGCCTGTGCTGGAGGCCATGGATGAAGCATTCCAGATCGGCCGTCATGCGAAAACACCGGTGATCATTTCCCACCTCAAATGTGCGGGCGCCGGTAACTGGGGGCGCAGTCCGCAACTGTTGGCGTCCCTTGAGCAGGCGGCGAAAACCCACCCGGTAGGCTGCGACTGTTATCCCTACGCGGCGAGTTCATCGACGCTGGACCTCAAGCAAGTCACCGACGCTCATCGCATCACCATCACTTGGTCAACGCCGCACCCTGAAGTGGGTGGCCGTGACCTGATGGACATCGCTGCTGAGTGGGGCGTGCCGCTACTTGATGCCGCCCGACGCCTGCAACCGGCCGGTGCGGTGTACTACGGAATGGACGAGGCGGATGTACGAAGAATCCTCGCGCATCCGCTGTCGATGGTGGGATCTGACGGATTGCCGGAAGACCCGTTCCCGCATCCACGCTTGTGGGGTGCATTCCCACGCGTGCTCGGACATTTCAGTCGAGACGTAGGGCTGTTTCCGCTGCACACCGCCGTGCACAAGATGACGGGGTTGTCGGCGGCGCGATTTGGCTTGAAGGAACGTGGCGAAATCCGTGAAGGACATTGGGCGGATCTGGTGTTGTTCGATCCCGTGACGATACGCGACGTGGCAGATTTCAATGATCCGCAACGGGCGGCGGAAGGTATCGATGGGGTGTGGGTCAACGGTGTGTTGAGTTACAGCGAAGGTCAGGCAAACGGAAGAAGGGAAGGGCGGTTTCTGGCGCGGCAAGGGGACTTGCGTGATGGGTTTCAGTAAACATTCCGAGTGCTGCGTCACAGTGATGGCACATTGAGACTAAAGAAAGCCATCGCCAAGCCGAAGCGCTGACATCTCGCCCAGCTACACTCTGGGCCTTATCAGTCTGGGAGCAACTCCATGAGCTTCGGCAAAACCACCCCGATCCTGCGGATTTTCGATGAAATCAAGGCCGTGGAGTTCTACGTCGACTTCCTGGGTTTCAAGATCGACTGGCAGCATCGCTTTGAACCCGGTTTTCCGCTGTACCTGCAAGTCTCTCGCGGCGAATGTGTGCTGCACCTCTCCGAGCACCACGGTGACAGCACGCCGGGCTCGGCGCTGCGGATTGAGACTGATGAGTTGGAAGTGTTCCAGCAGCAGTTGCTGGCCAAGGAGTATCCCTTTGCTCACCCGCAGATTCAGGCCATGCCCTGGGGAAGCCAGGACATGACGATCAGTGATCCGTTCGGGAATCGGTTGGTGTTTACCAATGCGATTAGTGTTTGAGAATGGGGCTAACAGCGAATCTCTCGTTTGTTTGTTAGATAGCCATCGCGAGCAAGCTCGCTCCCACAATGGTTTGCGTCGTTCCACGGTTAAGTGGTCGACGCCGATCAAATGTGGGAGCGGCGGTGCGGCGATCCGACTTGTTCGCGATTGGTTCTTTCATTCACCGCAAAGTGAATGTCAGACCCGGAAGTGACTCACCATCATCTGCAACTGATTGCCCAACCGCGCCAGTTCAACACTGGACGCAGCGGTTTCGTCGCTGGCGGCGGCGGTCTGTTCGGACACGTCGCGCACGTTGATGATGCTGCGGCTGATCTCTTCGGCCACGGCGCTTTGCTGCTCGGCGGCTGCCGCAATCTGCTGGTTCATCGACTGGATGTTGGATACCGTGCGGGTGATGTTTTCCAGTGACACGCCAGCCTTGCGAGTCAGCGCGACGCTGCTGTCGGTCAGGGCGCGGCTGTTGTTCATCACGGCGGACACTTGTTGTGTGCCGTTCTGCAGACCGGCCACCAGGCCTTCGATTTCTTCGGTGGATTTCTGCGTGCGCTGAGCCAGGCCACGGACTTCGTCGGCCACCACGGCAAAACCACGACCGGCTTCACCGGCACGGGCCGCTTCGATGGCGGCGTTGAGCGCCAGCAGGTTGGTCTGTTCGGCTACCGCCTTGATCACGTCCATGACGCTGCCGATCTTGTCGCTTTCCTGTTGCAGCACGCTCATAGCTTCGGTGGAACGCGCCACTTCAGTGGCCAGGCGTTCGATCTGGGCGATGGCTTCGTTCACCACCTTGTCGCCTTCACGGGCTTCGCCATCAGCAGCGGCCGCAGCCTGGGAGGCTTCTTCGGCGTTGCGCGCGACTTCCTGCACGGTGGCCGTCATCTCGTGCATGGCGGTGGCCACCTGATCGGTTTCGATCTTTTGGCTGTTTACGCCGGCGCTTGTTTGCTCGGTCACGGCAGACAGTTCTTCGGCAGCACTGGCGATCTGGGTGACGCCGTCGCGGATGCCGCTGATCAAGTCACGCAGGGTCACGCCCATGCGAGCGATGCCTTGTTGCAACACGCCTAGTTCGTCGCGGCGAGTCACTTTGACGTCCTGGGACAGGTCGCCGCTGGCAATGCGTTCAACCACGGCCAAGGTGTCGCGCAGCGGGCCGGTAATCTGACGGGTGATGATCACGGCAGCAATGATGCCCACCAGCAACGCCAGCAAGGTGCTGATCAGCTGTAGTGTGCGAGCCTGGGCGCTTTCGACGTCACGGCGGTCGAGCTGGATCTGATACAGCTCATCACTCAGGGTCACGATGGCGGCGCCCTGGTCGGTCATTTCCTTGCGTGCCTGCACCGCATCGGTGTTGGCCGCTTTATAAGCCTGCAAGGCGCTGCGGTAGTTGGTCAGTGCGGTTTCCAGCTGACGCAGGGCATCTTGCTGGGTGTCGGCGAAATGCACGTTGAGGGGTTTCAGGCTGGAGATTGCCACGTCCAGTTGGCCGACGGCTTTTTGCTCGGTCTCGGCGTTGGTGGTCGCGGTGTAGCCGCGCACTTCGTAGCGGGCCAGCAAGAAGGCTTCCTTGGCCGCCGTGATGGCCTGGAATTGTTCGAAGCGCTGGTCGCTCAGAGGCATTTGCTGCACGCGGGTGTTGATGGCGTTGATCAGCGTGTTCGCGGTGTCGGCATTGGCGCCCATGGCGTCGCGCGCGCTATTACCGGTGCGGTAGGCGCTGCGCATTTTGTTCAGGGACGTCTTGTAGGCGTCGATGACGGCGCCTTGCTCTTTGAGCAGCTTGAGGTTTTCCGGGCTCTTGAATTTCACCAGCAGCGCTTGTTGCTGAGCGGAGAACGCCTCGAGCGTGGTCTGGACGTTCTGTGCGGCGGTTTCGTCGCCGTTGGTCAGCATGTATTGCAGGCGAACCACGCGCAGCTTGGTCAGGCCGGCATTGAGCTGGGTGATGTCGCTCATCCAGTTGCTGCGATCAATCAATCCGCCCAGGCTCGTCCAGCCGGTCAGGGCGAGGACGCAGGTCAGGGCCAGGACCAGGCCGAACCCCAAGCCCAGCTTCATGTTCACGCTGATATTGCCGAACCAGCTATTCATCAAAAGTCCTCCAGGAACGTTGTGCTTCTAGATCGTCGGTTGGCTGGAAGATTGTTGTTTTTGGTAGCCAGCAAGGTGTGTAGCAGGACTGTATCGGCAGCTATTGCGAGAGCTGAATGGTTTTTGTAGGACCGATGTGTAACAAGGCTTTTGTGCAGGTCTTAAGCTTTTTTTCACATACGTTTCACCGACTGCCGACGCCAGCCTCTTTACTCTCGCCGCACCGAATGAAAGTGATGCGTGCCGGCGAGGCGGTTTGATGTGGTATTGAGACTGAGTCTATTCGGGGTAAAACGCTCGATTGATCTGAGCCGTTTGGCCCGCTATCGCAATGCGGCTGTCGTGCTCACCTCGTCGCTGTTGGTGATTGCGCTGACGGTCTGGCTGTTGCATCCTGCCGCTGTACCGGACCTGGCCCACGGCAATGTGGCCGGCGCCCGGGCGTTGAAGGCCGATTGGGCCAAGGGCAACGTAATCGTGCTGGTGCGTCATGTTGAACGCTGCGATCATTCCAGCGCCGCCTGTCTGAGCGGTAACGATGGCATTACCGAACGCTCTCGCAGTGTCGCGGTGGGTGTCGGTGCGCAGTTCGGACAACTGGGGCTGAACAAGGCCGACATCTACAACAGCCCCGTCCTCCGTACAGCGCAGACCGCTGGCTACATGTTCAACAAGGTCAGTGTCGGTGAAGAATGGTTGATCAATTGCAAGGGCACCATGCTGCGCGACGCTCTGGCGCACAAGGTGGCCGGGCGAAACCTGATTCTGGTGACCCACAGCGAATGCATGTCACAACTTGAGAAAGACCTCAAATTGCCGAGCGCTACCCTTGGCTACGGTGCTTCTTTGTTTATCTCGGCCGAAACGCCTCAGGCGCCCCGGATGCTCGGTGTCATCGAAGCCTCGGATTGGCACTCGGTGACCGCCGAATGAATTCACTTTCTGGATCAGGAAACACGATGTTGACTTCTTCCCGCTACCGCTTTTACTGGGTGAACTTCGGCATTCCGCTGGCCTGTGCGGTCGTGGTTTTCCTGCTGTTCGACCTGACCAAAATCGATATTGCTTTCAATGATCTTTTTTATGACCCGGTCACGCAGACGTTTCCGCTGGATCATATCCAACTGTTCGAAAAGATCACCCATAAATGGGCGCGGATCATCCCGAACTGGACCGGAGAGTTAGCGATCGTCGGCGCCTTGCTGTCGTTTCTCTGGCCGCGTCTGAAGGCCGAAAAGCATTCGAAAATCATCGCATTCCTGGAAAAAATCAAAGTCGCACCGGTGCTTCGGTTCGCCAGCAAGCACCGTCGGGACTTCCTCTACGTGGTGTTCGCGTTCTCCATCTGCACCGGTGTGATCCACTACCTCAAGGGCCACACCAGCGTGTACTGCCCGATCGAAACGACCCAGTACGCGGGGAAAATCGAGCATAAGGAGTGGTATCAGAATTT
Organism: Pseudomonas sp. F01002; assembly: GCF_004402115.1. Classification (NCBI taxonomy): domain Bacteria; kingdom Pseudomonadati; phylum Pseudomonadota; class Gammaproteobacteria; order Pseudomonadales; family Pseudomonadaceae; genus Pseudomonas; species Pseudomonas sp. F01002. The sequence goes on along the minus strand of NZ_SOPU01000027.1, from coordinate 267,771 downwards.
CGATCTGCTGAAAGTTGCCGGCAAGGGTCGCTGCTGGCCGGGCGGGCACGCCTCGGGTGGTTTCACCATGCTCGCGCTGTACTTTGTGGCGCGCCGCTACCGCTGGCGCTATTCCAAAGCGATCATGTACGGCTCGCTGCTGCTCGGTTTTGTCTACGGCACGACGCGGGTTGTGCAAGGCTGGCACTACATGTCCCACACCTTATGGGCCGGGATCTTCGTGTGGCTGGCGTGTTTGCTGACGGCCCTGGCGTTCTACGGGCGGGCGCGGCTGGAGCAGCCGGTGCTGCAAGCGCATGAGCGGCCTGAAAGCGTTGCACAACCTCAGACGGCTAGCTGATTCAAAAGACTTGAACGACAAAACCCGCCAACCCTGAAGAGGGTGGCGGGTTTTTTGTTGTCCGTCTTGTGGGGGGAAGTCAGGAGATTGCCTTCGCGAGCAGGCTCACTCCTACTGAAAAACAACGGGCTAAAAAAAGTACACGGGGCGAATTCTTAACAAAGTGTGAACAAGTGGTGTGATCTATTAATGGCAAATGTCGACCCTTGCTTTCCCTTAATGCCTGGCTGGCCATGCGAGTCCTTGATTGAAACGCCCCCCAATTTCATCGCCGGCTGCAAAACGTTTTGTGCCCGGAAAAGCTGTTCGCAGGTTAAGCATCATCGCGGTCATCCTACTGATTGGCGCAGCGATGGTCGGGTACTGGATGTTTACACCGCCGGCGCCGTTTGTTCCGTTGAGTGGTCTGGATCCTTCCGCCGTGTCGATGATCGCCTTGGGCGATCAGGGCAGCGGCGATTTGCAACAGTGGCGAGTGGGGCAGGCCATGGAGCGAGTCGCGGCCAGAGACGGGCGGCTGGACATGGTCGTGTTGTTGGGCGACAACTTCTATGGCAAACCGCTGACCAGTACCCACGACCTTAGTTGGCAAATGAAATTCGAGCGCGTCTATTGGGGCCAGTGGCTGAGTCATGTGCCGTTCTACGCCGTGCTGGGCAATCACGATTACCCCAAGTCGCAAAAGGTCGAACTCGAATATGGCCGGCAGCGCAAGGGCTCGGGTCGCTGGCAGATGTCGAGCAACTTCTACGTCAAGGATTTCGGCAGCGTCGATGGTCGACCGTTGGTGCGAATGGTGTTCCTCGACACCTCGGCGCCACGGGAATCCTTTCAGCGTCAGATCGACATGCTTGACCAGGCCTTCCAGCAACCGGGACCGGCACCTGTATGGCGCATCGCGGCGGCCCATCACCCGGTCCGCAATCATGGCCAGCATGGTGAAGACGGTGAACTGGTCAACCTGTTGTTGCCCGCACTGGAACGCAACAAGGTCGACATGTTCCTGGCCGGGCACGACCACAATCAGCAACTGCTGCTACGCGCGGCCGAGCCAGCCTGGGTGGTTTCCGGGGCCGGGGGCCAGAAACTCTACGCCGTTGGCGCCGGATCGCAGGACACCTCGTTTGCCACCGCACATGCCGGTTTTGCCAAACTTGATTTGAATCCCAGCCAATTGCGGCTGACCTACTATGACGATCGAGGCAACCTGGAAACCGGTTATCGTTGGGACCGGGATTGTCAGTGGATGGCCAAAGGCTGCCTGTTGCCCGACGTTGCGCAAAAGGTGGTCGTGCAATAACACGATGAGCGCTTAGCGGTACCCGGCATTCGGCGCCGGGTTGATCAACGCCGTCAACACATGTCCTGCCAGCGCCCGGCGATACTCAGGTAGGCCTTGGCATAGCCCTCACGTTCAAATCCCAGGCGCTGCAGCAGCCGCGCACTGCGTTCATTGCCAGGGATGTAATTGGCCATGATCCGGTGCAGCTTCTGCTCATCGAACATGTAGCCGATTCCCGCTTCCAGTGCTTCCTGCATCAAGCCGCGGCCCTGATGAGATTCGTCGATGTGGTAACCGAGATAGCAGGCCTGAAACGCCCCGCGAGTGATGCCGCTGAAGTTGCAGGCGCCGATCATCTGGCCGTTGTCCGGATCCAGGAGCGCGAAATGCACCGCCAGACCGGCCTGGAAAGCACTGGCTTGCACCTCAAGGCGCGGGCGGATGCGTTCAGGGCTGTGGTAATCGACGGGGCGAATCGGCGACCACCGGGCGAGATGCCTCAGGTTGCGCCGGTAGAAGTCGCTTTCCAGCGCCGCCTGTTCAGGGTCGAGCACCACTAGCGTCAAGCGTTTACAGGACAGGGACAACAGCGGCATAGGGCGCTCCGGTTCACGGGGATCGTCGCGCAAGCATTGCGTGGCCAGCGGAAAAACTCAAATCGCCAGCGGCAATGTCACGATGAAGGTGCTGCCTTTGCTGTCACCGTCACTCATGCCGATCACGGTGCCGCCATGGGCTTCTACCAGCTCGCGCACCACCGTCAGGCCAATGCCGAGGCCCGCGCCATTGAAACCGACCGCGTGAACGTCCTGGACAAAGGGCTCGAAGATAAAGGGCAGCGCTTTGGCGGAAATACCGATGCCGTCATCGCAAATGCTCATCTGCAGCACGTCGGCTTCAGCGGTCACCGACAGCGTGACATTGCCGTGTGCCGGTGTGTATTTGGCTGCGTTGCCCAGCAGGTTGCCGAGGATCTGCGTGAGGCGCACCGGGTCACCATTCACCGCCAACGCGCACTCGGGCAGTTCAGCGGTGTAGTGCAAATGGTGAGCAACCATCACCGGGCTGCACACATCGATGGCCTGATGGATGATCTGCACCATATCTACGATTTCGCAATCGAGGCGCAGCTTGCCGGTGCTGGCGCGGGAGACGTCGAGCAAATCGTCCACCAGCCGCGACATGTGCTGCACCTGGCTTTCGATCAACGCCTGCATGCGCGGCAGTTCCTCACTGGGCACGCGCACCAGACGCCCGGCGATCATGCTGATGGGCGTCAGCGGGTTGCGCAGTTCGTGGGCCACCAGGGTGAGGATGTTGCGTTGTTGTTCCAGCGTGTGTTCGGCCGTGGCTTGCAGGTCTTGCGCGCTGAGGGCCGCGATCACCAATTGCGCGTTGGCTTCACGCATCTCCAGGAACAGTCGTTGTTCTTCGTGCGTGCGTTTTGGTGTTTCTGCATCGGACTGCGCCAGCAAAATGGCCAGCACCAATTGCTGATTGGCCTCGATCAGTTGCTCGACCTGCTGGCTATCGACCAGCCGGGTGTTGGCGTCGCTCAGCTCTTTTTGCAGCGCCGACAGCACCGCCCGCGCTTCAACAGTCTTCTGGCCGAGCAGGAACAGTTCGCGAGCGGCAGTGGCCATCGCTTGCTCGTTCTTGCCATTGGCCTCACTCATGGTTTTTGCTCATCTGTCGTCTTTGCCCAAACGCTGCCGGGTAGGCCGGCCGCCGAGTAAGCCTTCCTGGTCTGGCAACATCTCGCCGATCTGTAAACCGTTATTGTCGATGTGGTACTGGCGTAACTCATCGGAGTGAGCGCTGGCCCGCACCTTGACCACGGCCATGATGCGCAGCAAGCGGCTCTGCACTTCGATGTAGCGCTGAACGATGATGGCGTCGGTGAGAAACGCCGTACCGTAAGGGCTGAAACGCAGGTCGGTGTAGCGGTCTTCCAGCTCTGAGGTCATCAACACGCTGACCCCGGCGCTCGTCAACGCAGTGACCATGCGCGACAGCGACTCGCGAAAGTCTTCGCGGAAGGTCGGCGCCAGCGCCAGTTCGAAACCCGACAATGAATCGATCACCACACGGGTGGCTTTCAGCCGGCTGATCTCGCTGAGCAGCAATTGCACGATCTCGTCGATGGACAGGTCCGGGGCCCGGCTGTCCACCAGACCGACCTGTCCGCTCTGGATCAGGCCCGTTAGGGTGGCGTTCTGGGAGTGATTAGGCCGTTGTTCAAACACCGCGATCACGCCGGTTTCACCATTTCTCGCGCCTTCGGCCAGGAAGGTGGACGCCAGAATGCTTTTGCCCGAGCCTGATGGCCCGGCCACCAGCAAGGAATAACCACGGGGCAGGCCACCACCCAGCATCTCGTCGAGCTGTGGCACGCCCATTTTCAGGCGCTTGATGGGGAACTCCAGCGGCGCTTCAACCGGACTGAGTGGCGCAGGCGCAAAGACCTTGATCCCCGACGTCGCGATACGGAAGGTGTGCAGCCCTGGCAGCGTCGGCTGGCCGCGCATCTTCATGATTTCCATCTTGCGCACCATGGAATTGCGCTGAACGCTCTGGCGCAGCCAGATCAGGCCATCGGCCACGGTGAAAATCGGGTTGGTGTCGGTTTCGGTGAAGTATTCGCCAATCAGGAAGGTCGTGGCCTGCCAGGTGGTCATCAACATGCCCAGTTGCTGAACGAACTGCGGCAGGTTGTTGTTGGGGTTGTCCTGGGTCTGGCTCGCCAGGACCACTGAACGGAACGAGTCGACGAATACCAGTGACGGGGAGTGAGCCTCCACCTCGCTGACGATACGTCGCAGCACTTCGTCCAGATTCCCGGCCAGGGTATCGTCAGCCAGGTTGACGTAGCGGATCGACTGGTTGATCGCTTCGCTGTCGAAAAAGTCGAATTGCTGCTGGTAACGCAGCATCTTCAGCGGCGGCTCGCCCAGCACCGTAAAAAACAGCGCCGGGCGCTCGGGCGTCGCCAGGGCGAACATCATCTGATGCGCCAGGGTGGTTTTGCCACAGCCAGGCGGACCTGCGATCAGGTTGAACGAAAACTCCGGCAATCCTCCGCCCAGCACCTCGTCCAGTCCTGGCACGCCGGTGGCCAGGCGGTTGATAGTCACTTTGGTGCTCATGGCGAAATTTCCTGCGAAGGGGTGTCGCTCAAAGAAGGTTCCCACACGCCACGAAGCAAACGTGCGGTGAGCGAGGGCCCGATCAGCATGGTCAGCAGCTCGTAAAACGTGGTCAGCAACACTTCACCGAAAAACAGCGCATCGGCATCGCTTTGCTCAACGAGTACGGACTTGAGGGCAGTCAGATCCAGGGAGGCCGCCTGCACACTGTCATAGGTGCCGGCCAAACGCGGATGGTTGGAGGCGCACAGATGAAGGCTGCGGCGATAAAGCGCGACAACCCCTTGCTGGCCAATGATGGGCGTGAGGGCTGCGTCCATATCCTGCAATATTGATGCGATCGCTTGCGCGACTGTTGCAATGTCAGCGTTGGGGCCAACGCGGTGCGCCAGAGAAGCTACGATCTGGCGGCTCTCATCGCTTAGCGTGGACATGGCTAACTGATATCTGATGGACAGTGCTTGATGGTACACCCTATGGCGGTGTCGGGAGTGGTTTGTGTCAGGGGATTGCAGCAGGGCCCGAAAAACGGACTCTTTAGTGCATGGGCAAACAAAATAGCAGGCAAAAAAAAGCCCGCGGGAGGGCGGGCAAACCGTAGTTTCTTGAATGAGCGAGCGCAATGTACCCGTTGGTGAAAGGTCGTGGGGTGAAGAAAAATTCATGTCGATGAGTGCCCGCCGTTTCACGCCCTGAGACACGCCTACGGCAAATGATCCGCCGCAAAGTCCACCTCCGAGCGCGCCCGCAAACGGCCCTTGCGGCAGGCCTGCTGGAATCGTTCGAAGTCGCGCTCATTCTGCGCGGTGTAGCTTTGCGCATACTTGAACAGCGCGTCGGCCAGCGCATCGCTCTTGCCGATGTAGCCACTGATGTGTGCAGCGTTCCCGGATGATTTGGCATGGGCACGGGCCAAGGCGCGGCCACAAATGCGTCCGTAGGCGGCGAAGGTGTCCGCATCGAAAGTCTCGAGTTCAGCCGAGACTTTCATGTCGCGCAACTGGCGCACGTAGAAGTGTCGACCACTGGGGCCGGTGGTCCAGCCGAGGAACAGGTCACTGGCCGATTGCATCAACCGTTGGCCATCGACCACGCGCTGACCGTTATGCCGCACCCGCAATTTAGTCTTCACATAATCGGCAAGCACCGAACGACGTGCCTCCTTGAACTGCAGGAACAGCGGGAACTCCTGATCGTCGGTCAGCAGGGCCACCAGGCAACGAGTCCCGACGCTGCCCACACCGACCACTTTGAACGCCATGTCGTGGGCATGAAAACGCGACAACAGCTCGCGACGGTCGGCTTGCAGGGTGTCGGGATAGTCGCGCATGAACGTGTCGTAAAGCGGCCGCCAGTCCGACAGGCGCAGCCAGTCGTCATCGGCATCCAGCAGCGTGGTGTTGTTGTGTAAGTGGAAAATTTCCGGCAGGTCATCGCGAATGATCAGTCGGCCATGTGCGTCACGTTCACTGATCTTCGGCAGCAGTTCAGCATGGGTGCGACGTTCGGCTTTTTCGATGGCGCGCTCCACATGCTCCAGGGTCGCTTTGCTTGCCTGTTGCCGCAGATCGTTATAAGTGATGGACTCGTACCAGGTTTCCATGGCGCTTTGTTCGGCGCACTCGAGCATGGTCTGTTGGTAGGCGCCGACCACCTGGCGGCAGACTGTTTCCTGGACCGTGTCGCCATGGCGCAGGTCGCGGGCGGCCACTACGAAACTCGCCACCAGACGTTTCAAGTCCCATTCCCAAGGCCCGGGATGGGCTTCGTCGAAATCGTTGACGCTGAACAGCAGATTGCGTTCCGGCGTTGCAAAACCGCCGAAGTTCATCAGGTGACTGTCGCCGCAGATGGGCGATACCAGGCCCATGTTGGCTGTTTCGGCCAAGTCGTGGGCTTGCAGCAGCGCGTTGCCGCGATAGAAGGTGAACGGCGAGACCAGCATGCGGCCGTAGCGCAACTCGACCAGCGACGTGATCCGGCCTTCACTGGACGTTTTGATCAGCGGCAGCGGGTCGCGATTTACTTTCCCCATGGCCGCCTGCGAACTGCGGGAGCAGTTCTTGCGAGCATCCTTGCCTTGCTTCAAGCGGTCTTTGAGGGAGGTCATGTGGGCTCGTATGGTGAGTGTTTTAGACGTGTGAGAGGTGAGTGTAGAAGGGCTTCGGGTCTTCATCCGAAGTGTTTTGGCTTTGACCGTGGGGGCGAACGGGAGCAACTCACTAACGAGCATCCTTCAATACTCAGTCGTCCCCAAAGCCCTCAAAATCCACCCGGCCTCACCAGGCATCAACGTGTACTGAACCTGCCGAATTTTCCCTGTCCTGCCCGCGTCGGCATCCGTGCTGTCATAAACCGGGAACCGCTTCACCAACGCATTTTCCACCACGGCAAACTCGTCCTCGCCCTGGTAGCCCACCGCTATTTTTGGGTTCTCGCTGACAGGTGGTAGATAAATCTCGCTAAGTGACTTCTTGCGATTGGCAGCGTAAGCAATGAGCTCGCCCGGCATCCCGCGCCCCGGTGACCTGATGAATACGTAAATCTCTGGAGAGCCATTGCGATCAAGGTCGGCGACCTCTGCTCGGACGATGGTGCCGGTGAGCGGGCGTACGATCTCTGTGTTATCGATTTCCAGACCTTGGGGTGCAATGCGTAGAGCACGACTTCCATCGACCGACACGCTCGTCACGTGAAAGCCAATGCCCTGCAATTCAAGTGTCTGGTCGAACGGCTGGTTGCTATCCGTTGCATCACCCGAGCTCAGGCTTAACGAAAGGTTGTAGTTGGCCACTTCATTGCGCCGAGAAGCGCTGCGCATCAGGTATACCTGAACCGTGTATTCGCCATCGGCGGGCAATGGTCCCAGAAAGTGATTGCCCATGATAGATCCGTTAAACAACGCATAGTCCGCACCTTTCGCGGTGATGTTGAAGTAGGCAGAGGCGTTGGAAGACTTGAAGTCCACGGTCATCATTTGGCCGGCCTTCGCGTTTAGGCGGTACTGCGCGGTGAGCGGGCCTTTGATGGATCGGGCGAACCTGGCGGTGTCGGAGCCCTTTTTGAAGGTGACCTGCTCGACACGAGGAGCGATCTCGGTGGCGGCGTGTACAGGCACAGAAACCATGGCGGCCAGGACGGCTGCGATCCATACGTTCATGTTGATCTTCCTGAGTGAGTGGTTGCTCAAGCGGTTGCAGGCAAACCCGCAGCATAGGTCCTGTTGTGTTGAATCGCCGACTAATACGTTGATTACAGCTCACTCGATTTGAGCGTGTGCTTGAAATGATGCTTCCAAAGCCTGACACCCAACTCTCCCGTCCGATCCAGCGATGACCCCATCGTCAAGTCCGTAATCAACGTCGGCTGCAACCCCGCATCAAACAATGCAAACCCCGCCGCCAGGCAGCAGGTCTCGGTCTGAAGAACGCAGACGAGCACGCGATCCACCTTCAGGCTTTTCAAATACTCGATGGTTTCCAGTGAAGGTGCGTAGCCGTGCTTGATGAAGAGGCGGTCGGCCTGAATCAGGCTGTCATCGTCGGATGCGGTATGCCAGCCGAGTTGTTTCTGGAACGGAGTTTTGGATTCGTCGTGGCGCTCGACCGTGGCGACGCTGGGCAGCGTGCCTATGAGTGTCTGGATACCTTCGATGAGCCATTGAGGTGGGGCGAAACTGGGCTGGACGTCGATGATAAGGAGGGCTTGGCGCATGGGCGTCTCCGAGGGAGGTCGCGGCGGCGGCTTCGGCGGCCGCTGGGTATTTTGTATTGGTAGGGCTGGCCTTTTCGCGGGCAAGCCCGCTCCCACAGGGGGGCGGTGGGGCATGGATTGTCGAATCCCAGATGCAACAAAACCCGCACTTGGCGGGTTTTGTTTTGCTTCGTATTTGGTGGGCCGGGGTAATCTGAACCTGTAATATAAGACTATGATTTTGAACGATATTTTATTGTTTATTTTTTTTGTGGAATACCATTTGGAATACCGTTCTTCCTGTCATGCCCCAGTCTGTAGCGTAGTGGCTAAATTGATTTGATTGCGACCCTTGTCTCGATCGTGTGGGATTCGAACCTGAGACCAGTGTGGATGTGCTCGCTTGAATGTGAGCTGTCGCATTGGTGTCTACTGCTGGTCTTCCGCTACCTCTTTTGCAGCCTCTTCCGCCGTGCGGCGGGCGGTGCTTTTCTCTCTTATAGCGAGCTCAAGGAGTCCTGTAGGGCGGAGGTTCACCTGACCTGCTAGCGCAGACTTGGTCTCTTTCAGTGTTTGCTTGCGTAATTTTTCTATCTCGCGCTGCTGACCCTCGGTGAGGACTGTCGAAATGGAAGCGCCTTGCAGCAGTACTTCATCTCGACACAGCAATTCCACGCTAACCTCTAAAAGGGTCATTAACTCATCACTGCGCCATTCGGCGTTTTTGACGGCAAATTTGAGCTTTTCCAGCTCCTTGGTGTGCCTCTCTTTCGTTTCTCGGATCGACTCATTTACGTTTTTGAGCTTCTCGCTCAATTTCGTATTGGCCGTCAGTCCATCAGCGATCAACTTGCTAAGCATGTCGGTTTTATTGGTGTTGTTCTTCTTGGCTAGTGCCGCCAGGTCGTTTTTCACCTTGGTTTTGAGCTTGAACGTGCAAGCCTTCCGGTCCTTTTCTGAGGCTCTAAATTTCGCCTGCTGCCAGGCATTCCTCATTTTCTTAATGGTTTCCAGTCCATCGGGTTTTTGCGCTGAGTCCTCCAGGGTCTCGCCGATCTGTAGAAGCTCGTCGGGCGTTGAGGATTCACGTTCTTTGGCTATCAGGCCTTTCTCTTGCAAATAGCCGTGGGCCCATTCTTGCTGCTTGGAATTGTTGCTGTCGAGCCATGCAAGCCCTCGCAATTTTTGGCGCATGCCATGAACCTCTCTGGTTTTCTTGGTGCTGATGTAGCAAGCATACGCGGCCCGATATTAATTACGAGTAATATTTATAATAAAATTAACATTACTCGTAATTGTTTTAATTAATTACTCGTAATTTAAATTACGAGTAATTTGTTTTATTTTAAATAATTATGCGTAATGAATTAAAATTAATAACAGTCTGTAATTGTTGCGATATAATGACTGGCTTCTACGCATGTATCTGAGGCTTGGCGTGTTTATAGCTGCTTTATTTTGCGAAGTTAACCGTCTTGATCCAGAGGCAAAATATTTCCTAGCGCGCTTCGTTCAATGCTTCGGCACCGCTGATCCAGCGGGCCTTGGCGTAAAGGCTTTGGCGAAGCAGTTTGGGCTGTCAGATCGCCAGGTGACTAAGTCGCTGAACGCGTTGGTTGAATGCGGCGTAATGACCTTTCTGGACGCTGTGGAGGGCAGGGGGCGACCGAAGAGGTGCTACCGGCTCCAGGAGGACTTTCACAAAAAGCTCAATAAAGCAGCGGAGCTGCCACCAACTCATCACGGGGTAGCTGTCGGCAATTTGCTGAGGCACGAAAATAGAAAGGCTGCTCAAACAAGCGAAAAAACCGAGAAGCGGAAGCTGGATGTGGCTGCGTTGGCTGACATGCGCGGCAAAAGGCAGCCCGGCCAACTGAGCGTCGTGAATCGTCTGTTGCTGAGTGTGCTGTTGTGCCGTGCGGACCGTACCGGTGTGGTCAGAGACCTAGGCTCTTCAGTGCTGTGCAAGGTCACGGGGCTCAGCAAGGAGGGCTTGAAGCACAGGGTGCAGCGTCTGATTGATCAGGGGCTGATCAGAGCCTACGTGCCGGGTGCAACCAGCTCGGTGCTTTTCGCCAAAATGAAAAGCGTCTACTTCCTTAACCTGAATCACCCTGAGTTATCAGACGAAGGCAGTGCCACGTCAGTTCTGGTCTGCGTAACAGGGGACCCATTCCCCGACCGTGTGCCAGATGTGCTGCACGCATATAGGTTCTATAGCGAAACTGTCCTCCCCAAGGGCAGTCCCAACGTTTATGGAAGGAGTCCATGCGCGCCGCTTCTTGGCGCCTTTGAAGGGCAGTTCCCGTCATTTTTTCGTTTATTACAGACGATGCTGGAAAAATACACCGCAGGTTTTCTATCCAAGCATTGGTCTGATCTGGGCCTCCAACCGTTTAAGCGGTGGATCGACGCTAAAGAATGGCGAGAGCTCATTGGCAAGGACTTTCGACCTCAAAAACCGCTGCTACCTCCGGATGCTGACCACCTGAAAAAAATCGACGACCAGTACGTTATGTTGGGGGATGCGATCTGTGACTGGGCTTTTGAGCTGGCGGTCTGGATCAAAGATCTGCTTTGCCAAGCTTCCGATGCTTCCGATGCTTCGTTTGGTACGATGGACTTCGCCATCATTCCTCAGCCCATGGAGCTTGGTTATTATCGTTTCGCGTTGCTTGCACTACCCCGTGATTCAGATCACCCCCGTGGCTGTTTAGTCATCGAGCCATATGCTGGGCCGCAGTACTTTTCCCGCGAGTCCGACATTCCCCTTGAGGATCGATACCGCTACAGCTTGCTGACCCGGCCAGGCAGCAACGCAAAGAGCGCGTAGGTATTTTCCTACAGGACCTCCGAATCCTCTGAACGGAATACAGAGGAGCCAGTTCATGAGGATCATTCGCCTGAAAGACGTCAAGCACGCCACCGGCCTGGGTCGATCCACGATCTACAAGTACATCAGCGAGGGGAGCTTTCCAAAACCAGTGCCATTGGGTGACAGGGCTGTCGGCTGGGTTGAAAGCGAAGTGATGGGGTGGGTCATGGCCAGGATCGAGGCGCGTGATATTCACGAGTCTCTCTCTGCGGTGCCACAGCTAAAGGCAGCGTGATCAGCCGATGGGCTGAGCTTGCGCCCAGTCATTCGGTCGGCGTTCGTGCTGATCGAATGGCTCCAATCAGTAGTTTATTTCCAGAGCATCTGAATCACTGAAACAGTCCCATTCTTCCCGCGTTCTCTGGCACTTCGCTGCTCCACTCCCTTGCGGGGCTGGGGTGGTTGGTTTCGGTATTAGTATTATTTATAGGACCTACTCATTGCTCATGTTGTAGCCAATAGGATTTACCAATCTACAGGTTCTATTCAGAGACCTATCAGGCTTACCCCTCAATGGGGTAAGCGCTATGAGCTCGTTCACCCATCTCCCGCAACCAGTAACAGGATCAGCGCCAGACGCTGAGCCGAGGTCAGTCCAGCCGTAAATAAATACCCAGCCCACTGAGTTTATGAATTCACTCAGCGGATCACCTCCATGGCACACCAGCCCAAGCGTCACCCCGACAACAGCAATCTTCAGCTGCACTACGAGGACACGTTTCGCGGTTTACCCGTGATGGCGTCCCACGCTCCCTTCATCACCGAATACCTGGAAAGTCTTCTTGAAACGACTCAGTTGGCACTGAGCGCCCACCGTCGTGTGTTTGCGGTACGTTTTGATCTACGTTTCCCAGATGACTATTTGCCACCCACATCAAGCAACGCCGTCATCTCCAGGTTTGTCGCTTCCTTGTCCGTAAGGATTGAAATTGCACGTGAGCGTGCCAAGCGTCTGAATGGCTCTGCCCATCAGACAAGCGTTCGCTGGTGCTGGGTCAGAGAGGTAGGACGAGAGGGGCGCCCGCACTTCCACTTCGTCCTGCTGCTCAACAGGGATGCGTTCCACACGGTGGGACGCTTTCAATCTGAGCGGGAGAACCTGTACAGCCGCATTCAGGCCGCATGGGCCAGCGCGCTGAAAATATGCGTCGATGATACCGAGGGCTTGGTGCATATCCCGGCAAACGCCACATTCAACCTCTCTCAGGACGATCCAGCGCAGATGGATCGGTACTTCCACCGAGTGAGCTACATCTGTAAGGCCGCGACCAAGGAGTTCGGCAGTCGATGCCGGGCGTTTGGTTGCAGTAGAGGCTGAGTGACGGTATCGCCGCATAGCCTGAACACCTTTTCCCGCAGCGACGTCATCGTTGATACCGATCCAGATCGGCTCGTCCACTCGACTGGCTCGTCATCGGGCGAGTATTCCCCCTGACTACCGAACGCCAACCTCACGCCTCCAGCCTCGCCCTGTGCTTGCATACGACTACACGTTCCGTGTGGGGGCTGGCCATGCGTGAGCAATGGCGTTGTATAGCCACGGCCATGCTCGTGGGCATGAGCTATTTCGCTAATTCCATTCTCAGTCCATCAATTATTTAGCAGGAGCGATAATGAATTTTCCCATCAGTGATTCACGCATCGATCTATCCCATTCAAGCGCTTCAATCCTAATCAACCGGATGGTTGAGGCTGTCACTTGCACGGACGAGCCGGCCTACCATGTCACCTTGGATGCTGAGGGTGATGAGCAGATAGTAATGACATCGCTGTCCGAGCTATTCGACTGCGTGCCGCAGATTAACGAGGCGTACGCAGACTGCTGCGACGATGAACACCAAGAGGTATTCTGGATGGCGTATCGAGAGATTGGGCTCGAACATAGCCCATTGGGGCTGATCTGCATGAACAGTGAGGAAACAGGCTACTTAAGCACTGCTCAATCGATGAATGCACTCGCCGATAGAATCCGCCTGCTGATCAGCTGTCAGGAGGTGGACGAGGTCACAGAACAAGACGAGATGATCTTCAGTCCAACTCAATGTCGGGCTATGCACCAATAGCCTGGGCACTTGACTCGCGCACGTCGGCGAGGTGTCAGCAGCGCCATCGAAGAAATCGTGCCATCACCATCACTTTACAAGGCCCTTCCACCGACGCTGGAGCGTCAAACGCAGGTCATGCTGACTAGCCCAGCCATTTGGACAGCCCCTGCAGGACGTGCATATCGCCGCCGCGAACGAACAGGCCGGAACCTTGTAGGAAGTGAATCAGCACATGCACCGCCGGCACGATACGATCCGAGGAAACTGGCAGTATGAGGCGCACAGAGCTGGCATTGGGAGAGCCCTTGGTGATTGGAATAATCATCGAGGGCTAGCATCAGGGGGGGATGGTCGGTTTCCCGACTATTTTGGAATTACAACGCAATCAAGCGGGTTGACGATTTGCACGCCGCAAGTCCCACAGACCAAAGGCTGATAAGGCGGATACGGTTTGCCGTCCAAAGTCTGGAAGTTTTCATGATCGACCTTGTCGCTACCAAAAATTGGGGGGTCGATCAGTAGAGCCCTAGCATGGCACTGCTGATCACCCGCAGAGTGCATCAGGACGAAGTCAAAAGGCTCTGGTAAGGGAAAAACCCAGGCCTTTCCGAACTGAGTATGATCTTGGAGTTGGTAACGACCGAAAACTACGAGATCCTCACCCTCAAGCGCAGAAGGAAGCACTTCGGGTGCCGCCCCTGCTGGTTTGAAACACTGTTGCCCGTGCAGCATCGTGATTGAAATACCGTCAAGCACCCCTCCCACACATGGGTAAAACGTAAACTCATCCATCTGAATTTCCTGTGCATGCCCGGAAGTGATATGCCCGCCAGTCGCCGGGCGCAATGATGGGCAAGGTAATTCGGTCACGGCCTGTGACCTGAAACCAGAACGCCAAAAGACGCTCACCCTTGCTATATCGAGGCTTAGTTCCCTGTTTCCAACCCATCAGAGAGATTTCTGAATGCGAATCTGCCATCTGAGTAAGGCAACTTAAATTAGTCGCCTCCAGAATCATCGATTCCTTGGCCCACAGAATCCAATGAGCACGGGAGTGCTCCAGGCGCCTGAGTCGAACTGCTCATCAGGCAGGCGTCTGTGTGCAGGGGCAGGGAGGTCGGGGGAGAGGGATGACTACCAATTCCGTCGGAATTGACCACTACTCTTCGAACCAATATTGGCAGAAAGAGCTGCACATTGTTGCCAGTTGCAATAGACAGCATCGTCGGAGAGCTGATCACCTTGTAGCCAGTTCAACCATCGTGTCTACTGTGCCATTGGTAGTGCCATCATGGCGCTAGCGCCGCTTTGTCCAATATAAAGAACCCAGGGAATTATGGCCGAGACGATAAACATCGCGAAGATGGCGGAGAAGCTGTCGAAGGGGATTTTCAACGAGTTTCTCTGGGGTCGAATGGAGCACACCAATATCAATTGGCCGTGCGAAAGCCAGGAACACGACGTCAAGACGCATCCCTCCGATGTCGTCTTTTGGTACAACGAGCCGTACTCCCAATCCCGCACCTACGTAAACTGCGACCTCAAGAGTTACGCAAAGGGCACCATAAAAACACAGGCCATCCGGGATGCGATCGAGAGCTTGGCCATGAGCCTACGGTGCGCCGAGATCAGCCAGGAGTTCAGCGACACCTACGTTCATCCGAATGTATCGGCGAATATCCAGGGTCTGCTTTTCGTCTACAACCACGATAACGAGTACGACAAGGACTTCGCCAAGATCCTTGAAAAGGTGAAATGTGACGACCTAGACATCCCGAAGGGTTCCAAGATCGTTGTGATGGGCCCGGAGGATATCTACTGGTTGAACAACGTTCACCACGAGATCATCCACCTGCGCGGGGGAGCGGATCTATTGCCGGAGCGGGATCACTGCAAGTTCTACTACCCCCATCTGGTTCGCAAGAAGAACGTCCAACTCGAACACGCTAAGGCTGCAACGTTGGATATGCTGACCGCACCCTGGATCATTTTGTCCTACGTGAACTCCAAGAAAGGAAGCAAGCAGGGCTTCGTGATTTTCATGCGCAAGCGAGGAATCTCGATCGATGAGTTTCTATACCTCATTGAGTACCTAATGCACTACCAGGTAATCAAGGCCGAAACGGAAGTCACGATCCGCCTGGTCGACCCGCACCACAATGCTTCGGCCAATTTCGCCAAGGCAAAAGACCAGTACATTGCTGACTACGAGGGCGGGGACGATCTAAGGCAGATTCTGGACGCCATTGACTTCGGCAGGCTTGAACACGTGCGTACCGCCTTCTGTGAACTGGAGCTGTCCCGCCAATGAGCAAAAATGTGCTTCAGTACTGTGCGACGGACAAGGAAATCTACGACGCCTTGATGTCGGCCAAGCAGAAAATCAACGAAAAGGTTCTGCTTGAACTCGCGAAAGATAGGGGGATTTTCTACTCCGCTAAGGACAGCCGTGATGACCTGGTCAGCAACATCTCGGTCCTCGCGCACGACTATCATGATCTTAATACTCTGCTGGAACAGCGGGAGCACTCCGGTCGGCAGGAAAAGCTCACTTCGGTGACCCTGCCGATTGCGCTAACCGTAGAAGGGATTCGGGAGTTACTCCGGGAATACATCGAGGAGTCTCCTGAGGACGAGAAGGTCACTCAGCATCTCAAGGACGGCAACCAAGTGGTCGCCAACATCAAGTACTCCGATGTCGACTACGGCAAGACGCGGCTGGTCCAGCGCACGCCCAAAGAAGCCTCGATCGAATTCCACGTCTCGGCGGACAAGACGGTCATTCGAATGCCTGCCAACGACCGTGTGAAGACCATCTACTCCAAACTCAAGGGCAAGCTGGACACCAAGGCCAGGGCTGAAATCCCCGCCATCCGCATCGAACTCGGCGAATTCCAGTCCCCTGCTTTGCGCACAGAGTTCTTTACGTCCCTGATCAGCAATCTCACAGGCTTCTCGTTGAAGAATGTCACCAGCGTGAAGGTTGAGCGCTTGCCTCAGGAACCTGAGGAGGATGAGCTCGACCTAGATGATGATCAGGAAGCTGAGGTGGCCAAAGAGGAAGCATTGGCACTGGTGAAGAACGTCGCGCTGAAAGGTGAGACGTTGCTGGCGTCCGAGGAGTATCAGAGCTTGACCCGGAAGGGATTCTTCATCACATCGATCATTTGGCGCTCGGTCCTAAACAAGGCACCACAACCGATGGTGGAATTTGAGGCCGCGTTTGAGGATCCGATACCAGGGAAAGGCTTCAAGTACTTCGTTCGAGGTGCTTATCGGTTCGTCGAGCTTCAGTACACCAAGACTATCCGACCAGTCAGCGCCGACGATAAAGAAACCTATCTGGGCATCATCGAAGAAACCGCTGCCAAGGTTATCAAGGAACTTAGAGCGCAAGCTCTAGCGGGCGCTGAGTCGCAAGGAGAACCGGCATGAACAGGGTGAGATGGCTGAATGCACAATGGCCCCTGTCGATTCGAACGGTCGGGAAGAGGCTAATTGAAATGCCATTCACGGATGAGAGAATGGATGGCTTTGCTATCGAGCGAATACGGGATGACTTCATCGAGGGGCGTTACATTGAGAAGTACAATTACCAAGAGGTGATCTCTACTCCTTTTGGAAGTGAAGAGGTGCTTGAACGGGTTGGGTACCGGACGACAGAGTTCACCCTTTTCGATTCGCCACCCCATATCGAGCTCAGAAATTACCAGCGCAGTCTCAAGGAGCTGATCAGCCGCCTGCTTGAAGCCTGCAGTTTCAATTTGGTAGTGACATCTCCTACGGTTAACCTGATCGAGTGGGTCGCGGCTCTGCAGGGCGCCGTAGATCAGGAAATCACCGTCGACTCACTCCAGGTCTCGGGCGTCGAAATAGACGAAGGGGTGACGGGGAAAATCTTGCTCAGAGGGGTAAAAGATGTGCGCGAAGCCACAGATATCCTACTGGCCGGCCGCAAGCATATGCTGGAAAAGGTTCAGGTCAAATTCACCGACTTTAACAAGACCGTTGCCATCCAGCTGTCCAACAAAGGCACGGCGAAACTTCCTGCCGTGCTACCAAGCGATCTTCTGCGTCATTTACGTGAGTCTTTTCCTCGCGGTACCAGCTGATAGCAGCTTTGTCAGAAGCCTTATCGCTTGAAGCGGCTGCTAGGTCGCGGTTGGTACCAATGGGGTTTGCTCATATGCGCTAACTAGCCAGGTGTTGCATACGGATGGCTGGACGCCAAGGGTAGTTGCGGCGCGGCAGTACGCACTGCTGGATGTGCTGCAACGTAGCTGGAGGCTAGCGTGAGTCGATAGTCGATAGTCGATGGGTATTAATCCATAAAGGAATCGGGCACAACCTCCGGGATCGTTGGTGGGCCAGTGCTCTTTCAGGTGTCTGTGCACGCATGACTCACAAATTCTGATCAATATTCAGCGCATGCTTGGTCGTTCGGATCCAGTTTCAACGGAATGAAAGCTGAAAGGTACTGAAGTCCACATCTCGGTAAAGCGGGACTGTCTGAAAAGGCTACAGGTCAGCACCATCGTGCTGGCTCTGATTTACCCAAGCAGTTAAGGTTCGGCTATTCGTAATCAACGCATCGCAGAGAAGCCATTGGCAGTCATTCTCTGCGATTCACTCTAGACAAGGATTCCCTCGCGTGAACCAGCAAAACCTAGCCGACTTCATCTGGAGGGTGGCCGATGTGCTGCGTGGCGATTTCAAACAATCGGAGTTCGGGCGCATCATTCTGCCGTTCACGGTGCTGCGTCGTCTGGAGTGTGTACTGGAGCCGACTCGTGACAAGGTGCGTAGCCAGTACCAGGCCATGCAGGCCAGCGGCGTGGACATGGACCTGATTCTGCCAGCTTCCGCTGGCGCCACCTTCTATAACGTCTCCCAGTTCGCCTTAGACAGTGTTGGTTCCACCAGTACCCGTGCCAACCTGGAGGACTACATTGCCAAGTTTTCCGCCAACGCCCGACAAGTGTTCGAGCACTTCGCCTTCGATGGCTGGCTGGAGAAGTTGGAGAAAGCTAACCTGCTGTACCTGGTGACGCAGAAATTCGCCAGCATTGATCTGCACCCGAATGTTATCAGCAACCACGAAATGGGCCTGGTTTTCGAGCACTTGATCCGCAAGTTTGCAGAGTCGGCTAATGACACCGCTGGGGAGTTTTTTACCCCGCGTGACGTGGTGCGCCTGGCTACCACACTGATTTTCGCCCCTGACCATCAGGCGCTGAATGGCGATGGTGTGGTGCGCACCGTTTACGACTGCGCCGCCGGTACGGGGGGCTTTTTGTCGTCGGCCATCGAGCAGGTTGTCGAGTGGAATCCCAATGCTCGCCTGGTGCCCTATGCCCAGGAATTGAACCCCGAGACCTACGCGATTTCGGTGGCTGATAAACTCATTCAGGGTTATGACACCAAGAACATTAAGCTGGGTAACACCCTGAGTAACGACCAGTTGCCCCATGAGCAGTTCGACTACTGTCTTGCCAACCCGCCGTTCGGTGTGAAGTGGGAGAAGGTGCAGACGCAGGTACAGGACGAGCAGAAAAATCTCGGCTTTGCTGGGCGTTTTGGAGCCGGCCTGCCACGTGTGGGCGATGGCTCGCTGCTGTTCCTGATGCACCTGCTGTCCAAACGCAAGCCGGTGAAGTTGGGTGGTAGCCGCATCGGCATCGTGCTGTCCGGTTCGCCATTGTTCAATGGTGGTGCGGGGTCCGGCGAGTCGGAAATCCGCCGCTGGATTCTTGAGAGCGATTGGCTGGAGGCGATCATCGCCCTGCCGAACGACTTGTTCTATAACACCGGCATTGGCACCTACATCTGGGTGCTGTCCAACCACAAGGGTGCCGCGCGCAAAGGTCAGGTGCAACTGATCGACGCCACCGCCATGCATGCGCCCATGCGCAAAAGTCTGGGCAGTAAGCGTAAGTTTCTCTCTGAACAGCAGATTGCCGTCATCGCCAAGCTGCATGAGGCCGGTGAAAGCGCGCCGAATAGCAAGGTGTTTGCCACTACCGACTTCGGCTACCGGCGCATTACCGTCGAGCGGCCGCTGCGCCTGCGTTTCTCGGTGACACCGGACAAACTCGCGGCATATCAGGCCACCAAGGGGGCTGATCAAGTCGACGCTTTCGCCAAGGTCGAAGGCAGCTTCGACAGCCTGCCAGCCTTCCTCAAGGCGGCGGGAATCAAGAAGCTCGGCAAGGCCGCCCTGAAAGCCGCTCTGAGTTGTTTCGGCGTGCGTGATGGCGACGCCCAGCCGGTGCTGGACGACAAGGGCAATGTGCAGGCCGATAGCGACTTGCGTGAAAACGAGAATGTGCCGCTGAATCAGTCCATCGACGAGTACTTCGCACGCGAAGTGCTGCCCCATTTGCCGGACGCCTGGATCGACACAAGCAAGACGGATGCAAAGGACGGGCTGGTCGGGATCGTTGGCTACGAGATCAATTTCAACCGGTACTTCTACATCTACCAACCACCGCGTGCGTTGGCTGAGATCGATGCTGAACTCAAGGCTGTGGAGGCCGAGATCGCTGCGTTGCTGGGTGAGGTGACGGCGTGAGTCATTACAAACCGTACCCGGTGTACAAGGATTCCGGGGTGGAGTGGTTGGGGCAGGTGCCGGAGCATTGGCAGGTCATGGCGATCAAGCACGTCGTTGCGATACCTGTAACTGATGGGCCGCATGAGACGCCTGATTTTCTTGATAGCGGCGTTCCGTTTGTTTCTGCCGAAGCAGTGTCCTCCGGAAAAATTAATTTCGACAAGATCCGAGGTTTCATCTCTAAAGCCGATCACGAGCGGTACTCCCAGAAATATCTGCCTAAACGTGGCGATATCTTCATGATCAAGTCCGGTGCGACCACTGGTGTGACGGCCATCGTCGAAACAGATGCTGAGTTCAATATCTGGTCACCGCTGGCAGTCATTCGCTGTAACGAAGGTTCCAATCCTTATTTTGTTCTGAATTTCATGCGCTCGCGTAGCTTCCAAGAAGCTGTTGCCCTGAACTGGAGCTATGGGACGCAGCAAAACATTGGCATGGGGGTGATCGGCAGCCTTTCTGTAACAGTGCCACCTGTAGAAGAGCAACAATCCATTGCTGTCCACCTCGACCGCGAAACCGCCCGCATCGATGCGCTAGTGGAGAAGAAAACCCGCTTTGTCGAGCTGCTGCGTGAAAAGCGCCAGGCACTGATCACCCATGCCGTCACCAAGGGTCTTGATCCGAATGTGAAGATGAAAGACTCCGGCGTGGAGTGGCTGGGGGATGTGCCGGAGCATTGGGCCGTCTGCAAACTCAGTTTCCGATACTCGGTTGAGTTAGGGAAAATGCTCGACGAGAAAAAGCTCACCAAGACCAGCCTGGTTTCGTACCTTAGAAATCAGGATGTGCAATGGGGGGCCATCAATACCCAAGATCTACCAGAAATGGATATTCATCCGGCGGAGCTTGAGCGCTATACCGTCAGGGAAGGGGATCTGATGGTCTGCGAAGGTGGGGATGTTGGGCGTGCAGCTATTTGGAGGGGGGAAAGCTCTGTTTTCGGTTATCAGAAAGCT
Organism: Pseudomonas sp. F01002; assembly: GCF_004402115.1. Lineage (NCBI taxonomy): Bacteria > Pseudomonadati > Pseudomonadota > Gammaproteobacteria > Pseudomonadales > Pseudomonadaceae > Pseudomonas > Pseudomonas sp. F01002. Next base: position 246,818 of record NZ_SOPU01000027.1, on the reverse strand, counting down.
CTACATCGCTTGCGTCCTCGCTCACAAGACAACGACACAGCAGAGTTTTTCTTCTTCTCACTTCTTACCGCTAAAAAGCGCGGGGTCTTTGAAGAGTCGGACTCGAAGGCAACAATTGCGCATCTGCCGGCTGAGAAGTTTCGCCAATACCGTTTTGCTTTTCCACCAACGCTTGAGCAGCGAGAGATTGCCCAGCATGTTCGCGTTGAGTGCGAGCGCCTTGATGTGTTGTTAACCAAAACCGAGCTCAGCATAGAACTTCTAAAAGAGCGTCGCTCCGGCCTGATCACCGCCGCCGTCACCGGCCAGATCGACCTGCGGGAGGCTGCATGAACCAAGGCCGTAGCATTCGCATATTCCTGGTGGACGGCACACCCAATGGCCTGCTTACCGCCGAGATCATGAACTGGACCGGTCATGTGCTGACCGGCCCGCGCAGCAAGCTAGCCGAGCTGGTGCAGCGCCCAGAGTGCGGGCGTACCGGCGTGTACTTTCTGGTCGGCCCCGACCCTGAGAACAACCTGCGTTCTAAGGTGTATATCGGCGAGTCGGACGACGTAGCCAAGCGTCTCAAACAGCACAATCGCCCTGAGGCGTTCGAGGGTACGGCGGGCGGTAAGGACTTCTGGGAAAAGGTTTGTCTGGTCACCAGCAAGGATCAGAACCTGACCAAGACCCATGTGAAGTATCTGGAAAGCCTGCTGATCGGTATCGCTAATACAGTCGGACGCTGCGAGCTGCTTAATGGCACTGCACATGACTATGGCAGCCTGCCGGAGTCCGACCGCGCCGACATGGCCTTCTTCCTTGAGCAGATTCGCACCGTGCTGCCTGTACTCGGCTTTGACTTTCTGCGCGAGCTGACTAAGCCTTCCACTGCCGTAGCTTTAAACTCAGATGCACCGGTCAGTCGCTCACCCCGTTTCACCCTTGAGGTACCGCGCTACCGTATCAGCGCTCAGGGCCAGGAGATCGACGGTGAGTTCTTCGTGCTCAAGGGCTCAAAAAGCCGTGCCGAATGGGTGGGAACCGAGCGTGGCTATCAGGGCCTGTTCAAACATCTAATCGACGAAGGCGTGCTGGTGGCTGATGGCGGAGAACATTTATTGTTCAGCGACGACTACGCCTTCAGCAGCCCCAGCGCAGCGGCAGCGGTGGTCTGCGGTCGGGCAGCAAATGGGCGCACATCCTGGTTGGTGGGAGGCAGCGGCGAAACCTATGCTGTTTGGCAAGATCGGCAACTCAACATGCAAGCGCCAGTTCTGGCCGAAGACTGACAGCAACTAGAACATTGATTGAGAGGGCGCCACCAGTCGGGTGAGCAGTCGCATCTACCAGGCGTATTGAAGGATTAAACGTCGATGAAACTCACCACAAGCTGGCTGAAACCGCCCTACGCGAGTTCCGGGATCGATCACCTCGGCACACAGGCTCCCTGTGTGATGATCTATGGCCAGCTGCTGCCAGGCATTACCAACGTAACCGATCGCGCGCGCTACTACTCTTTCTATCCTTGGCTTGTGTGGTCCTATGATCAGCGTTATGCGAAGGATGATTATGCCCACTTCGTCGAGCTATTCCGGCGAGCGGATTGTCTGTTCACCCTGATCGCCGAGCGGCATTCACAGACGAGTGATCAAGAAAATGAGCTGCATGGCGTCGCGATGGTAGGCCGCTCCAAGCTCGTTCCCGCATTGGCCAGTTTGAAAGCCGATGAATCTCTGCGGTTATCCCAGTACGCTACGACCGAGGACTCTCCGCATCGTTACTTCATGAACAGGCTAGGTGGTCTGTCGCAGTATTACGTCGGCACCTTGTCCGATCTGATGATCATGGAGTCGTCCACGCAGTCCTGGGTCAGATATAGCAAGGAGTATGGAGCACTGCTGGCGAAGAACTTCGATTCGGGTATTCCTGGCGAGCGTTTCTGGCAGATGGTCGAGGGCGACGAAGTAACGCTGGCGGCCTTGGATGAGCTCAGTGGATTCTGTGGCTGCAATATTCCTTCAAGCCCCGCAGAGTGCCAACAGCTCATCGATATCTTCTTCGATAGTAGCAGTGCTTACGCGGAGGAGGGCGAGCAACGCCGCCGGAGCCTGGCGCTGATCCAGCAGTTGGCTGATGCGCTTCCGGCTGGCTCTGAACTCTCTGAGGCAACGTTTCGCGCGTGCGTCTATACCGGCGCGCTGCCCGGTGGTAAGCCGTGGGTTATTCCTGAGGCCTTGCGAAACACCTGTGCGCATTGGGTCGTATACGTGCGTAACGACTTGCTATCAGTGGCCTTCCAAACCATCCTTGCCATTTGCTTAAGGGAGCTGCAGCCACAGTTCTCCGGTCAGCGACAGATGTTCAACTCGGTTGAAGCGTTCGCCGAGTGGTTTGCTAGCTCGGAAAAGGTTGCTGGAGTGTTGAGTGATCTGGGGCAGAGCAGCTTCGATGCACTTGTAACTCAATCAAGAGATCAGGGGCCGGACCTGAGTGACTGGGGCAACGTTGCGCATGAGTTCCAACTCGGCAGGCAGCTGATTGACGGGTGGAAGCCCGAAGCTGAGATCAAGACCTTGCTGGCTCAGAGCCTTAAGTTACTGGCCTTGCTTGTTGTCCGCGACGATCTTAATAAGTTGCCTTATTCGGGGCTAGCGATTACTCCTGAGTCGCTCAGGGACTACCCGATCAATCTGATGAGCTTCCGTAATCGCTGTGCCGACTGGCAGTCGATGTCCCTCCAGCAGGTGGTTAGCGAATTGGTTTTATGGAGCTTGGATACACATCTGCGTGTGGCACTGCGCAAGCTTCGACAGTCAAGTCGATCGACTTTCCAATTGCGTCCCTCGGAGCGTGGCTTGGAAGTGGTGTGCGATCAGATCCCGCCACCTTCCCAGACGACTCCGCGCTTTAGACCGGCAGTGCAGATCCTGCGTGACCTAGGAGTCTTTACGTGCGATGACCAGCAAAAGATCCGACTGACCGATTTGGGCAGAGAGCTGATGGAGGTGGCCAGTGTCTGAAGCCGTTTCTCTTCTCGAGGTGATCAAGCGAGGGGGGTACGAGGCTTCGCTGATCACCACATTCAACGCGACACTCCCCTTTTACGAGGAGGTGTTGCTCCGAAAGTTGGTTAGTGCTGGATGCCGGCATAACGTGGTTCTGATGGATCGCCAGCAATGTGCCGTCGCTTGGGGAAGTCAGGCGACCCGACCTCGTTTGGCTGGGCATGCTTACACGCTTTTGCCCATTGGGGTAAATGGGGCCTTTCACCCGAAGATCTGCCTGTTGCTGGGACCGAAGAAAGCTTCGATCCTCATCGGTAGCCATAACCTGACTCTGTCCGGGCTGGGTTTCAATCGCGAAATCACCAACTGGATTGAGGTTGGCGGCGTTAAAGATGGAGAGGGCGCAGCCATTCTCAGGTCGGTCTGGCAGATGCTCCGAGATTGGATCAATCTGGAGCATGGCAAGGTGCCTATGCCGATATTGGAATCAGCTCTGGCTATCGACCGCTTTATTGCTCCGTTGATCGCCAGGGCTGGTCCTATGACCACGCCAGCCGTTTTAGGACAGTGGGCAGGAGCCCCATCACTTATTGAGCAAGTAGCCGTGCATATCACCGCGCCGGTCAGAAGGGTCGCAGTGCTGGGCGCCTTCTTTGATCGCGAGCTACTTCTGATTCGGGAGCTGAAGGCTCGCTGGCCTGAGGCCCAAGTGGTGGTTGGCATCGACCCCGAGACGGTCCAGCATCCCGGAATCAGTGATGTCAAAGCGGCACGGCACGTTGATGCACGTTCGCTGTGGAGCAAGGAGGCGAGTTATCTGCACGCGAAGGTTTTCTACTTCGAGTCCGATCATGCTGCTGCAGATGTATTTGTCAGTGGCAGTGCCAATCCAAGCCGTCCTGCCTGGATGGGCAGCGCTGGGAGTGGCAACGTCGAAGCGGTTCTACTGCAGGTCGGCAGTGCCGCCCGCAAGGCCGCTGAGGCAACTTCGATGCGCGATCTGTTCGAGCTACCTGATCTGGATTATGAGGCGTTTGTCGATATCCGGCAGCGCAATGCGGCCGGTGAGATCAAGTATCTCGAGGGCGGTTTGCCGATCCTCTCGGGCTTTTCCATCCTGCAACAGGGTCTGGTACGTATCACCTGCCGGGGAAACCCTCTTGTTGTCACCAGTGCGGTACTGCTCGGTCCTAACCAGGAGGAGCTGGAGCGAGTCTATGTGATCGACTGCAGCGACGATGAAGTCGCGTTCAGAACGACAGTCGAGCCAACTGACATTCGCTCCTGTCTGCTGGAGGAGGAGGGCTACCCTGTCGCTCGCGCCATGATTCTGCATCCTTCCATCATCGAGTCGACCGCGCAATCCTCCAGGCATTATCAGATTCGTTCGGCTCTTAGCGAATTGGGATCCAGCGATGCTGATATCTCAAAGCTCATCGCAAGCGTCGAACGAGTCATTTTTGCTGAGCAGACGGACCACGAGATCGAGGAGGCCATCCGTGAGCATCGCGGAAGGTCGGACAGGCCGGTGGCTGGTACAGCTCCGGATTCGCTAGTGATCAATGTAAATGACATGACAAGAAGTAAGCACAAACAGCGCCTGCTGAAGTCCGGTGATTTGGCCTATTTGATCGATGTGCTGATGCGGCGCTTGAGCGAGGGTCTTGAGGTGCAAGGTATTGAGGTTGATCGCGCTGGGAGGACCGAAGAAGAGCAGGTAGGGCAGGAAGACGAAACGCCAGAGGACTACGTTGACAACCCTGCTGAAAAGACCAGGCTTTCAGATGCTGAAATCGTACAGATTGTCGCCAGAAAAGCACGGTCGTTGTGCAGGAAAATGGTTCAGCAACTAGAACTAGCAAGCCAGGAGGAGTCGCGACAGGTCGTTGCTCCTATCCAGTTGATTGCAGTGTTGGCTTTGATTCGAGAGTTGCGCCACCTGGACAAGCAGAAACGCTGGCTAGCCACGGGTCAGCCTCTCGTCGAAGAGCTCGACCGTCGCTATCTGCTCGATGAGAGCGTCAGGTATCTGCTGGGATCGCAATCGCGTCTGCTCGACGTGATAGACAAGGCCGCTGGTGACTCCGCTGATGAAACGATGCAGTTGCGCACTCTGCTTGTCTGGCTGGCATGGGACCTGGGGGATGAGCTGAAGGTAGAGGTCAGCCGTATCTGGGACACGGACGAAAAACTCTGCAAGCTGCAGGCGAATGCCGTGTTTTTGGCGCTTTTGCCTGCTATTGCGGCTGATCGGCAAGCCAGTACAGAGCTACGTGACAGCATCCAGCGAACAGTCAAAAGCACTCCCGTTGCTTCCATGCAGGCCGAGAAATGGCTGGGGGTGCATATGTCCTATGGCACCTCATGGACGTTGGGGTCAGTAGAGTCTGACCAGATGGAGGTCGGCGGTTATTGCCAAGTACCTGGTTCGGTCGACGAACCACGGATAATCCTAGAGCTTCATCAGGATGTGGTGGGGTTCTGGGATTTCGACCAAGTGCGGAAATTCAAGCGTGAGCGCGTAATTGCGCTGGTGCCTGCTCATTAAATCTGAGCTTGATGTCCTGGGTCGAATGTCGGCGTAGGGCCAAATAATTTAGTCGCGAGAAGAAACACATGAGCCATATCCACCACGAGTGCGAACTAGAACGCCATATCGTCGAGCAGCTGGCTGATGCTGGTTGGTTGGTCGGCAAGTCCGCTGACTATGACGCGGCGCGTGCGCTGTTCTCCGAGGATGTGCTTGGCTGGCTGGAAGAAAGCCAGCCGCAAGCTATGGCCAAGCTGCAGGCCATGAATGGAGCGGGTACTCGCGATGTGGTTCTAGATCGGCTGGTAAAGCAATTGGAAAATAAAGTCGAGGGCGGCACGGTCAACGTGCTGCGTTATGGCTTTGCTGTGGCCGGTGGAGGAACGCTGGCGATGAGCCAAGGCCTGCCCGAGGACGATCGCAACAAGACGGTGATCCAGCGCTACGAAGCTAACCGCCTGCGCGTGTTGCCGCAGTTGCGTTACTCGCTGGACAAGGCAGATGAGATTGACCTGGCCTTCTTTATTAACGGTATTCCCGTGGCCACAGTGGAGCTGAAGACTGACTTCACTCAATCGGTCGAGGCTGCCATGCAGCAGTACCGCATAGATCGCAAGCCCGAGCGCAAGAGCGGTGGTCTTGAGCCGCTACTGGCCTTCAGGCGAGGTGCAGTAGTGCATTTCGCCATGAGCGATAGCGACATCCGCATGACCACTAAACTGGCAGGTGATTCGACCTTCTTTCTGCCGTTCAATCGGGGCAACGATGGCGCTGCCGGCAATCCGCCTGGCGACAACGGCACCTACCCGGTGAGCTACTTTTGGGAGCGGGTGCTGCAGAAAGACAACTGGCTGCACATCTTCCATCGCTTCGTACTGCAGGAGCGCAAGGAAGCCCAGGACGTAAACGGCAAAACCTACTTCAAGGAAGGCTTGATCTTCCCGCGCTTCCATCAATGGGAAGGCGTGACCAAGATGATCGCTGCCGTGCGTGTTGAGGGTGCAGGGCAGCCTTACTTGATTCAGCACAGCGCCGGCTCTGGTAAGACCAATACCATCGCTTGGACGGCGCATTCGCTGATTCGCGTGCGTCGCCCGGATGGCGAGCCGTTCTTCCATAGCGTGATCGTGGTCACCGACCGCCAGGTGCTTGACCAGCAGTTGCAAGAAGCCATCCAGCAGATCGAGCATCAGGCCGGTGTGGTGTGCGCCATCGACCGCCAGCAGTCGAGCCTGCCCAAAAGTCAGCAACTGGCCAAGGCCATGCTCGACGGCGTGCCGATCATCGTCTGTACCCTGCAGACCTTTCCCTATGCACAGAAGATCATTCTCGGCGAGCAGAGCCTGCGCGACCGTCGCTTCGCCATCATCATCGACGAGGCGCACAGCTCAACCGGCGGCAGCACTGCCGATGACCTGCGCTATGTGCTGACCGGGCAAAGCGAAGCCGAGTGGGAAAAGCTGTCCAAGGATGAGCGGCTGTCTGTGTGGCAGAGTTCGCGCAACCGGCCCGGTAATGCCAGTTACTTTGCCTTTACCGCGACGCCCAAGCATTCAACCCTGAGCCTGTTCGGTCGCCCGCGTAAGCCGGGGCAACCGGCGAGCGTGGAAAACCCACCGGCACCGTTTCACCTCTACACCATGCAGCAGGCCATTGAGGAAGGCTTCATCCTCGACGTATTGAAGAATTACACCAGCTATGACGTGGCGCTGCGTATTGGCAGCGAGATGGTGGATGACAAGCGAGTGGATGAGAAGAGTGCGCGGCGCAAGCTGGCTAAGTGGCTGTCGCTCAACCCGGTGAACGTGGGGCAGAAGGTTGAGCTGATTGCTGAGCACTTCCGCAAGAACGTTGCGCATCTGCTCGGTGGCCAAGCCAAAGCGATGATTGTCACCAGCTCGCGTGCGGCAGCGGTGAAGTACCACTTGGCGCTGGAGGATTACTGCAAGCGCAACGGCTACGACAATGTGCGGGCGATGGTGGCGTTCTCTGGCGATGTTCCAAACAGCGATGTGAAAGAGGCCAGCCTGCCGGCTGATCACCAGTTCAGCGAAACCAACCTCAACCCCGGCCTGCATGGCCGTGACATGCGCAAGGTATTCGACACCCCGGATTATCGGGTGATGATCGTAGCCAACAAGTACCAGACCGGCTTCGACCAACCGAAGCTAGTGGCCATGTACCTGGACAAAAAAATATCGGGCGTGGAAGCGGTGCAGACGCTGTCGCGCCTGAACCGTACCTTCCCAGGCAAGGACAAGACCTTCGTCATCGACTTCGCCAACAAGGCTGAGGAGATTTTGGCGGCGTTCAAGACTTTCTACCGCGATGCTCAGATGGCCGATATACAAGACCCGAACATCGTCTACGACATCAAGCAGCGCCTGGATGGCATGTTCATCTATGAGCAGGCTGAAGTTGAGGCCTTCGGCAACGCCATCGTCGATCTCAACGTGACCCACCAGAAATTGTATTCGCTGACTCAGGCGGCGACCGACCGTTTTAACGGCAAGCTGAAAACGCTCAACGATGCCATCGATCAGTGGGAAAAGGCCTGGGAGAAGGCTCATGACGAGGGTAATGACAAAGACATGGAGTACGCCGACGTGCAGCGTTCGGAGTACTGCAAGGCCCGCGATGAGCTGATGGTGTTCAGTGAGAGCCTGAGCAAGTTCGTGCGCAACTACGAGTACATCGCTCAGTTGGTGGAATTCGCTGACCCGGTCCTGGAAGCCTTTGCCAGCTATGCGCGGTTGCTGCGCAAACGCCTCAAGGGCATCACGCCCGAGCAGGTGGACTTGGGCGACCTCAAGCTCAGTCACTACAAGATCAAGAAGGGCGACAACCTCAGCGGTGTTGTCGTTCAAGCCGAGGTGCCGGGACTGTATGGCATCACCGACAACGGCCTGCGCGACGCTCAGGACCGTGAGAAGAAGTACCTGACCGAACTGATCGAGAAGCTCAACAACGCCTTGGGTACGGAATTCTCAGATACTGATCAGGTAGCACTTGTCGTGCATGTTTCTGAGAAGCTCCGCATTGACAATGTGCTGATGGCTCAAGTGCAGAACAACACCATGGAACAGGCGATGAAGGCTGACCTGCCTGCACGGGCGATCCAGGCCATTGCCGGTGCCATGAGCAGCTACACCAGCATGGCCACCAAGCTGCTCAGCGATGAGTCGACGCGGGATGTGTTTTTGACGGTGGTGTATGAGGTGCTGAAGAAGGATGCGGGGGCGGAGTTGCTGCAAGGGGCTCGCCAATGAGCGCCCCAGAGATGGTTGAAGCCCTGATGCAGGATTCGGCATTCGCCGAGCTGGCTGATTTTACTCACCAGTTTGAGCCATTCAGGGCAATGGGAATTCATAGCAAGGAGCTGGTGCATTCCCGCGTCCTAGCGACGTTTCTGAATCGCGCCGGACTCCATAACTTGGGGCCCGATTTTCTCAATCGATTCGTTATGGCGCTGGTGCAGCCGCAAACGCGACTGTTCTCTGGCGATGCGGTGGATGCAGGAGCGTTATTAGAAGTCGTTAAACCGAATGTGCACTCTCAGGTCTACCGAGAGCTGAATTGCATTGACCTGGTAATTGTCTTTCCTGCCCATCAACTGGTCATTGGCATCGAGAACAAGGTGGATGCCGGTGAGCAGAAGAAGCAGGTTGCCCGGTATCAAGCGACGCTTCGCGAACGTTTTCCAGGGTTTAAGCAGGCACTGGTCTTCTTGAGCCCAAATGGGCGAGCCCCCAAGACCGCCAATATTCAGGACAGCGTACCGGTGTACTGCATGGATTATGGGCAGATTGCTGAGATCTGTAGGACCTGCAAATGTGTCCCTGGGTTGTCTGCAAACGCTGCTGTTTTCATTGACCAGTTTGTAAACCATATCGAGCTACACATGACAGGAAGTACTCGAACGCAAGCGTTGTGCTGGGAGCTGTTTAGCAAGAACGAGGCGGCCTACAAAGAGATCGTGAGGCAACATGACAGCTGCATTGAACGTAAGGTGGTGAATGCATTTGTCGATTTGGAGGAGCGCCTACGCAAGGAGCCAGTTCTGGGTGTTGATCCAGGCCAGCTTCAAGTTGAGCGTGAGCGATCCAAAGACGATAAGGCCGTCATCTTCTACTCCCTGCACATCCGGATGTTGAATTGGCCCGCTGGGGTTTGGGTAAAAATCTACAAGCATAACTGGTTGGGTGTTTTTCCATTCATTCGAGAGTCGGATCTTGCTGCTTTTGCGGGGGGCTTTCTCTTACCTCTTTCCGCTGAGTCAGCCAAGCATTGGCCGGGGGTACGTTATGTGTCTTCAAGGTCCGGGTTGGACGAGGCTCGCAGGGTTCTGACTGATGGCAATGACTTCACCCAAGACGATCTGGATATCGCATTGGGGGTCGCGTCAACATATGTGCAAGAAATCAACGCGGCCATGCAGGGTGTAACTACTCCGTCAGGATTCAATCAGCTCGTGAGCGCTCCAGGCGCCTGAATGGCACTGCACATCAGACACGGGTGCGATGGTGCTGGTTCAGGGAGATCGGACAAGAGGGGAGGCCCCACTACCACTTCGTATTACTGCTCAATAGGGATGCGTACTACACCGTGGGACGCTTTCAATCTGAAAGGGAGAATCTCTACAGTCGCATTCAGTCTGCATGGGCCAGTGCACTGAGAATTTCTTTCGAGGATGCCGATGGCTTGGCGCATGTCCCACTCAATGCGCAGTACCACCTCTCTCAGGGTGATTCGGCAGAGATGGACTGATACTTCTGTCGCGTTAGCTACCTCTGCAAGGCTGCTACCAAGGACTACGGCAGTCGATGCCGAGCATTTGGTTGCAGCAGAGGCTGAGCCAGCTCTACAGGGCTTCGAGCCAGGGGGAGCTGTTGAGCTCCCTCAAGTACTCAATCCATTATTCAGCAGGCGTTGTCATGATCGTTCCTTTCATCAACCCGCGACTTCCACTTTCTGCATCACATGCTGCAATCACCATCGGTCGGCTGGTGCAGACCGTCGTTCGCACGGACGGGCCGGCCTACCATGTCACCCTGGAAGTACTAGGCGATGAGCAGAACAAGTCGACATCGCTGGGTCTGTGTGTCCCGAATGAGAAGTCATGACGACGACATGAAAACGGAGTCAGGGCAATCCATGCTCCAAAGTCGATGGAGGTCAGCCCTCCGATCAGGGCGTGCAGGCACACACTGATCAAACGACCCGATGCTGCGAGCATGTTCAGCATGCTGGTGGTGGGGAATTGCACTCCACTTGGCCACCCATTTGCATTGCCACTGACCAGTCAATTGCATTCGTGCTAACCAGGCGTTTGCATTGGACTTGCCCACCTGTTTGCATTCGACCTGCCGGCCATTTACGTCCTATTTGATCAACTCGATTCGTAGCAATGACCGGCAGACATCGACCCGAAAGAGCCGTTGAAATTATCCGATAGCGGCCGTTCTGATCAGCCGGCTGAGAGGCGCCGCACCAATCTATTTTCCATGCTTGCCAGCGGTCGACGCCGACTGTCACGGGCACGGAGAAAAGTAGCGATTACGACTTATCGTGCCCAATCTGCGCCAGTCGACGGTGAACTCGTGCTCACCCAACCAGATGCTGTGAGCTGACGGCCCGGCGATTATTGCATCCGCTGGCGCAGTGGTTTCCATGATCACTCCACCTTTGCCCACAGCGTTCAACCCTCTAGCGAACATTTGGGCTTTCTCCTCTTTAACGCTCCATGCGGTTCCAATCCTGCCGCGCTCGAGTCGATCGACATTTTCTCCACGATAGAGCAGCAGGTCAGGCCCCTTATAACGAGGCAACCACGTCCAGAGCATGTCCATCAACAGTTCATCGTCGTCGACAAACTCTCGGATGTAATGGTGGGAGACATGCCAGTTAGTGTGAAAGCGATCGGCAATGGCACAGTCCTTGGGTGCACACGCGGTTAGCTCCCTCATGAGCGTGCCCCACTCTTCCCTATGCCTATCGATACTCGGCCCCTTCAGGAGTGGCCCATATTCTTTGCCATTGAGAATATGGCTGAGGAGAGGCGGGTATCCCGATAGCACAAGGTTATGCGTTGACAAACCTGCTCCTGAGATTTTCATTTTTTTTGGGAGGAACATAACTGAGAGACCTCCAGTTTGCGCAGGTACTTGCAGGTTTATCTCTTGATTGTCAACGATCTAGGCGTAAGTGTCGAACGGTTGAAACTGGCCGATTCTGTTGAAAAAATCGGCCTTAGTTTCCATGACCAAAAAGTAGGCGCCGGAGATTGAAATCCAGATTTTTCGCAGAGGCATTCGGACTGAAATTTCACGTAGCAGCGTGCCAAAAGGCGATTTCGCCGATCAATTTTTTGGCAGTTTGAGAAACCCGACTTTTTCAACACAATCGGCCGAAAGCAGTTGCCTGCTCGGTCTCGATATTTTCTCACTCGTGCTGCAAATGCACATTCAGGGGAGTAATGGCAATATCGGCCCGATCCGTATTGGGTCAATCTCCTAAGCCTCGATACCAATCGTTACCTGCCTGTCTGCGCCTCACCGCGACCTCGCGCACCTATCTGCGCTGGGCATTTGCCGTTAAAGTGCCGCAAGCCCAGTAGTTTTTAGCAAGGATGCTGTTCGGATGGTTTCACCGACTCAACCCAAAAGCCTGATTTTTGACCTGGAAGTCGTCCCCGGCAAAGCCAATCAACCTGACCGCATCTTTATGGTTGGCGCGATGCGTCCCGACACGGAAGAGGAGCTCGAGTGTAAGGTCGACAAGGACCTGCCCGCTGCCCTCGAGGCCCTAGATCGCCTAGGGCAGGGCGCCAGCTTCGTACTCGGCCATAACGTCATCGACCATGACTTGCCGATACTCCAAGAGCAAGGCGCGCACCTGGCCTTACACCAGCTGCCGGTGATCGACACCCTACGTCTATCGCCGTTGTCTTTTCCACAGAACCCGTATCACCGCTTGGTCAAAGACTACAAACTCATTCGCGACAGCCTCAACTCACCGCTGTCCGATTGCCGCTCCACCCTGACTCTGTTCAACGACCAGCACCAGGCATTCGCAGATCTAAACATTAAGCACCATACCGAACTGCTCTGCTACCAAGCGCTGCTCGCCTCAACGCCGAAGAGCTACCTGGCGTCGCTCTTCGCCTCGATCACTGGCCAGGAGCCAAGTAGCCTCACAGAATTGCGCAATCTGATTCCCGAGTTGCTTAGGGAAACCGACCCGACCCTGACTCGGACTTTCAAGGTCTGCAGCACCCGTCTGAACGAGTTGCTGGAAACCGACCTCATGGACGGGACCCTGCATTGGCCATTAGCTTATGCGCTGGCCTGGCTGCGCGTCTCGGGCGGCAACTCGGTTCTGGCGCCCTGGGTGCGCCACCAATTTCCCGCGGTCGGTCGGCTGATCGCCGATCTACGCGACGTACCCTGCGGAGAAAGCCACTGCGGCTACTGCAGCACTACTCATGACCCCCGCCACGAGCTCAGGCGATACTTCGCCCCAATTCAGGATTTTCGGACTGAGCCCGACGGGCGCCCCCTACAGCATGACGTGGTGCTGGCCGGTATGCAGGGCAAGCACGTGCTCGCGATTCTCGCGACAGGGGGCGGCAAATCCCTGTGCTACCAACTGCCGGCCCTGAATCGCTTTCACCGCAACGGCAGCCTGACAGTCATCATCTCGCCGTTGCAGTCACTGATGAAGGATCAGGTCGACGGCCTTCTTGCTCGCAACGTCCAATGTGCTGCGACCTTGAACGGCCTATTGACCATGCCTGAACGGGCCGAGGCGCTGGAGAAAATCCAGTTGGGGGATGTAGGCATTCTTCTGGTCTCGCCCGAGCAGTTTCGCAATAAGGCCTTTCGCCGCGCGATCGCCCAACGCCAGGTCGGCGCCTGGATCTACGACGAAGCGCATTGCTTGTCCAAATGGGGCGCAGATTTTCGCCCGGATTACCTCTATGTATCGCGTTTCATCAAGCAGTTCACCGGTGACGGTCAGCTCGCGGCGATCGGCTGCTTTACGGCTACTGCCAAGCCTGACGTGCTTGAGGACATCGAGCAGCACTTCGAAGAGCAACTGGGCATCACCTTTAAGCGCTTCATCGGTACTCACGAGCGTACCAATCTGCACTTCGAAGTCCTGCCCTGTGCCCGTTCAGAGAAGCGCCACCACACTCAGGCGCTGCTTGCGGAAGAGCTAGGCCGTAACGAGGGCGGCGCGGTGATCTTCGTGTCTAGCCGCAAAGGCGCTGAAGAACTCGCTGATTTTTTGATCGGCCACGGTTGGGCCTGCAAGTATTTTCACGCTGGGCTGGAGCCACACGAGAAGAAGGACATTCAGGACGCCTTCAAGGCTGGGGAACTCAAGATCATCGTGGCCACCAATGCCTTTGGCATGGGCGTAGACAAATCCGATATTCGCCTGGTGGTACATGCTGATATACCGGGATCGCTGGAGAACTACTTGCAGGAAGCTGGGCGCGCTGGACGCGATCAAGGGCAGGCTCGATGCGTGCTTCTGTATGACGCTCAGGATATCGAGAACCAGTTCGGGATGTGCGAAGGGTCGAAACTGACCCTGCGTGATATTCAGCAGATCCTGCGCAAACTACGCAAGGAGAGCGACCGACGCAAGGGCGGCAGGCTCGTCATCACTGCCGGCGAAGTATTGATGGACGAGCAGGTAGAGACCAGCTTTGAGGCCGGGGAACGCGATGCTGAAACCAAGGTCGTCACGGCCGTGTCCTGGCTTGAGCGTGGGCAGTTTTTAAAGCGGGAGGAGAATCAGACCCAGATCTTTCCGGCAAGCCTGAAGCTGACTAAGGATGAAGCCGACAAGCGTCTGATTACCGCCAAACTGCCGGCCAGACGGCTGGAAGAATTCAAGGCCATTCTGAGTTACCTGTACGAGGCGAGTGCTGATGAGCGCATCAACACCGACGCCCTGATGGCACTGACCAGCCTCACGTCCGAAGAGGTCACAGCGACACTGCGACAGATGGAGGACTTGGGACTTTTAGTCAACGACTCCAAGCTCACTTTGTACGTCCGGCATGGCGTTGTTTTCCCTTCCACCCAACGTCTGCAAGCCACCTTAAAACTTGAGTCTGCCCTGTTCGACCTGCTGCAGGAATTGGCGCCGGAGGCCGAGAGTGGGGAATGGCAGGATCTTACCGTGCCACTGTTGACCTCGGCGCTCAAAACAGCCACCGGCAACAAAGATCTGATACCGCTACACGTCCTGCGACTGCTGCGCAGTCTGGCCCAAGATCACGACAGCGAAAGTCAACTGCGTAGCAGCTTCGAACTGCGTCAGATCAGTCAGGATTTCCTCAAGCTGCGTATTCGCGGCGGGTACAGTTGGAACGGTATTCAAGGGTTGGGTGAGCGCAGGCGAGCCTTGGCTGCCGTGGTCCTCCCGTTTCTGATTGGCAAATTGCCGCCGGGGTCACGTAACAAGGATCTGTTGGTCGACACCACGTTCGGCGAGCTCATGAGCCTGATTGATCAGGATCTAGAGCTGCGCTCCAGAATCCCGGAGTCGCAGCGCCGCAAGGCCATTGAGCACGTACTGCTGTACCTGCACAAGCAAGACGTGCTTACGCTGAACCACGGCATGACAGTCATGCGTCGCGCTATGACGATCGAAGTCAACGCGGAAAAACGTACCGGATACGTCAAGGATGACTACCAGCGCCTTGATGAGCATTACCGAGAAAAACGTATTCAGGTTCACGTTATGCGCGAGTATGCAGAGGTTGGGCTCGGCTCGATGCGAGAGGCCCGTGACCTGGTTCAGCACTATTTCACGCTAGCTAAACAGGAGTTCATTCGCCGCTACTTCGTAGGTCGCGAGGAGGTGCTTAAGCTAGCCACGAGTGAAGAGTCCTGGCGTAGCATCGTCGAGAGACTCAGCGCTGCCCAGCGGGTTATTGTGTCCGACGACGATGACGTGAACCGCCTGATTCTAGCTGGTCCAGGTTCCGGCAAGACTCGCGTGATCGTGCACCGTATCGCTTATCTGTTACGAGTTCGGCGCATGCCGGCGCGCTGCATCGTGGCTCTGACTTTCAACCGTCACGCGGCCAACGAGATCAAGCAGCGCCTGCTCAAATTGGTTGGCCCCGATGCCTTTGGGGTCAACGTGATGACTTATCACCGCATGGCGATGCGCCTGACTGGAACCCGCTTCGAGCGAGGTGAAACGGTCGAGGAAGGGCGCCTGTCCCAAGTGATGGGAGACGCTGTTGAGTTGCTCGAGGGCAAGCGTCAGGTAGAAGGCGAGGACGATCTACGCGAGCAACTGATGCGAGGCTACCGCTACATCCTCGTCGATGAATACCAGGACATCGACGACCTGCAGTATCGACTCGTGAGTGCATTGGCCGGGCGCAAGTCGGAAGAAGAAGGACGTTTGTGCATTTTGGCGGTAGGTGACGATGACCAGAACATCTACGCCTGGCGTGATACCAATAATCGATACATAGAGCGCTTTCGCGAGGATTACTCGGCCACAAAGAACTATCTGGTCGACAACTACCGCTCCAGCGGCTGCATCATCGATGCGGCCAACAGCGTCATTGGCCGCAACCCCGATCGGCTCAAAAAGGATCACCCGATTCAGATCGACACTGTTCGCCGCGGACGGCCGAAGGGCGGCGATTGGGAGACCCTGGACCTCGAGCGGGCAGGGCGCGTGGTTCGCCTGAGGATAGAGGCTGAGGGCGACGCGAGGGCGAACCTGCAGGCCCAAGCTGCGATGGCTGAGCTGCAACGTCTGCTCAGTTTGGACACCGAGGATTGGCAGGGCTGCGCGGTGTTGGCCCGTACTCACCAGTACCTGCTGCCCCTTCAGGCCTGGTGTGAAGCTCATGGCG
Source organism: Pseudomonas sp. F01002 (assembly GCF_004402115.1). Taxonomy (NCBI): domain Bacteria; kingdom Pseudomonadati; phylum Pseudomonadota; class Gammaproteobacteria; order Pseudomonadales; family Pseudomonadaceae; genus Pseudomonas; species Pseudomonas sp. F01002. The sequence continues at coordinate 230,398 of NZ_SOPU01000027.1, read as the reverse complement.
TTCCGTATTGCCTTGCTGCCGACAAGGAAGGTGTCTTGCCTCTGACCGCTCAGCGCGGCTTCGTGCAGGCTGTTGAAATACTACGCGGGATTACCGAGCCGCTGAGTGCTTCCGAGGCATGGGCATGCATGAGCGAAAGGCAGCTCGTGCCGGATTGGCACGGCATATTGGCCACCGCCTTTGAACAGCTCACAGCAGAGTTCGGACAATGCCCTCTGAGCGCCCAGACGCTGGTCGATTGGCTCTACGACTATTTCCGGGAGCTACGCCAGCAACCCAGGAATGGACTTTACCTAGGCACTATTCATTCTGCCAAAGGATTGGAGTTCCGCCACGTTGTAGTGCTTGATGGCGGCTGGTCCACTCAGCCGGAAGCTCTTAGCGATGAACGCCGACTTTACTACGTGGGCATGACCCGCGCCGAGCAAACCCTGACCGTGTGTGAATTCCCTGGGGGCAATCCCTTCAGCCGCCAACTTACCGAGGAGGTCATGGGCCGCACCTTTCAGGGTGAATTCCTCGCAGAGCTGGAGAAGCGCTACCTACAGCTCTCTTTGAAGGATATTGATCTCGATTATGCTGGGCGCCAGAACCCTACGGCATCAATACATAAGACATTGGCTGCGCTTGAGCCTGGCGACACGCTTGCGTTCAAGGCTCATGAAGGGAGATATCTGATTCAGGATGCGGACGGTCAGGTTGTAGGCCGTACAGCAAAGTCATTCAATCTGGACCTTGAGATTGAGGATTGTGAAGTGGCAGCTGTTTTGGTGCGGCATTCTGATCGGTGTGAAGAGGCCTTCCGAGCCCATCATCGTTCGCAAGAGTGGGAGTTAATCGTGCCGAGAATTGCTGGCCGGGTCTTAAAGGACAGTGCAAAAGCCTGAAGCTACCTGAGAAAAGGAAGGAACTCATGGCGTAGCTCTCCAAGATTCGCAGTCTTGCTGCAGTTCAGGCTGCTATCGATGAGTTCGTCCAGCTTGGCTGCACAATGTTTTTGGAGCGCTATGTTTTTTGAAAATCACGGAATGCTCTTGTGCGTGACCCAAAGCGGAGCCAACTTCAGTAGTCGAGGATCAGCAGGTCGGTCTTGGCGTAACTGCCCATCAGTTTACTGAGGAGGGATGCAGGGCAGACCTGTTGAGTTCGACTCGGACTTAAGCATTCAACTGTTCAGAACAAAAAAAGAAAATGGCACTGAGGCAGACAGGAGGCACGTTAGCCTCCTGTCTGCCTTATGTCGTTTATTCGATTTTGGGGAGGAGCTTGAGCACCCAGTGAAGGAGTAGGAAGGCAATAGTTACAGCGATCAAGATCGGCGGAAATCGCAGCATCAGGATCACACCCACCACTACTGCTGCAGCGCTTGCCAGTACACCGATGAAGGTGAGAAGTGCAATCAGGAAACGTATCAACGCCATAGTGATCTCCTTGAGTTGAGGCAATATTGGTTAAGGTCCGGGGCGTAGCGGCTGCCAAGTGTTGCATCGGCTGACTTGGTGCATGCCAAGGGCAAAGCTCCCCTACAGATATCCTCGTTCTGCCAGCGATACGCAGCCCTCATAGCCCACGACCACATGATCCAGTATCCGAGTGCCAACCATGTTGAGGGCAATCTTGAGAGTGGTGGTTAATGTGCGATCGGCTAGGCTGGGCTCTGGGTCACCAGATGGGTGGTTATGAACAAGGATTACGGCCGCAGCGTTATGCTCCAAGGCGATCTTGACCACTTCCCGTGGATACACGCTGGCACCATCCAGGGTGCCTCGGAATAACTCCCTGAAGCCAATCACCCGGTGTTTGGTATCGAGCAATAGCAGAGCAAAGACTTCGTACTCGTGGTACTGCAGCAGTGTTTGCAGGTGGCTGAAGACCTGCTTAGGCTCAGTCAGTGCCCGGCCTTTAGACAGGCGACTCATCGCCAGTTGTTGCGCCATCTGCAGGATGTCGGCTTCGGTGACCGGAGAGTCCATGACATAGGTGCCAGTCATTTCACCGGCGCTAAGCTTGTGATATTTCATACTGGTATTCCTGTACGAATGCGTGAGAACGCTAGGAAGGTCTAGAAGGACGTTACTGGATAGAGGGCCGGCCGTTGTGTCGGGTAGCCTGAGACTCCAGCTTCTGAACCAGTGAGGGCTTTGCTGGCGCAGCCGGTTGGAGTTGGGTCTCTGCGTTGCTGGGTGAGTTTTCAGCTGTTGGGAAGAACTCCTCGACGATGGCTCCGGAGTCCTCCTCGCTATCTTCAAAGGCCCCGTTGCTAAAGCCCTGCTGGGCCGCGTGATCCAAGGCGCTCTGATCAAAGCCCGAGGCACGTCGGGTTTCCTCCCGTTGCTTGGCTTCCAACAAGGCGTCTTCCAGGCTCAGCCCACTGCGCACCGTGATGTCCACGTAGAAGATCGGTGTACCGTGGCTCTGCCGAGTGGACTTACTACGCAGACGCAGCTCCAGCGGCAGACAGGCCAGGCGATTGCCGGAGATTGCGCTGAAGTACTGCAGACGTGCCGCCAGAGTGCGGATGCTGTTGAACCCCGTGGTACGGAACACAAAACTGCCCAGTGGATCGTCATCGCCGATCAGCACGTTCAGCCGACCGTAGGGCTTGCAGGCATTGCCTTGAGCCAGTGAGCAGCCATCCGGCGAAGGGCAGGGCAGCGATTGCATACCGTCCTGCGTGACACGTTTACAGGTCTCACCATTGCCGACACACAGCGGCCGTCCAGACTGGCGGTCGAACAGGGTGTAGTCGGCGCGAAAGTTCAGGTCCGGTTCGTTGAACAGCAGGCGTACGGGGATGTTGCGCAGCTTGTTTTCCTGGCTCTTGCGCAGTTCGTCGTTGAGTGGGTGCAGCAGCCAGCCGTCCTTGCTCTGCACCTGCGAGGTGATGGTGAACTGGTCATCTTTCTCCGGTAGGCGTTTACCATTCTTCTCGATGACCTTACCGATGGAAATTCGGCCGAGCACAGGCGGGGTTATAGCCAGACCTTTGAGCATAGTGGTTCTCCTGGAAATGAAAAAAGGCCAGCCACGCAGCGCGAACTGCATGGACTGGCCAAGGGGAGGGAATGGTTGAATGGGGTGGGGATCAGCTGACCAAGAAGCGCCGGCTGCCTTCCTTGAGCTTGGTATAACGAATCTGCAGGTAGGGTTTTTCTTGGAGCATCTGATCCACATCGAGCACGCTGCTGTCCTTGGATTTTTTCCAGCTGATGAAGCCGTGACTGAACTCTGCGCGGGTGGCTTCGCCCATGGCCTGTTGCAGCATCTGCTTGAGCTGGGCCTCGCGCGTTTCCTTTTCGCCGATGGACTGACGCACCGCCTTGAGCTCCAGGTAGGCCGCTGCCAAACCGGCCCGGCCACGGAAGTCGATGGTCTGGCCGTTGTCTTCCGGATATAGAGCGCGCAGCGCCATTTCAGCAGAGGCAGAACCATCGGCCGGCGGTGGCGTATCGGTTTCCACGTACTGCCAGAATTTGCGCTCCAGCTCGATCAAGCGAGCAATCATTTGCTCATCCCGCTCGATGCGGTGGATCTCCAGCGTTTGACCGCCCAGCAGTACCGCCACATCCGCAGCCTGCTTGCCGGTGACGGCGAGCTGGTGCATCACCTGCAGTTGCACATATTCAGGCACGCCCTCTTTCCAGAGGCGTGCGCCGTTTATGCCGGCCGTCTTGCATTCGAGGATCTGCACATCGTCGGCACCGATCACCTCGCGGTCGATGTTGGCCAGCATCCAGGGCAGCTCGGGATTCGGATGCTGCAGCACGGCGTTGATGCGCCGCACCTTGTTCTGGGTGCGCTTGCTGTAATGCCAGGCCACGATGGGTTCCAGCACGTTGCCCCAGTACATTGGGCTTTCCTCATCGTGGGGATCGGCTTTCGGTAGTGTGGTATCGCGCCCGGTTTTATCTAGCCACAGCTCCAGCTGCGATTTGTAGGGATTGAGGCCGACAGCGGCGGCTGCATCCGAACTGCCGATACCCTGCTTGCGTACTGCCAGCCAATCTTCACGGGGCAATTCCTTGGTACTGATCAGGCGCAGCGCCGGGCGCGATTTGCCGGTGCGGCTCAACGGAGTAGCTTTCATCGAGTTCACCTTACGGACATAGAAACGCCCGATCAGCTACGAGACTGATCGGGCGTTATGGGGTGGCGGAAGTAAGCAGTCAGGCGACCAGTTGCAGGGCAGAATTCAGAGCGCGTTGCTTGATCTGCGCACCTTGGCCGAACCAGGCCGAGTCCATGCGGTACTCGTTGCTGCGGGCCCGACGTTCGTGATCGACGTACTCGGTCACGGCGTTTAGCAAACCCCAAGCAGTGCCGCGTGCCGAGTCGAGCTGACTGCCACGGCCACGGCCCTCGTACAGCTCCTGAACCTTGCGCAGCGCACGTTCGTTGGGCAGCACCTCCGGCAGGGCGCCGGTCGGACTGGTCTCGCACAGCACGTTCATAAAGAAGCCCAGCGCCTCATGCCACTGCACCTTGCGCTCGGCCAGCGCCCGCATTCGGTACATAAAGTCGTCCCATTGCGAGACTGCAATGCCAAGCTGTTTCTTCACCGCCTTGGGATCGAATCGGGTGCTGTGCGGCACCTTGATGGCGCGGCTGGTGCCGTCCAAGGCGATAGTTAGGGTGTTGTTGCAGACTACGCGTACGGTGGTCGGCGTTGCCGTCGTGGCCAGGGTGCCGTCGCAGGATGTGGCCAGCAGCAGGTAGCCGTTAACCTGGTCGTTACCCTTCAGTGCTGCGCCTTGACCGGTACGCGCCAGCGCCCAGAACTTGCGACCACCTTTGAGTACGCCTGCCGTTTCCAGCTCGTAGCCGGAGACTTTGGTTAGATCCCGGTAGAACTCCAGCACCTCGCTAGGCTGCACAGTGTGATATCGCTGGGAAACTACCGACAGCGGTGCTTTGGTGTCCGAGCGGAAGAGCACCTTCTGTTCAGGAAAGGAGTGGATGGCGCCTAGGTGGCCAGCGGTATCTGATTTGAAATGCACGGAACTTTCCTGGATCTGCCAGTCCATGCCGGCTTCGCGTTGCCAGACTTCGATGGGTTGTTTCTGCGTGAGCTGGTTGCCCAGGCCATGCCACGGAGTAGCGCCAGCGTAGGCCATTGTTTCGACGAGATGAGCCATGGTTGAGATTCCTTGGGGTGCACGCCGGCATAAATGCTGCGCATCACGCAGCACTGTCCAGACGTAATAAGTGAGAGAGAGGAAATGGGTTAAGCAGGCAAGTTGAAGCGATGTCCGCAAAGCAGGCAGAGGTTGTGGGCCAGGACGTGGCGGTCGAGCGACTCACCTAGCTGCGCGCCGATCGCACAACCACCAACCCCGCCGGCCAGACCGCCGAGGATGGCACCTGAGACCGAGCCGAGCGTGATGCCGATAGGGCCGGCAATCGCGCCAATCAGCGCACCCGCCTGACCGCCAGCCAGTGCAGTACTGACGCCACGCGCAGCACCGCCCACGGTGCCGATGGCCGCGCCGACTTTCATGGCGTGATGGAAGGAAGCGACTTTGGGGGAATGACAGCGAGGGCAATGCAATGACATGGGGCGAACTTCCTTGGTGGTGTTGTCAGGGAAGTTATGTAGGGCTGAGATTTTTTTTAATCGAATCGTCGTTTGGCAGGGTACTCAACTGCTGGTGCGGGCCAAAAACGACCCGATGTAGACCTTCCTCGCTATGGTGGCGTCCTGCATCCTTATTCCACTTGCTTTCTGCCTGGAATGCCCGCACCTATACAGAATTAGACCAACAAGAGTGGGGGCAGCCATGAAGCTAGAGTCATTCCGAGTTCGTAACTATCGCTCTATTAATGATAGCGGTGAAATCGCGGTCTCTCGGATTACAGCCCTTCTGGGACGAAACGAGAGCGGCAAGTCGAACCTGCTTCGTGCGTTGCACAGCCTAAACCCGATTACAGGGTTCGAGGCTTTGAGGCCCATCAAGGACTTTCCCCGTCACAGGCGCCTAGAGGAGTGCACAGACGACACGCCCGTGTTGTCAACAGCATGGGTCTTAGACGATGACGACAAAGAAGCTCTGCTTGAAGTACTTCCGCGGGCCACGGAGGTCTCCCAGGTCATCATCGGGCGTAGTTATGGCACGTTAAGAACTGTGAGGTTCCCCGAGCTCAAGGCAATAGCCTTCGACGAAACCGAGATCAAAAGCAAGGTCAAGAAGGTGGCTGCGGCGGTGCGCGCTACGGCGTTGAAGCAGGAGACATCTAGCACGTTGGATGCGGCAGCCGATGCCTTCGAGAAAGTTGCGGCCGCCACAAGGCTACGTGACACGTGGGCTAGTCAGATGGCGGCAGCGGCAAAGGCTCTGCGGACTGCGCTGGCCAGCGCTGATGCTGAGTTGACTGACAAACAAGAGGAGACGTTCTCTGAGCTCGAAGAGTTGGCCGATAGCATCGTGGTTGACAAGGATGCCCAGCAGCAGGCTCGTAGCTGGGCTGCTGGTGCAATTCCGAAGTTCATCTATGTCGATGAATACCCGGAACTCGATGGCCACCAAGACATAGCCGCATACATCCAACGGAAGTCTCAGGGTCAGCTTGAGGATACGGACCGGAACTTTGAGAAACTGTGCAAGGTCGCAGGGCTCAATCCCGATGAGCTCCAGAAGCTCCATGGGCAAAACGATCACGAAACGCGGAATCAGCTCGCGAACCGTGCCAGTGCTGTTGTTACAGGCGAGATTAAACGACTGTGGAAAGATCGCGCGCTAAAGATTCGTTTTAACCTCGACGCCCACCACATCGATACAATCATCTCTGACCCAACGAGCACCTATGACGTCGAAGTTAATCTCAACGACAGGAGCCGAGGTTTTCAGTGGTTCTTCGCCTTCTACATCACGTTTTCGGCTGACACGGACGGAGGCCATGCGGAGAACGCTGTGCTCCTCCTAGATGAGCCCGGCCTGTATTTGCATGCCAAGTCCCAATCAGATCTCCTCCATCATCTAGAGGTGGATTTCTCCAATCAAATTCTCTACTCCACGCACTCACCCTTTATGGTGCCTACGCATGCGCTGGATTCAGTCCGTACCGTCAACATCTCGGAGGAAGTTGGAACCACAGTCACGAACGATCCGACGGGAGACGCTAGGACGTTGTTCCCGCTCCAGGCAGCGCTCGGCTATGACCTTGCCCAAAGCCTCTTTGTCGGCCCCAACAATCTTGTTGTCGAGGGGGTTACGGACTTTTGGATCATGAGCGCTGTCAGCGCCTATGCGTCTGAGAAGGGAAGAACGGCACTAAGTGCCACACTCACAATGACACCAGCAGGAGGTGCGCAGAAGGTCTCTTACATGGTTGCGTTACTGACGTCGGAAGCCCTCAACGTGTTGGTTCTTCTCGACACTGAGCGTGACTCTAAGGCGACCAAGGACGAGCTCCTCAAGGCGAAGCTCATCCGCGACCAGAACGTCGTATTCGTATCTGAAGCATTCTCTTCCCCACCGAACGAAGCAGACATTGAGGACTTGCTAGATCCGGTGGTCTACGAGGCACTTGTGCGAGAGAGCTACAGCAAGGAGCTAAAGGGAAAGGCTTTGAAGTTAAATGCCAATATTCCGCGGATCGCCAAGCGCATTGAAGCGGGCCTTGCAGATCTTGAAATCCCCTTCCATAAAACTCGGCCAACACGGCTGTTTCTCAAGAAGATGGCATCGGAACCGGAAAATGTGTTGCCAGCGCAAAGCTTTGAGCAATTCGAGGCGTTGTTTGCGCTGATCAACGGACGGTTGGAAAAGCATGTTGTTCGGGATCCTAAGCCCTTCGAGAGTTAAAAGTGAAAAGGCCGCCTTTACGGGCGGCCTTTTCTATCAGATGGTGCGAATCCATGCGCCCATTCATTCGGAGGGTGTGCTTCATATCAACTGTCCTAATCGTCCTCCCCCTTGGTCAGTGGCAGACACTAGATCAGCGTATCGAGACGACTTTCCTGTCCCGATTTTCCTTGATAGCTGACACCGACAGGTTGCCTGTGGCTGCCTCCTGAATGTGCTCGCTCCACCAGGCCATCATCGGCCGTCTGCGTTCGATATAGCCCGCCCGGTTGTAGGCGCTGCGAACCTCGTCTTTATCAACGTGGGCAAGCGCTACCTCGATCAACTCCGGATCCCAGCCGTGCTCGTTGAGGATAGTGCTGGCCATTGAGCGCATGCCGTGGCTTACCAGCCGGCCTTCGAACCCCATACGCTTTAGCGCCATGTTAGCTGTCTGGCTGTTGCAGTGGGTGCGAGGGTTACGGTCTGCAGGGAACACGTATTCACGATGCCCACTGTAGGGCTTGATTGCCTCCAGTAGCGCCAAAGCCTGTTCCGTAAGCGGGATAATGTGCACGCGGCGTTTCTTCATGCGTTCTGCAGGGATCGTCCAGATGCGTTTTTCAAAATCGATGTCGACCCAGCAGGTGGTGGCTGCCTCTGCTGGGCGGGTCATGGTGTTGAGTTGCCATTCGATCAGGCAGCGCGTAGTTCTTTTTATGCTGGCATTGGCGATTGCCACCATGAGCTCTTTCAACTCATCGGGAGCAAGTGCCGCCATGTTCTTCTTTTTCGGCTTCTTGAAGACGGAGCGAATCCCGCTGAGCGGATTTGCGTGAATCAGTCCCGAGTTGACCCCGTAGGTCATGATCTCGTTGAGTCGCTGTGACAGCCGTTTAACGGTTTCAAGGCTGCCTTTGGTTTCGAGTGGCCGAAGCAGGTTGATGACTTGTGGTGCGCCGATGGCTGAGATCGGAGTGATGCCCAAATCCGGAAAGACGTGCAATGTCAGCGAGCGCCAGATGTCCTCAGCATAAGCTGGCGTCACCGAGTCTTTTTTAAGCTCATACCAGGCTGTCGCTACGTTCTGGAATGTGTGTTCGGTTTCAGCCTTTTTGGCCTGCTTCAGGGTATCTCGCTGCTCTTTCGGATCGATGTTAGTAGCAAGGAGCTCCCTTGCCTCAATGGTCATCTTCCTCGCTTGGGCAAGGGACAGTTCAGGATATGCGCCAAGCCCCATGTTGATGCGCTTCTTGGTTACAGGATGGTAGTAGTTGAAATTCCACAGCTTAGAGCCATTGATTCTCACTCGCATCTGAAGCCCATCACCATCAACTAGGACGTAGTCCTTCTCCGTAGGTTTGGCAGCTTTGATCTTGAGTTCAGAAAGGCGAGTAGCTTGAGCGCACATTGGTATTCCATGGGGGGTCTTGGTATTCCAAAAAATAGCACCTGTGAGCCTGGAATACCATTTGGAATACTGAAAGACATAGATCTTGCTGGACGCTCACGGACACTGATGGAGCTGAAAGCCCCGTATTTACTGGATTTCAGGCACAAAAAAAGACGTCCTTGGACGTCTTTAGATGTATAAGTGGTGGAGCCGGGGGGATTTGAACCCCCGTCCGCCAGTACTCCGCTGTCGGTACTACATGCGTAGCCGTGTCTATTAAGTTAACCCTCAGCGACCCGACGGGCAGGGTGCTTTGGGCGAGTTGTGTAAGTTTTAGCCGCTTCGTCCACAACGTACTGCACGGCGATTCTGTTCTATATGACAATCACTTTGGGTTTACAGACATCCCCTGATGATTGCTGGACCCGAAGGTACCAGGAGGGAAGGGCTAAGGCTGCTTACGCAGCGAGAGCGTATTCCCCGTAGGTTTCGTCATTGGCAACTATAGAAAGTTGCAACAGTGGATTTACGAGTTCTGTTACCAACTCGGCATGCACCTAAAGTTTCGCAACCGGCGTCGAATCCTAAACGGCCCCGAACTCATTGCTCGTGAATCAGATAAGCAACAAGCTTGTGTAGTCTACGTCAATGTGGTCCGGAAGGCCAACCCGAAGGTTGGCCCTGTCTCGCATCAGTTCCGGGTCGGATCCCGAATCTCCATTTTTTTGATGATACCGGTGGTAATTTCGACGCAATCCTTGTCGTTTCCTGCTGCTTGGGCCGCTTTGGATTTTTCCTGTGCTGCTTTTATGTTGTCCAGGGAGCTTTCTGGTAAGGAGGGCGCGCTAGCCGCGAAGTCGTCTATTTTTTGAATGTTCGCGGCACAAAGATCCTTGTCTGCCGCAAACGCCGGCGATGCCAGAATAGCCGCAGTGATAAACAATCCAGCAATTGCAGAGTGCTTCATGGGTATCTCCTTGCGCATGAGGGCTCGGTGCTGCCGGTGAATGGGGCTGCTGGCCGAGGTGGTTATAAGCCCTTTCACAGGGCCTAACTAAATGACTATAGCCGCACGCAGGAATTCGTTTTTTTTTTGCCGGGGAATGATTGCGACGCAAAAGCAAAAAGGGGCGAAAACGGCCCTTCCAGTGAATCACCCTCAAGCCGGGCGCGCTTGCGTCACGCGTTCTACCAGATAAACCAGCCCGTGATAATCGATCCCGCCATGCTGGCTCACGCCAATCTCACTGGTACGGCTGGTGGAATCGCGGGCAGGCCTGCTCTTGTGGGGGAGTGACGATGCGGCCTACAAAAATGACCAAACCCCAAATGCAACAAAGCCCGCACTTGACGGGCTTTGTTTGCATCGATTGGTGGGCGGGGGATTTGAACGCCCGTCCGCCAGTACTCCGCTGTCGGTACTACATGCGTAGCCGTGTCTATTGGCTCTGGCCCGGCACTATTGGCTTTTGGTATGGCTTTGAATGTCCTGGAGCGCCTGCTGCGTCAGGGAAACACACTCTTTGTCATTGTTGGCGGCGTGGGCGGCCTTGGCTTGTTCGGTTTTGGCGATGACGACACCTTTGGTGGCGGCGTCCAGCGTGGTAGCGCTGGACAGCTTGTTATTGACTTCCTGGAGCTTCATTACGCATTGATCACTCTCGTTTGAAGCGTACGCGAGGGAGGCCAGCATCGTTGCAGTGATGAGCAGTCCAGCCAGGGCGGAACGCTTCATAGGTATCTCCTAGAACGGATGGGCATTGGGCCACGTTTATTGGGGCTTAACAAATGGACTGTGAAGGCGTGCAAGGGTTCTATTTTTGCTTGTGATGGAGTGAAAGATTTTTCCGGGAAGCGGGTACGAAAAAGGGGCAAAAACGTCTAATGCCAGTCAATTATTTTAGCTTGGGTAACCCGATCCACCAGATAGACCAACCCGTGATAGTCAATTCCACCGTGTTGCGTCAGCCCGATCTCACAGGTGCGGCTGGTGGAAATACCCTCGCTGCACTGTTGCACCGCATCCTTCAACGTCCTTAAAGAATGAGCGTTCAACTCCGGCGTGGTGAAACCTTTGTCGCCGGCAAATCCGCAGCAGTGAATACCTTCGGGGATGACCACGTTTTTACTGCACTTGCGCGCCAGATCGATCAACGCCTGGCTCTCGCCCAAATGCTGAGTGCTACAGGTGACGTGCACTGCGATTGGCGCTTCCTGCGGCGTGAAATGCAGTCGATCCATCAAATGCGTACGAATGAAACGCACCGGGTCGTACAGGTCCAAGCGAACATCGCCCAGGTCCTGGGCCAGGCGCAAGGTGCAGGGGCTGGTGTCGCAGTAGATCGGGTCGAGCCCGCCGCGACTGGCGTGCAGCAAGGCGCCAATCAGTTCCTGGCGTTTGTGCTCGGCCTGTTCGGCGTAGCCCTTGGAGGCGAACGGTTGCCCGCAGCAGAGGTTGTCCAGGTTGTCCGGGAAGACCACTTGGTAACCGGCTTTTTCCAACAACCCACGGGTTTTGTCGTACAGCGACATCTGCTCTTTATCACCCGCCGCCGGGCCCATTGCCCGCGACACGCAGGCCGCGAGGTACACCACTCGAGGGCGTTCGTCCGACACGGTCGGGCTGAAACGAATGGCTTTTTCCGGTTGCGGCATGGCGTTGGTCCATTGCGGGACCTGACCTTTGGATAGGCGCGTCAACGTTGCCGAAAGCTTTGCCAATCGTGGCGGCCCCAGCAGCATCCGTGCGCCGTTGGCCGCGTGCAGGGTGAAACGTGCACCTTGCAGCGCGGTGGCGAAATTGCCTTCCAGCCAATTGGCGGTTTTTGTATGAGTTGCCTTCCGGCTGCGGAGCTTTTTCACCAGCTCGCCGGTGTTGATTCCTACAGGGCAACGCTGCGCACAGAGTCCCGTGGCGGCGCAGGTGTCGATGCCTTGGTATTCGTAAGCGGCTTCGAGTTCGGTGGTGTAGACGCCAGCGCGTTTCTTCGCCTGAATGTCACGCCAGATCACGATGCGCTGGCGCGGGCTCAGGGTAAGGCCTTTAGATGGGCAGACCGGTTCGCAGAAGCCGCACTCGATGCACTTATCCACAATATCATCGGCGGCCGGCAACGGCTTCAGGTGCTTGAGGTGGATCTGCGGATCCTCGCTGAGCACCACGTCCGGGTTGAGAATGCCGTTGGGGTCGAGCAGACGTTTAAGCTGCCACATCAACTGGTAGGCATCGCTGCCCCACTCCAGTTCGACAAAGGGCGCCATGTTGCGACCGGTGCCGTGTTCGGCCTTCAGCGAACCACCGAACTCCACCGCCACCAACTGCGCCACGTCGTCCATGAACGCCTGATAGCGTGCGACTTCTTCCGGGTTGTTGAAGCCTTGGGTGAAGACGAAGTGCAGATTCCCTTCCAGCGCGTGTCCGAAAAGGATCGCTTCGTCGTAGTGATGTTTGTCGAACAGCTCGATCAAGCGGTTTACGCCGATGGCCAGTTGTTCAACCGGGAAGGTCACGTCTTCGATGATCACCGTGGTGCCGGTTTTGCGCACGGCGCCGACGGCGGGGAAGGTGTCCTTGCGGATTGCCCAGAGCCGGGCGTTTTCCACCGGGTCTTCGGTGAAGTCGACTTGTTTTTCCACCGGGAAAGAAGTCAACGATGCCATGATGTGCGCCAGTTGTTCCTGTAGCAAAGTGGACGATGCGGCGCGGGATTCGATCAGCAGCGCACAGGCATTGTTCGACAACTGTTGTACGAAAGCGGGCATGCCGGGTTTGTCCTGCACCGAACGCAGACTGCGGCGGTCCAGCAGTTCGACGGCCGACACCGGTTGGCTTTTCAGCACGGTTACGGCGTTGCAGCAGGTCTCCACGTCCGGAAACACGATCAGCGCCGAGGCCTTGTTCGGGTGGTCGATCACCGTGTCGTAAGTCACCGCGCTGATGAAGCCGAGGGTGCCTTCGGAGCCCACCAGCAAGTGGCTCAAGATATCCACAGGCTCGTCGAAATCCACCAGCGCATTGAGTGACAGCCCGGTGGTATTTTTCAGACGGTATTTGTGGCGAATTCTCGCCGCCAGCTCGGCATTGGCGCGGGTTTCTCGGCCCAACGTTGCCAGGCGTTCAAGCAGCGAAGCGTGGCTCTCACGAAACGCCGCAACACTCGTCGCATCTTCGGTATCGAGACGGCTGCCGTCGGCCAGCACCAGACGAATGCCGGCCAATGTGTGATAGGTATTTTGCGCCGTGCCGCAGCACATGCCGCTGGCATTGTTGGCGACGATGCCGCCGATTTTACAGGCATTGATCGACGCCGGGTCCGGGCCGATCTTGCGTCCGAACGGCGCCAGCCATGCGTTGGCCTGTGCGCCGATCACGCCCGGTTGCAGACGGATTTGCGTGCCTTGGCCGCGGATCTCGCGACCGTTCCAGTTATCCCCCAGGACGATCAACACCGAGTCACTGATGGCCTGGCCGGACAGGCTGGTGCCGGCGGCGCGGAAGGTCACCGGGACTAGATCCCGTTGCGCCAGTTTCAGCAGCGCGACTACTTCATCTTCCGACTCGACACGAATCACCAGTTTCGGAATCAGCCGGTAGAAACTGGCGTCGGTGCCGAAGGCCAAGGTCGACAGCGGGTCGTCGAAACGTCGCTCCTGGGGAATCAGTTGCTGCGCATCTCGCAGGAAAGCCGCGGGTAGATTCATTGGTCCTCCAGGATCATGACCACGAGGTCTTTCGGACCGTGAGCGCCGTAAGCCAGGACCTGCTCGATGTCAGCGGTTTTCGACGGGCCGGACACCAGCAGGGCGTTGGTCGGCATGCCTTGGGCCCACTCGAATTCCTGCTGCACTTGATAGAAGTTGTCGCGGATTTCACTGGCCTTGAGCAGGGCGTAATGCACCGGCGGCACCAGGCTCATCAAGCGCGGTTCTTCCTGCGTTGGCCAGAGAATCAGACTACCTGTCGCGGCGATTGCACCGAGGGTGCCAGTCAGGCTGGCCGGCGTGTCGTTGAACAATTCGGCTTTCCATTCTTCAACCGGACGGTCGTAGGCTTTAAGCGTTGGCAGATCAGGATTTTTCGCCCAGTGCTGAGTGACGCGTTGCCCGTGAGGTGTAGTCGGTGCAATCAACAAACTCGGCAACTGACGGTCCCGCAATAACTGAGCGAGCAACGAAGGCCAACCTTCGCCGGACGTCAGATGGATTTCGGTGTGCACCGCTTCCATCAGTTTGCGCAGCTGCGGGATGCGTTGCTCGGCGGTGTACGTGTAGGGCGCTGTCACCAGTTCGACGTCAAATTCGTCAGGCACCGGCGTGGTGCCCGTCAGACTTTTACGCAATTTGGCGAGGATATTTTGCTTGGCGCTCATCAGCGATCTCCCTGTTTGGCCAGATGCTCGCGGGCCATGTCATGCAGTGAGCGGGCAGCGGGTTTCGGTGCGCTGTGGTTTTGCGTCCAGGGGCCGACATTACTCGGTGCCAGCGTGCGCAAGCGAGTGGCGAAGAAGCCGAACAGTCGATAAAGCGTAGGTGAGCTGTTGAGCTTCGCCCAGGCATTCCAGATAACCCGTTCTTTACGCGAGTACTTGCTGCCCTGGCCGCGCATCACTTGATGAGGGCTGTCCGGGGCTTTGACGTTCTCTTCCCGTAGGCGACGCAGCAGCGCCGGAATCGGAATTTTTACGGGACAGACTTCACCGCAGGCGCCACACAGCGACGAGGCACTCGGGTGGTCCGGGACTTTCGCCAGGCCGACCATGTGCGGGGTGATGATTTTTCCGATAGGCCCAGGGTAAACCTCCCCATAGGCGTGGCCGCCGATTCGGGTGTAGACCGGGCAATGATTCATACAGGCGCCGCAGCGGATGCAGTTCAGGGTCTGGCGCAATTCGCTGTCGGCGAAGGCCTGGCTGCGACCGTTGTCGAGCAATACAAGGTGCACTTCCTGAGGGCCGTCGAGTTCATGCTCCTTGCGCGGGCCGGAGATCATGTTGACGTAGGTGGTGATCGGCTGGCCGAGGGCTGAACGGGTCAGCAGTGACAGCAACGGCACCACATCGCGCAGGTTTTCCACGACTTTTTCGATGCCTGTGACGGCGATGTGCACCGGCGGCACGGTAGTGGTCATGCGCCCGTTGCCTTCGTTTTCCACCAGCAGCAAGGTGCCGGTTTCGGCCACTGCGAAGTTGACGCCGGAGACGCCGATGTCCGCTTCGAAGAATTTCTGCCGCAAGACCTTACGACCGATCTGAATGAGTTGGTCAACGTCCTTGGTGTATTCCACGCCAAGTTTGTCGTGGAACAAGGACGCGACCTGACCGGCATTCTTGTGGATCGCCGGCATAATAATGTGTGAAGGCTTCTCGTGGTCGAGCTGGACGATGTACTCGCCCATGTCCGATTCCAGGCATTCAATGCCCTGTTCAGCGAGGAAGTGATTCATCTCCATCTCTTCGCTGACCATCGATTTGCCCTTGATCACTTGCCGCCCCTCGTGAGCGCGGATGATCGAGAGGACGATGCCATTGGCCTCATCCACCGTTTCCGCCCAGTGCACTGTCACACCGTTGCGGGTCAGGTTCTGTTCAAGCTGTTCGAGCAGGTCGGGCAACTTGGATAAAGCACGGGCGCGGACAGCATTGCCCAGCACTCGCAAATGTTCTCTTTCGTGGGCATCGCTGAAAGACGCTGCCCGTTTTGTCATTAGCGAATCCATCGCCGTGCGAAAGTTATTTCGCAGTTGCTTGTCACCCAACGCCTTGTGAGCACGGGTGCGGAAATCTTCTTCTACGGCAACCGTAGGAATAATCGCGGAAGCGTTCATAGAACACCTCCCGTTCGCTGCCAAAGGAAGCTGGCCAGATGTTGGCCGCGCAATGCTTCCTTCTGTTTCTCCAGCGAGCCGTTGATGTTCATCAGGCAACCGCAGTCGGCACTCAGTACCTTGTGCGCGCCAGATTCCTTCAACGAGCGGGTCTTGTCAGCCACCATCGCGCCGGAAATGTCTGGCATACGGACGCTGAAAGTCCCACCGAAGCCACAGCATTCACTTTCATGGCTGTGGTCGACTCGCTCCACGTTACGGAGCTGCGCCAACAATTCGCGGCCATGCAAGTGGGTGTTCATCTCACGGCGTGCCGAGCACGACGTGTGCAGCGCTACTTTGACTGGCTCGCCACTGTCCTTGAGCTGCACCTTGCAGACAAACAACAGAAACTCGGCCAGTTCATAAGTCCGGGCCGCCAGCGCCTGAACCTGTTTCAGCGTGTCCGGCTCGTCCTTGAACAAGTCGGCGTAGTGTTCGCGCAACATCCCGGCACACGATCCCGAAGGCACCACCACCGGATAGTCCCCGGCAAACAGCGCCAGTTGCGAGCGTGCCACGGTCCTCGCCTGCTCGGTGTAACCCGAGGTGTAGGCCGGTTGCCCGCAGCAGCTTTGCCCCTGCGGATACTCGACACGAATGCCTTCGCGTTCCAGCAAGTGAATCGCGTCCATCCCGGCTTCAGGGTAGAACAAATCCACCACGCAGGTTCCGAACAGATAGACCCGAGACGGTTTCTCGCTGGGGTATTGCCGAGGCTCGGGCAGTGGCGGGGCGACGCGGGTCGCATTTGGAACAGCGTTGTAAAAAAGCTCGCTCATCAGGCGTGTCTCCGGGTGGTCCCGGTTATCCGTCTGTGGTGGCTGCTGAATATAGAGAGGCAAGCTTTCAGCAGCCTTACAGACCGGGTTGTGAATAGCTGACGCCGGAATCGTGGTCCGGCGTCGGTTTTTGCTTTTTATCGTGTAGTACTTAGTGCACCAGCATGCCGGTGAACCAGTAGGCCTGAGCCAGCGTGATCAGGCCGACGATCGTTGCAAAGAACAGGCTGTGCTTGAGGGTGAAACGGAACAGATCCGATTCCTTGCCCACCAGACCGGTCGCGGCGCAGGCGACGGCGATCGATTGTGGCGAGATCATCTTGCCGGTCACGCCGCCGCTGGTGTTCGCCGCAACCAGCAACACGTCGTTCACACCGATCTGGTGCGCAGTGGTCGCTTGCAGCGAACTGAACAGTGCGTTGGACGAGGTATCGGAACCGGTCAGGAACACACCCAGCCAGCCGAGGAACGGCGAGAAGAACGGGAATGCTGCACCGGTGCCTGCCAGAACCAGCGCCATGGTCGAGGACATGCCCGAGTAGTTAGTGACGAAGGCAAAGGCGAGCACCATGCCGATGGACAGAATCGGCCAGCGCAGCTCGTAGAAGGTCTCTTTCAAAGTGGTCAGACCAATTTTGACATTGATCCTCAGTACCAGCATCGAGATCAGCGCGGAGAAGAATATCGCCGTGCCGGTCGCGGAAATCGGGTCGAGTTTGAACACCGCTGGAATGGCGGTCGGGGCGGCCACGATCGGTGCGACCTTGATCACCATTTGGTCCAGGTGCGGGATCGCGAAGTT
This sequence comes from Pseudomonas sp. F01002, assembly GCF_004402115.1. Lineage (NCBI taxonomy): Bacteria > Pseudomonadati > Pseudomonadota > Gammaproteobacteria > Pseudomonadales > Pseudomonadaceae > Pseudomonas > Pseudomonas sp. F01002. The sequence continues at coordinate 212,778 of NZ_SOPU01000027.1, read as the reverse complement.
GAACACCCAGCTGTACATCGAACCGCCAGCGGCAAACATTGCCTTGAACGGTTTCAGGGTCCAGATGGTGACCAGCACGGTGAGGATCAGGAACGGTGACCAGGCTTTGAGAATTTCACCGAGGCTGTAGGGCGAAGCCACGGTGCTGCGCGGCTGACCGAAACCGCCGGCGCTGGCGCTCACCACGGAAGCCGAGACGGCACCGACGATGTGTTGGCCTGCGGCACGCTTTGGCTGCCAGACTTTCAGGAACAGCGTCAGGGAAATCAGGCTGGCCAGGGCCGAGGTGATGTCCGGCAGTTCCGGGCCGATGAAGTTCGACGTGAAGTATTGGGTGACGGCAAAGCTCAAACCGGCCACCAGTGCTGCCGGCCAGGTTTCGCGAACGCCGCGCAGGCCATCCATCATGAACACCAGCCAGAACGGCACGAACAGCGACAGCAGCGGCAGTTGGCGGCCCGTCATGGCGCCGATCTTGAACGCGTCGATACCGGTAACCTGCCCGGCGACAATGATCGGAATCCCCAAGGCACCGAAAGCAACCGGTGCGGTGTTGGCGATCAGGCACAGGCCCGCGGCGTACAACGGGTTGAAGCCCAGTCCTACAAGCAGGGCGGCAGTAATCGCGACCGGCGCACCGAAACCGGCGGCACCTTCCAGGAAGGCACCGAAGCAGAAGCCGATCAGCAGCACCTGCAGGCGCTGGTCGTCGGTAATCGACAGAACCGAGCTGCGGATCACTTCGAACTGACCACTCTTTACCGTCAGTTTGTAGAGGAATACCGCCGCCACGATGATCCAGGCAATCGGCCATAGACCGTAGGCGAAACCATAGCCGGCGGCGGCGAAGGCCATGTCGACGGGCATCTGGAAGGCGAAGATCGCCACGGCAATGGACAAGGCCAGCGTGATGCTGCCGGCCACGTGTCCTTTGAGTCGGAACACGGCCAATGCCAGGAAGAAAAACACAATGGGGATAACGGCCGCGAGCGCGGATACGCCGAGACTGCCGAGCGGAGAATAGAGCTGTTGCCAGGTTTGCATATGGGGTGGCCCCTAATTGTTGTTGGTCAGGCACTGGTCAGCGTTCTTGGATAATTGGTAATACCAATTTACAATCGCTGTTGGCTAGGGTAAAAGCCTTGTAGGCGGCGTGTCAATTTGCCGCCCTAAAACTTTTGTCGAATACGCGCTGCAGAAGTCATCTGGTCCGCTCGACAAAATGCCGTCTGGCAGGTGCTGACACAGCCCTGATAGGCCAGAATAGAGACCCCGGCGAGCCGTCGGGATCGTGGAGAAATGAGTTATGGGGTTTGATCAGATTCGTCAGCGCCGTTTGTCTGACGATATTGTCGAGCAGCTCGAGGGGATGATTCTCGAGGGCACGCTGAAGGCGGGTGAGCGCTTGCCGGCCGAACGTGCGTTGGCCGAGCAGTTCGGCGTGTCACGCCCTTCGTTGCGCGAAGCGATTCAGAAACTGGCGGCCAAGGGCTTGCTGGTCAGTCGCCAGGGTGGTGGCAATTATGTGGTGGAGTCGCTGGGGTCAACCTTCAGCGATCCGCTGCTGCATCTGCTGGAAAGCAACCCTGAAGCGCAGCGCGATCTGCTGGAATTTCGTCACACCCTGGAAGCCTCCTGCGCCTATTACGCAGCCATGCGTGCTACGGATGTTGATCGCGAGCGATTGACCGCGGCCTTCAATGAATTGCAAGACTGCTATACGCGTCACGACGAGGTAAGTCGGGCGGAAGAGGGGGCGGCGGATGCGAAATTCCACCTGGCAATTGCTGAAGCCAGTCATAACGCGGTGTTGCTGCACACCATTCGTGGGTTGTTCGATCTGCTCAAGCGTAACGTGGTGACCAACATCGGCGGTATGTACAAGCAGCGTACGGAAACCCGCGACATGCTGATCACACAGCACCGGGAGTTGTACCTGGCGATTATTGAAGGAAGGGCAGAGCAGGCGCGGGAAGTCTCCAGCCGACATATCTTGTATGTGCAGGAAGTGCTGGAAGAAGTGCGTCAGGAAGTGCAGCGCATGGCTCGGGCGGAGCGGCGCAAGGGGATGTGATTATTTAAAGCAAAAGATCGCAGCCTGCGGCAGCTCCTACATGGATACGCGATCTATGTAGGAGCTGCCGCAGGCTGCGATCTTTTCGCTAGCGCCACAACACTCAGGCCGAAAGATTAGTCTTCCTTACCCTTGTTGCGCACCGCACGCTGCAACTCGCGGCCGGCGTCGCGTTCGCGTTCGGTATCACGCTTGTCGTATTCCTTCTTGCCCTTGCCCAGAGCGATCTCGCACTTGACCATGTGCTTGCTCCAGTACCAGGACAGGCACACGCAGGCGTAACCTTTTTGCTGCACGGCCGTGGCCAGCTTTTCCAGCTCTCGCCGGTTGAGCAGCAATTTTCGGGTGCGGGTCGGATCAGCGATGACGTGGGTGCTGGCGGTCATCAGCGGCGTAATGTGGCTGCCGAGCAGCCAGGCTTCGCCATCCTTGAGCAGTACGTAACTGTCAACCAGTTGCAGCTTGCTTGCCCGCAGACTTTTTACTTCCCAGCCGGCCAGGACCAGACCAGCCTCGAACTTGTGCTCGATGAAGTAATCGTGTCGCGCCTTTTTGTTTTGCGCGATGGTCCCTGTTGGGTGTTTCTTCTGTTTAGCCATAGGGGCGGCATTATAGGGAGTTGCACGCGAGTCGGCTACGGTATCGCTACGTGCTTGAGCAGGTTGATTGAATCCCGGACAATGCGGCCTCTTTTTTGAACGCTTGGGCGTGATAACGATGTCGACAGACAAGGTTTCTGTCCACGGCAGTTGGGCTAGCCGCTGGGTCTTCATACTCGCCGCGACCGGTTCGGCCGTGGGCCTGGGTAGTATCTGGAAATTCCCGTACATGGTCGGCGTCTACGGCGGCGGCGCCTTCGTGCTGATGTTCCTGGCCTGTATCGCGCTGATCGGTGTGCCTGTCATGCTGGCCGAAACCCTGATCGGTCGCCGTGCACGGCAGAGCCCGGCCAACGCCCTGAAGGTATTGGCGCTGGAAGCCGGGCATTCGACGAAGTGGTCCTGGGGCGCATTTGCCGGGATGATCACGGCGTTGCTGATCCTGTCTTTCTATAGTGTGGTCGGCGGCTGGTCGCTGGATTACATCATCGACATGGGCCGTGGCGACTTCCAGGGGGTGACGGCTGACCAGGTCGGCGCCTACTTTGGCAATGTGATCGCCGATCCATGGCGCCTGACACTTTGGCACACAATATTTATGCTGCTGTCGGCGGTGGTGATTGCCAAAGGGGTGGTCGCCGGCCTGGAACGCAGCCTGCGGATCATGATGCCGCTACTGTTCGTGATGGTGATTGTTCTGCTGGGCTACAGCATGACCACCGGCCATTTCATGGAAGGCGTGCATTTCATGTTCGACTTCCACCCGGAAAAAGTACTCGACGGTTTGCTACCTGCCATGGGGCACGCGTTTTTTTCCCTGAGCGTGGGCGTCGGCTCGATCATGATTTACGGCGCCTACATGCCGAAGAACTCATCGATTTCCGGCACCATCGTCGGCGTGGCACTGCTCGATACCTTCGTTTCCCTGGTGGCTGGTCTGGCATTGTTTCCGATCGTGTTTGCCGCGGGCCTGAACCCAAGCGAAGGCCCTGGCCTGATGTTCGTCAGCTTGCCCTTTGCCTTTGGTAACGTAGCGTTCGGCCAGGTGATGGGCGTAGTGTTCTTCGTGCTGGTAGCGATTGCAGCCTGGAGTTCCGCAATTTCCCTGCTTGAGCCGATGGTGGCTTACCTGGTTGAGCGCACGAAAGTCAGCCGCGCCTGGGTCACCTTCTGGCTGGCATTCATCTGCTGGTTCGTCGGTCTGGGCACGGTGTTTTCCTTCAATATCTGGAAGGAAGCCAAATTTTTCGTGAACGAAGGCGGGATGTTCCACCTCTATCAATGGGGTGCGGCCGGTGGCCTGGACTTCTTTGGTGTGATCGATTTCTTCACCTCGCGGATCATGTTGCCACTCGGTGGTTTGTGTTTCGTGGTGTTTGCAGGATGGGTGATGGGGCGTGAAGCGGTACGCGACGAGTTGTCGATCCGCAACCCTGCGATGTTCGCCCTGTCCTTGTTCTTGATGCGCTATGTGGCGCCCATCGGCATTCTCGTAGTGTTTGCCGCCCAGCTGTGGAAGTGACGCTGACATGACGACACACATTCAACGTTCGGCCCTGCTGCCGTATCCGGCACAAGCGCTGTATGACCTGGTCAACGACGTGGCGCGTTACCCGGAATTTCTGCCGTGGTGCTCATCGGCCGAAGTCCTGGAGAGTTCTCCTGAGCATATGCGCGCTAGCGTCGGCGTGGCCAAGGGCGGTCTCAGCCAGCATTTCGTAACGCGCAACACGCTGGTGCCTGGGCATTCGATCGAGATGAACCTCGAGGAAGGCCCGTTCAATCAATTGCATGGCGTCTGGGTGTTCAAGCCGTTGGGCGAGAAAGCCTGCAAGATCAGCCTGGACCTGTCATTCGATTACGCCGGTTCGATTGTCCGCGCGACCTTGGGGCCGTTGTTCAATCAGGCGGCCAATACGCTGGTGGATGCCTTCTGCCAGCGCGCGAAGCAGATGCATGGTTGAGGTCGTGATCGATGTTGAGGTGGTGTATGCCGCCATTGATCGTCAGGTGCTTCTCTCGGTGACGGTTCCAGCAGGAACGACAGTGCGGGCGGCTTTGCTGAAGTCAGGCATCGGCGAGGCGTTTTCGGAGCTGGCTCTGGCCAGTTGCCCGGTGGGGATCTTCGGTAAAGTGATCGCTGATCCGGACAAGCATCCTGTCCAGGCTGGAGATCGCATCGAGATATACCGACCATTGCTGGCTGATCCGAAAGAAGTTCGTCGGTTGCGCGCAGCCAAGGCTGCTGAGGCCAAAAACCGGAATCAGTGAATCACTAAACGCCAGACAATAAAAAACCCGGACATGCCGGGTTTTTTATTGCGTCGCAAATTATTGCGGCGAGGTTTCCAGAGGTTCTGGAGTCGGGACTGGAACGGTTTCTACACCGTCGACATCCTTCTGGATCTGGTCCAGCAGCGAACCTGGCTTGACCGGTTTTTCTGGTTTCGGCTTCTCGGCGTTTTCTGTTGGCGCAGCAACTGTAGTGCCGCTGTCCTTGCCGAGAATGGCTTCGTCGCGGCTCACGCCTGGCATGAAATCACCAGAGAGGCTGACAAGCTGGTCATTTGGGTTGAAGATAACGCTAATGCGTTCCTGTTGGCGTTCACCGCCACCCGGTTGCAGGCTGTACAGATAATCCCAGCGATCGGCATGGAACGTGTCGGTCAACAGAGGGTTGCCCATGATAAACCGTACTTGCTTGCGGGTCATTCCCGGGCGTAACTGGTCTATCATGTCCTGCGTGACGACATTGCCCTGCTGGATGTCGATTTTGTAAACCCCGGGGAATGAACAACCGGCGAGTGCGAGCAGTCCCACAAAGGTGAAACTGGTTAGCAAGAGCTTGGTGTTTTGCATCGGTGGGCGACTTCCACTATCTTGGCTGGGACAACGTAAACGCCGATCATACCCGCATTAAGAGAAGCTGCGAAGCAGCATCGCGAGAAAGCTGACCATGGTTGAAAATAGCGAACTACGCAAAGCCGGCCTCAAAGTGACCCTTCCACGGGTCAAAATTCTGCAAATGCTCGATTCCGCCGAGCAACGCCACATGAGTGCCGAGGACGTCTACAAGGCGCTGATGGAGGCTGGTGAGGACGTCGGTCTGGCCACGGTTTACCGTGTCCTGACCCAGTTCGAGGCAGCTGGCCTTGTGGTGCGGCACAACTTCGACGGGGGCCATGCGGTCTTCGAGCTGGACGACGGCAAGCATCACGACCATATGGTCAACGTCGAGACCAGTGAAGTGATCGAATTCTTCGACGAAGAAATCGAGCGACTGCAGAAGGCAATCGTCGACAAGTATGGCTTCGAGATGGTTGATCACAACCTTGTACTGTACGTACGCAAGAAAAAGTAAGCATGTCGCGCGAACTTAAGGTTCGCGAAACGAGCGAAGGCGACCCCAGGGTCGCCTTCGTGCTTTCTGCAGGTCTTAAATTTTCGCGGTGACGACCATTTTCCTGGCATGAGCCAGGGATTCCTTTGTAAGGTCGATGCCTCCCAGCATCCGCGCCACTTCTTCGACACGATCGTTCTTGCTCAGCTTGGAGACGGCTGTGTGAGTGGCATCTTCGCCGCGCACTTTGTGTACGAATAGATGTTGATGACCTTGCGCTGCTACTTGCGGCAAGTGAGTTACCGTCAATACCTGCCCGCGCTCCCCAAGTCGACGCAGCAATTGGCCCACGATTTCGGCGGTCGGGCCGCCGATGCCCACGTCCACTTCGTCGAATACCAGAGTCGGTACGCGGGAGGTCTGCGCGGTGATCACTTGAATCGCCAGGCTGATCCGTGACAATTCGCCGCCGGATGCTACTTTTGCCAGCGCTTTCAAAGGTTGGCCCGGGTTAGCACTTACCAGCAGCTCTACCTGCTCAAGGCCATTGGGTAGCAGTTCATCGCTACTGTTGGGGCGCAGCTCGATGGTGAAACGACCGCCGGGCATGCCCAGTCGCTGGATTTCCTGCTCCACGGCGCTGGCCAGGCTGTTCGAGGCCTGATGGCGCAAATCGCTGAGCTCGCGAGCCTTTTCCTGATAATGACGGGCATAGGAGGCCAGTTCATCGCTCAGTCGCTCGATGGATTCGTCGTTGGCATTCAGGGTTTCGATTTCATCCAGCAAGCGCTGCTGCATCTCGGCCACTTCGGTCGGCTGGATGCGGTGTTTGCGCGCCATGGTATAGATCGCATCAAGGCGTTCCTCCAGGTACTGAAGGCGCGCTGGATCGGCATCGAAGTTATCGAGGAAGCGGTTCAGTTCTCCCACGGCTTCTTCGACCTGGATCTGCGCGCTGGTCAGCAGGCTACTGGCTTCACCCAGGGCCCCAATCGAATTGTTGACGCTCGAAAGGCGATTGAGGCTGGCGGTGAGGGCGTTCAGAACATTCCCGGAATCACTTTCACTGCATTGTTCGACCACTTGCCGGCAAATGCCCAGCAGGGTTTCGGCGTTGGTCAGGTTCTTGTGTTCTTGTTCCAGCTGCTCCAGCTCGTTTTCGCCGAGGCCGAGGTTTTCCAGCTCTTCGAGTTGATAACTGAGCAATTGATGGCGAGCGCGCTGCTCATCTCCGGAATTGGAAAGGCGTTCCAGCTCCTGGCGGGTCTGGCGCCAGCGCTGGGCGGCCAGGTGTACCTGGCGGGCAAGGTCCGTTGCACCGGCGTACTCGTCGAGCAGGCGGCGGTGCGTGTCGGTCTTGAGCAGGGATTGATGTTCATGCTGGCTGTGGATATCGATCAGCAGTTCACCCAGGGCTTTGAGGTCGCCGAGGGGGCAGGGCGTGCCGTTGATATAGCCACGCGAGCGCCCTTCGGCGGTGATCACCCGGCGCAGGATGCACGGGCCATCGCTCTCCAGGTCGCGCTCGGCCAGCCAAGCGCTGGCTTCTGGAATATCGACCAGGTCGAAGGTTGCCAGGATATCGGCCTTGTCGGCACCGGGACGGACCACGCCGCTGTCGGCGCGATCGCCCAGGGTCAGGCCGAGGGCGTCGAGCATGATCGACTTGCCGGCGCCGGTTTCCCCAGTGATCACGCTCATCCCGCGATCGAGTTCGAGATCGAGATGTTCAACGATGGCGTAGTTATGTACGGACAGGTGCACCAGCATAAAGGCCGCTCCCAGGCTTTAGGTCTGGTTATTTATACAGTGTTTTGTTTCTGGCTGACAATGCCCTCCCTTAGCTCGATTTGCTTGATCCGACGAAATCCTTAGTGCGCCCGGGAATGACAATGCAGCTGTTTTTTGTAGGGTTAATAAATAAGCACCCCTTGAAGCTGAATTTTGCGGCCCCATATAGCTGGGCAGAAGCGCGAGTTGAGCTCGCGGACGATATTGAAAGGAGAAATCTATGGCTGACGAACAGACAGTGGATACGCAAAATCTAGACGCCGATCAGGCTGCCCAGGACTCGGGTGATGAACTGGCGGCTCGTGTTCAAGTGCTCGAAGAGCAATTGGCTGGCGCTCATGATCAGGCTTTGCGTGTAGCAGCTGATCTGCAGAACGTCCGCCGTCGCGCCGAGCAGGATGTAGAAAAGGCTCATAAGTTCGCACTGGAAAAATTCGCCGGTGACTTGTTGCCGATCATCGACAGCCTGGAGCGTGGTCTGGAGTTGTCCAGCCCGGACGACGAAAGCATTCGTCCAATGCGCGAAGGCATCGAGCTGACCCTGAAAATGTTCCAGGACACCCTGAAACGTTATCAACTGGAAGCGATCGATCCGCATGGCGAACCGTTCAACGCCGTTCAGCATCAGGCAATGGCCATGCAGGAAAGCGCCGACGTCGAGCCGAACAGCGTGCTCAAGGTGTTCCAGAAGGGCTATCAGCTCAACGGTCGCCTGCTGCGCCCGGCCATGGTCGTGGTCAGCAAGGCCCCGGCACCGGTTTCGCCTTCGATTGACGAGCAGGCTTGAAATTAGCCGCAAGGCCCCCATTTAGAAGTCAAGCGTTTAAGTGCTACCGCAGTTAGCCACCACTGCTGCGGCAACCAAATCCAAAGTTTCGGGAGAGTGAACATGGGCAAAATTATCGGTATCGACCTGGGGACTACCAACTCCTGCGTCTCCGTGCTTGAAAACGGCGTAGCCAAAGTTATTGAAAACGCTGAAGGCACGCGTACCACGCCGTCGATCATCGCTTACGCCAACGATGGTGAAATCCTCGTTGGTCAATCGGCCAAGCGTCAGGCTGTGACCAATCCGCACAACACCCTGTATGCGGTGAAGCGTCTGATCGGTCGTAAGTTCGACGAAGAAGTCGTACAGAAAGACATCAAGATGGTTCCGTACAAAATCGCCAAGGCTGATAACGGCGATGCGTGGGTTGAAGTGAACGGCCAGAAAATGTCGCCGCCACAAATCTCGGCTGAAATTCTGAAGAAAATGAAGAAGACCGCCGAAGACTATCTCGGCGAGCCTGTGACCGAAGCAGTGATCACCGTTCCGGCCTACTTCAACGACAGCCAGCGTCAAGCCACCAAAGACGCCGGCCGTATTGCGGGTCTGGACGTAAAACGTATCATCAACGAACCAACCGCAGCCGCTCTGGCTTACGGTATGGACAAGGCGAAGGGCGATCACACCGTGATCGTTTACGACTTGGGCGGCGGTACTTTCGACGTTTCCGTAATCGAAATCGCTGAAGTCGATGGCGAGCACCAGTTCGAAGTATTGGCCACCAACGGTGACACGTTCCTGGGCGGTGAAGACTTTGACATTCGTCTGATCGACTACCTCGTTGACGAATTCAAGAAAGAAAGCGGCATGAACCTTAAGGGCGACCCGCTGGCCATGCAGCGCCTGAAAGAAGCCGCTGAAAAAGCCAAGATCGAACTGTCTTCGAGCAATTCGACCGACGTGAACCTGCCGTACATCACTGCAGACGCCACCGGTCCTAAGCACTTGAACGTGAAAATCTCCCGCGCCAAGCTCGAAGCGCTGGTAGAAGACCTGGTTCAACGCACCATCGAACCTTGCCGCATCGCTCTGAAAGACTCCGGTATCGACATTGGCGCTATCAATGACGTGATCCTGGTCGGCGGTCAGACCCGTATGCCACTGGTTCAGAAGCTGGTGACCGAATTCTTCGGTAAAGAAGCACGTAAAGACGTGAACCCGGACGAAGCCGTTGCCATGGGTGCTGCTATCCAGGGCGCAGTATTGGCCGGTGACGTGAAAGACGTTCTGCTGCTGGACGTTAGCCCGCTGACCCTGGGTATCGAAACCATGGGTGGCGTGATGACCGCGCTGATCGAGAAAAACACCACGATTCCTACCAAGAAATCGCAAGTGTTCTCGACTGCCGACGACAACCAGGGCGCAGTGACCATTCACGTGCTGCAAGGTGAGCGTAAGCAAGCCGCTCAGAACAAGTCTTTGGGCAAGTTCGACCTGGCCGAAATTCCACCAGCACCACGTGGCGTGCCACAAATTGAAGTGACCTTCGACATCGACGCCAACGGCATTCTGCACGTAGGCGCCAAAGACAAGGCTACCGGCAAGACTCAGTCGATCGTGATCAAGGCCAACTCCGGTCTGTCCGAGGAAGAGATTCAGCAGATGATTCGCGATGCTGAAGCCAACGTCGACGCAGATCGCCAGTTCGAAGAGCTGGCAGCCGCTCGCAACCAGGGCGATGCGCTGGTTCACTCGACTCGCAAAATGGTCGCAGACGCTGGCGATAAAGTGACTGCTGAAGAGAAGACTGCAATCGAAGCTGCTGTTGTTGCCCTGGAAGCCGCTGTCAAAGGCGACGACAAGGCCGCGATCGAAGCCAAGGTTGAAGAGCTGTCGAAAGTCTCCGCGCCAGTGGCTCAGAAAATGTACGCCGAGCAGGCTCAGCCAGCTGAAGGCGCTGCACCGCACGACGAAAAGGCTGAAAAGGCTGACGACGTTGTCGACGCTGAGTTCGAAGAAGTCAAAGACCACAAGTAAGTTGTTGGTCGGCCGGTTGACTGCCTTTAGGCAGTGACTGGTAGGATGTCGCCGCGCGGGGGCTTGCTCCCGCGTTGGCGTGTCTGGAGTTAGCGAATTTTTACAGCATGCGACAAAGGCGGAGTGAGTGGCTTGTTCGTTAGAGCAAGTTCGGATTCCTGAACGCCATAGCCAAGGCGCTGCGACGACTCATAGCTCGCTATGGGGAGGAGCGGCAACGCAGGATATGGTGTTCAGGCGCCGGAATTGCCTAACGAACAAACCATTCAGTCCGCCCCAGTGTTGGCGGTATGGCCGGGAATGCTCCTGCTTTTCGAGCCGAAAGTACCGCATCGAATCAAAGACCAGGATCGTTGAATTGACGTGAGTTGGGTCCGGGCCTGTATTGGGGCTCAACGAGTTTGGCAAGGCTCAGGAGAGGTTTGCCGAACGTCCTTAAGAGTGCAAAGACTTATGGCAAAGCGTGACTATTACGAAGTATTAGGTGTTGAGCGCGGCTCAAGCGAAGCAGACCTGAAAAAGGCCTACCGTCGCCTGGCGATGAAGCACCACCCGGACCGTAATCCCGATGACAAAGCGTCGGAAGATATGTTCAAGGAGGCCAACGAGGCCTACGAAGTACTGTCCGATTCCAGCAAGCGCGCGGCCTACGACCAGTACGGTCATGCCGGTGTCGACCCGAGCATGGGTGGCGGCGGTGCCGGGTTTGGCGGTCAGAACTTCTCCGATATCTTTGGTGATGTCTTCAGTGACTTCTTCGGCGGCGGTCGCGGCGGTTCTCGTGGCGGCGCTCAGCGCGGCAGCGACCTGCGTTACACTCTGGAACTGAATCTGGAAGAGGCGGTTCGCGGTACGACTGTGAATATCCGCGTCCCGACGCTGGTCAACTGCAAGCCGTGCGACGGTTCGGGTGCCAAGAAAGGCTCCTCGCCGATCACATGCCCGACGTGTGGCGGTATCGGTCAAGTCCGTATGCAGCAGGGCTTTTTCTCGGTGCAGCAGACGTGCCCGCGCTGCCATGGCCAGGGCAAGATCATTTCCGATCCGTGCGACTCGTGCGACGGTCAAGGTCGTGTCGAAGAGTACAAAACCCTCTCGGTGAAAGTGCCGGCCGGTGTTGATACCGGTGACCGCATTCGTCTGTCCGGCGAAGGCGAGGCGGGGGCTCAGGGTGGTCCGACTGGCGACCTGTACGTGGTGATCAACGTGCGTGAGCACGCGATCTTCCAGCGCGACGGCAAGCACCTGTTCTGCGAAGTGCCAATCAGTTTTGTTGATGCTGCGCTGGGTGGCGAGCTGGAGATTCCGACCCTTGATGGTCGAGTCAAACTGAAAATCCCTGAAGGGACTCAGACCGGCAAGCAGTTCCGTGTTCGCGGCAAGGGCGTTGCGCCAGTGCGCGGCGGCGGTGCTGGTGACTTGATGTGCAGAGTGGCGGTCGAAACCCCTGTCAATCTGGGGCGTCGTCAGCGCGAACTGCTGGAAGAGTTCCGTAGCTCGCTGGCGGATGACAACAGCCATTCACCTAAAACCACTGGTTGGTTTGAAGGCGTGAAGCGCTTCTTCGGCGATTTGTAAGGAGTCGGCATGCGACGTATAGCTGTGATGGGCGCTGCCGGGCGCATGGGCAAGATTCTGGTCGAGGCAGTGCAGCAGCGCGCGCCGCTGACCGGGCTGACGGCAGCCATCGTACGCCCCGGCAGCACGCTGATTGGCGTGGATGCTGGTGAGCTGGCCTCGCTGGGGCGTATCGGCGTTCCACTGTCCGGCAATCTGGACGCGGTGGCTGATGAGTTCGACGTGCTGATCGACTTCACGCTCCCGGAAGTCATGCTGAAAAACCTGGCGTTCTGTCGTAAGGCGGGCAAGGCCATGGTGATCGGCACGACAGGGTTGGACGCCGCGCAGAAGCAGCTGCTGGCCGAGGCCGGCAAGGATATTGCGATCGTGTTCGCGGCCAATTTCAGTGTCGGTGTGAACCTGTCGCTGAAGCTGCTCGACATGGCTGCTCGTGTGCTGGGTGATGACGCGGATATCGAGATCATCGAGGCCCATCATCGGCACAAGATCGATGCGCCTTCAGGTACGGCTCTGCGCATGGGCGAAGTCATCGCAAGCGCCCTGGATCGTGATCTGCAGAAGGTTGCGGTTTATGGTCGTGAAGGCCATACCGGTGCTCGCGAGCGTGAAACGATCGGCTTTGCCACTGTTCGCGGTGGTGATGTAGTCGGCGATCATACGGTGCTGTTCGCCTGTGAGGGTGAGCGACTGGAGATCACGCATAAAGCGTCCAGTCGCATGACCTTCGCCAAGGGCGCGGTACGTGCTGCATTGTGGCTGGACGGTCGTGAGCCGGGTCTTTACGACATGCAAGACGTACTCGATCTGCGTTAAGATGCGCCCGAAATCGGGTTCAAATAGTGTGTTTGAGCCCGGTTTTACTCCGCCAAGCGACGTCCTGTCGCATTCTCCGGCCTTTAAGGCTCATTGGCGGTAGACCAAAAATGCCTTTTTCTGTAAGCTACAGCTTTAGTGTGTCCACTAAAAGCGCGCAGAATTATTCGGTGAAGAAGCGGGGTGACGTGTCCATACGTCACTCCGCTTTTTTACAACCTGCGATCGCCCTTTCAGGCTTTATTTACGGGAGGTCTTCTTGACTAAGTCAGCCATACTCGCCCTTGCTGATGGCAGCATTTTTCGCGGCGAAGCCATTGGAGCCGACGGTCAAACCGTTGGTGAGGTGGTGTTCAACACCGCAATGACCGGCTATCAGGAAATCCTTACCGATCCTTCCTACGCCCAACAGATTGTTACCCTGACTTACCCGCACATCGGCAACACCGGCACCACGCCGGAAGACGCCGAGTCCGACCGCGTCTGGTCCGCTGGCCTGGTTATCCGTGACCTGCCACTGGTTGCGAGCAACTGGCGTAACACGATGTCTCTGTCCGACTACCTGAAAGCCAACAACGTTGTGGCAATCGCCGGTATCGACACTCGCCGCCTGACGCGCATCCTGCGTGAAAAAGGCGCGCAGAACGGCTGCATCATGGCCGGTGACAACATTTCCGAAGAAGCCGCCATCGCCGCCGCTCAGGGTTTCCCTGGCCTCAAAGGCATGGACCTGGCGAAGGTCGTCAGCACCAAAGAGAAATACGAGTGGCGCTCGACTGTCTGGGATTTGAAAACCGACAGCCATGCGACCATCGAAGCCTCTGAGCTGCCGTACCACGTGGTTGCCTACGACTACGGCGTCAAACTGAACATCCTGCGCATGCTGGTCGAGCGCGGTTGCCGCGTGACCGTGGTGCCGGCACAGACACCGGCGGCTGAAGCGCTGGCATTGAAGCCGGACGGCGTGTTCCTGTCCAACGGCCCAGGTGATCCGGAGCCTTGCGATTACGCGATCCAGGCGATCAAAGATGTGCTGGAAACCGAAATTCCGGTCTTCGGTATCTGCCTTGGTCATCAGCTGCTGGCTCTGGCTTCCGGTGCCAAGACCCTGAAAATGGGTCACGGCCACCATGGTGCCAACCACCCGGTCCAGGATCTGGATACCGGTGTGGTGATGATCACCAGCCAGAACCACGGTTTTGCGGTAGACGAAACGACCCTGCCAGCCAACGTCCGCGCGATCCACAAATCGCTGTTCGACGGCACCCTGCAAGGTATCGAGCGTACCGACAAGAGCGCCTTCAGCTTCCAGGGTCACCCGGAAGCCAGTCCTGGCCCGAACGACGTAGCACCACTGTTTGATCGCTTCATCAACGAAATGGCCAAGCGACGCTAATCGCTCGCCGTGATGTAGCAAAGCTTGAGGGCGGTCCCGACACACGGTGGCCCCCTCAAGTCTTCAAAGATTGAACAAGACGGCTTGCCGACTGACCTGCGGATTTGAGTGACAAACCCATGCCAAAACGTACAGATATTAAAAGCATCCTGATTCTCGGCGCTGGCCCGATCGTGATCGGCCAGGCCTGCGAATTCGACTACTCCGGCGCCCAGGCCTGTAAAGCCCTGCGCGAGGAGGGTTACCGCGTCATCCTGGTGAACTCCAACCCAGCGACCATCATGACCGACCCGGACATGGCCGACGCCACCTACATCGAACCGATCAAGTGGCAGACCGTTGCCAAGATCATCGAGAAAGAGCGTCCGGACGCGCTGCTGCCGACCATGGGTGGCCAGACCGCTCTGAACTGCGCACTGGATCTGGAGCGCGAAGGCGTTCTGGAGAAGTTCGGCGTAGAGATGATCGGCGCCAACGCTGACACCATCGACAAGGCTGAAGACCGTTCGCGCTTCGACAAGGCGATGAAATCCATCGGCCTGGACTGCCCGCGTTCAGGTATCGCCCACAGCATGGAAGAGGCCAACGTGGTCCTCGAGAAGCTTGGCTTCCCGTGCATCATCCGTCCGTCCTTCACCATGGGCGGCACCGGTGGCGGTATCGCTTACAACCGTGAAGAGTTCGAAGAAATCTGCGCCCGCGGCCTCGACCTGTCGCCGACCAAAGAGCTGCTGATCGACGAATCCCTGATCGGCTGGAAAGAGTACGAGATGGAGGTTGTCCGCGATAAGAAGGACAACTGCATCATCGTCTGCTCCATCGAAAACTTTGACCCGATGGGCGTGCACACCGGTGACTCGATCACTGTTGCTCCGGCACAAACCCTGACGGACAAGGAATACCAGATCATGCGTAACGCCTCGTTGGCGGTACTGCGTGAGATCGGCGTGGAAACCGGCGGCTCCAACGTTCAGTTTGGCATCTGCCCTGACACTGGCCGTATGGTCGTGATCGAGATGAACCCGCGTGTATCCCGCTCTTCGGCACTGGCCTCGAAAGCCACTGGTTTCCCGATTGCGCGTATCGCTGCCAAGCTGGCGATCGGCTACACCCTGGACGAGCTACAGAACGAGATCACCGGCGGCGCTACTCCTGCATCCTTCGAGCCGTCGATCGACTACGTCGTCACCAAGCTGCCACGTTTCGCCTTCGAAAAATTCCCGAAAGCCGACGCACGCCTGACCACTCAAATGAAGTCGGTCGGTGAAGTCATGGCCATCGGCCGGACTTTCCAGGAATCCCTGCAGAAAGCCCTGCGCGGTCTGGAAGTGGGCGTTTGCGGCCTGGACGAGAAGCTCGACCTGAGCAACCCGGAAAGCATGAGCGTGCTCAAGCGCGAACTGACCGTGCCGGGTGCCGAGCGTATCTGGTACGTGGCTGACGCCTTCCGCGCCGGCCTGTCGGTCGAAGACATCTTCGGCATGAACATGATCGACCCGTGGTTCCTGGTGCAGATCGAAGATCTGATCAAGGAAGAAGAGAAGGTCAAGACCCTGGGGCTGGCCAGCATCGACCGCGACTTGATGTTCCGCCTCAAGCGCAAAGGCTTCTCCGACATGCGTCTGGCCAAGCTGCTGGGCGTAACCGAGAAGGCTCTGCGTCGCCACCGTCACAAGCTGGAGATTTTTCCGGTCTACAAGCGCGTTGACACCTGCGCGGCCGAGTTCGCCACCGACACCGCTTACCTCTACTCGACGTATGAGGAGGAGTGTGAAGCCGCGCCGTCGGGCCGCGACAAGATCATGATCCTCGGTGGCGGTCCTAACCGTATCGGCCAAGGCATCGAGTTCGACTACTGCTGTGTGCACGCGGCATTGGCCCTGCGCGAAGACGGTTACGAGACCATCATGGTCAACTGCAACCCGGAAACCGTTTCCACCGACTACGACACCTCCGATCGCCTGTACTTCGAACCAGTGACCCTGGAAGACGTACTGGAAATCGTCCGCGTCGAGAAGCCGAAAGGCGTGATCGTCCAGTACGGCGGCCAAACCCCGCTGAAACTGGCTCGCGCCCTGGAAGAAGCTGGCGTGCCGATTATCGGCACCAGCCCTGACGCCATCGACCGTGCCGAAGACCGTGAGCGCTTCCAGCAAATGGTCGAACGCCTGAACCTGCGTCAGCCGCCAAACGCCACCGTGCGCAGCGAAGACGAAGCGATTCGTGCCGCTGCCAAGATCGGTTACCCGTTGGTGGTTCGTCCGTCCTACGTACTGGGCGGCCGCGCGATGGAAATCGTTTACGAAGAAGAAGAGCTCAAGCGCTACCTGCGCGATGCGGTGAAAGTGTCCAACGACAGCCCGGTGCTGCTCGACCACTTCCTCAACTGCGCAATCGAAATGGACGTGGATGCGGTCTGCGACGGCACCGACGTGGTGATCGGCGCGATCATGCAGCACATCGAGCAGGCCGGCGTTCACTCCGGTGACTCCGCGTGCTCCTTGCCGCCGTACTCGCTGCCTGCTCACATCCAGGACGAGATGCGCGAACAGGTCAAGAAAATGGCCCTGGAACTGGGCGTTGTCGGCCTGATGAACGTTCAGTTGGCGCTGCAAGGCGAAGACATCTACGTCATCGAAGTCAACCCGCGCGCTTCCCGTACCGTACCGTTCGTGTCGAAGTGCATCGGTGTTTCCCTGGCAATGATCGCGGCTCGCGTGATGGCCGGTAAAACCCTGAAGGAAATCGGTTTCACCAAAGAAATCATTCCGAACTTCTACAGTGTGAAAGAGGCGGTGTTCCCATTCGCCAAATTCCCTGGCGTGGACCCGATCCTGGGCCCAGAGATGAAGTCCACTGGTGAAGTGATGGGCGTGGGCGACACCTTCGGTGAAGCGTTTGCCAAGGCCCAAATGGGCGCCAGCGAAGTGTTGCCGACCGGCGGTACCGCGTTCATCAGTGTGCGTGATGACGACAAGCCACTGGTTGCAGGCGTGGCCCGTGATCTGATCAACTTGGGCTTCGAAGTGGTCGCCACTGCCGGTACTGCCAAGCTGATCGAAGCCGCAGGCCTGAAAGTGCGTCGTGTGAACAAGGTGACCGAAGGTCGTCCGCACGTGGTCGACATGATCAAGAATGACGAAGTCACCCTGATCATCAACACCACCGAAGGTCGTCAATCGATCGCTGATTCGTACTCCATTCGTCGTAATGCCTTGCAGCACAAAATCTACTGCACCACTACCATTGCTGCTGGCGAAGCTATCTGCGAAGCGCTGAAGTTCGGTCCCGAGAAGACCGTGCGCCGCTTGCAGGATCTACACGCAGGATTGAAGGCATGATCAAATACCCAATGACCGTCAAGGGCGCTAAAGCCCTGGAAGAAGAACACGCTCATCTGACCAAGGTCGTCCGTCCGAAGCTCAGCCAGGACATCGGTACGGCCCGCGAGTTGGGTGACTTGAAAGAAAACGCCGAATACCACGCTGCTCGCGAGCAGCAAGGTATGGTCGAGGCGCGGATCCGCGACATCGAAGGCCGCATGCAGAACGCGGTGATCATTGATGTCACGACCATTCCTCACACCGGCAAAGTGATCTTCGGCACCACCGTTGAAATCGCCAACGTCGAGACGGATGAAAGCGTCACCTACCACATCGTTGGTGAGGATGAAGCTGACTTCAAGCTCGGCAAGATTTCGGTCGGCTCGCCATTGGCCCGCGCCTTGATTGCCAAGGAAGAGGGTGATGTGGTTGCCGTGAAAACGCCTGGCGGCGTTATCGAGTACGAGATTGTCGAAGTTCGCCACATCTAAGCGCAGGCGCCCGCTACGTGCGGGCGCCATGCTTTGGCAACTGACTCAGATGTTGTGGGTTGGTGGTCTGTGGCTGTTGCACATCGGTCTGCTGCCGGTGCTGGGCAAAATTGGCCTGGCACCGCTGCTGATCGACGAAATCGCAGGCATGCTTGATGCGCTGATGGTGGGGTTCGCCGCAGCGTGTGTGATTTTTCAGGCTTTGGTGCTGGTTCAGGCCGAGGGCCTTGCCAGTCTATGGCGCGATATTCGCGGGCAGCTGCTGCTGATGGCGCTGTATGCGTGTGCGATGTATGCCGCGGTGCGTATCAGTTGGCCGGATGCCGTGCGTTGGCAGGTGTTCAGCTATCTTGTTCTGGGCTTTTCCGGGCTGGCGCTGGTGTTGCAGCCGGTGCCTGGATGGAGTGGCAGGGTGCGCGAAGCACACCCTTGACCCTTGTCATCACTTGAAGCGATGGACGTTCGACAGCTGCTTGTTGACGCTGAAGTTCTTGCGGTAAATCAGTGCCATCTTGCCGATGACCTGAACCAGGTCCGCTTTGCCGACCTTGCACAGTTCTGCAATGTTCGCCAGGCGCGACTCGCGATCGAGGATGTTGAGCTTGATTTTAATCAGCTCGTGATCCGCCAAAGCGCGTTCAAGTTCGGCTAACACACCTTCAGTCAAACCGTTGTCAGCCACAGTCAAAACTGGTTTCAGATGGTGGCCAATGGATTTGTACTGTTTCTTCTGCTCTTGAGTGAGCGGCATAATCTGACCCTTTAGTCTGGATTCTGTAAAATGGCGGCCATTTTACCCGAGGGTTCGTGGATCCGCCCAATTAATCACGACCCTTATCATCGAGGTGCCCAATGGCGCGTTCCAAGACAAGCCTTGGTTGGCTGAAAAGACATGTCAATGATCCCTATGTGAAGCAGGCGCAGAAGGATGGTTACCGCTCGCGTGCGAGTTACAAGCTTCTGGAGGTCCAGGAGAAATACAAGCTGATCCGTCCGGGTATGAGCGTTGTCGACCTGGGTGCGGCGCCCGGCGGCTGGTCGCAGGTCACTAGTCGGTTGATCGGTGGTCAGGGGCGTCTGATCGCCTCGGACATCCTGGAAATGGACAGCATTCCGGACGTGACTTTCATCCAGGGTGACTTCACCCAGGACGAAGTGCTCGCTCAGATCCTTGAAGCCGTGGGTAATTCGCAGGTGGACCTTGTGATTTCCGATATGGCCCCCAATATGAGTGGTACGCCTGAGGTGGACATGCCAAAAGCCATGTTTCTATGTGAGCTGGCTCTTGATCTGGCGGCTCGGATACTCAAGCCGGGTGGTAATTTCGTGATCAAGGTGTTTCAGGGCGAAGGGTTTGATGCTTACGTGAAGGACGCTCGTCAGAAATTCGACAAGGTCCAGATGATCAAGCCGGACTCTTCCCGTGGCAGTTCCCGCGAGCAATACATGCTGGCTTGGGGCTACCGCGGCCGTAGTGAGTAAATCGAGGTTTTTTTGCGGGTCGATAGGATTTTCGTATTTCGCCCCGTGAGCATTAGCGAATATTGTGTAGAAAGTGTTTCACAAAGGGTTACAGACGGCGCCTGCCAGAGTCGTAGGTAATGTAGTAAGTTAGGCCGGTGAATATCATGCGAAGCGCGCGCCATTAGCGGAGCTTGCTTCAGAGGGTAGTTAATTGAACGATATGGCAAAGAATCTGATCCTGTGGTTGATCATCGCGGCTGTCCTGGTGACAGTGATGAACAACTTCTCCAGCCCTAACGAGCCGCAGACCCTCAACTATTCCGACTTCATCCAGCAAGTCAAGGATGGAAAGGTCGAGCGCGTAGCGGTTGACGGCTACGTGATTACCGGTAAACGCAACGATGGCGACAGCTTCAAGACCATTCGTCCGGCAATCCAGGACAACGGTCTGATCGGCGACCTCGTGGACAACCATGTCGTAGTCGAAGGCAAGCAGCCTGAACAGCAAAGCATCTGGACTCAGCTCCTGGTCGCAAGCTTCCCGATCCTGGTGATCATCGCCGTGTTCATGTTCTTCATGCGGCAGATGCAGGGCGGCGCCGGAGGAAAGGGCGGGCCAATGAGCTTCGGCAAGAGCAAGGCGCGCCTGCTCTCCGAGGATCAAGTGAAAACCACCTTGGGTGACGTTGCCGGTTGTGACGAAGCCAAGGAAGAAGTCGGTGAGTTGGTCGAGTTCTTGCGTGATCCGGGCAAGTTTCAGCGTCTGGGTGGTCGCATTCCTCGCGGCGTGCTGATGGTGGGTCCTCCGGGGACCGGTAAAACCTTGATCGCCAAAGCGATTGCAGGCGAAGCAAAAGTACCTTTCTTCACTATTTCTGGTTCCGATTTTGTCGAAATGTTTGTGGGTGTCGGTGCCAGCCGTGTTCGTGACATGTTCGAGCAGGCCAAGAAGCACGCGCCATGCATCATCTTCATCGATGAAATCGACGCCGTCGGTCGTCATCGTGGCGCCGGGATGGGTGGTGGTCACGATGAGCGGGAGCAGACTCTCAACCAGTTGCTGGTAGAGATGGACGGCTTCGAAATGAACGACGGCATTATCGTTATCGCTGCAACCAACCGTCCGGACGTACTGGACCCTGCGTTGCTGCGTCCTGGCCGTTTCGACCGTCAGGTTGTCGTCGGTCTGCCGGATATCCGTGGTCGCGAGCAGATTCTCAAGGTTCACATGCGAAAAGTGCCAATGGGTGACGATGTCGCTCCGGCCGTGATCGCTCGTGGTACCCCTGGTTTCTCTGGTGCCGACCTGGCTAACCTGGTGAACGAAGCGTCGTTGTTCGCGGCCCGTGCCGGCAAGCGCATCGTCGAAATGAAAGAGTTCGAATTGGCCAAAGACAAGATCATGATGGGCGCCGAGCGCAAATCCATGGTCATGTCCGAGAAAGAGAAGCAGAACACCGCTTACCACGAGGCAGGTCACGCTATTGTTGGGCGCGTCGTGCCTGAGCATGACCCGGTCTACAAGGTGTCGATCATCCCGCGCGGTCGTGCGCTGGGTGTGACCATGTTTCTGCCGGAAGAAGATCGCTACAGCCTGTCCAAGCGTGCGTTGATCAGTCAGATCTGCTCGTTGTACGGCGGTCGTATTGCTGAAGAAATGACCTTGGGCTTCGACGGCGTCACCACCGGTGCGTCAAAC
This sequence comes from Pseudomonas sp. F01002, assembly GCF_004402115.1. NCBI lineage: Bacteria > Pseudomonadati > Pseudomonadota > Gammaproteobacteria > Pseudomonadales > Pseudomonadaceae > Pseudomonas > Pseudomonas sp. F01002. Next base: position 191,401 of record NZ_SOPU01000027.1, on the reverse strand, counting down.
GACATCATGCGTGCCAGCCAGATTGCGCGGAACATGGTAACCAAGTGGGGCTTGTCGGAAAAACTCGGCCCGTTGATGTACGCAGAAGAAGAGGGCGAAGTGTTCCTCGGTCGCGGCGGTGGCGGTCAGGGTGCAAGCTTCTCCGGTGAGACAGCCAAGTTGATCGACTCCGAAGTGCGCAGCATCATTGATCAGTGCTACGGCACGGCCAAGCAGATTCTGACCGATAACCGGGACAAGCTCGACGCCATGGCTGATGCCTTGATGAAGTACGAAACGATCGACGCCGATCAGATCGACGACATCATGGCGGGTCGTACGCCTCGTGAGCCTCGCGACTGGTCAGGCGGCGCCGGGACCTCCGGAACTCCTCCGGTGGCACAGGATCCGCGTCCGGAAACACCGATCGGCGGTCCGGCTGCTGACGTTTAAGGTTTGAAATGACTTCTGTTCAGTCCTCGACCCGGTTGCCTTGCGGCAATCGGGTTCTTGATTTAGCCCTGACGCACGTCATGGGTATTCTCAATGTCACTCCCGATTCCTTCTCTGATGGCGGCCAATATAGCCAGCTCGATGCGGCCTTGCGCCACGCTGAGGCTATGGTGGCGGCCGGCGCGACGTTGATTGATATCGGTGGCGAATCGACCCGGCCGGGTGCCAGGGTGGTTTCACCGCTGGAAGAGCTTGAGCGCGTAGCTCCGGTCGTCGAGCGAATACACTGCGAGCTGGATGTAATTATCTCGGTCGACACTTCCACGCCAGCTGTCATGCGCGAAGCCGCACGACTTGGTGCGGGGTTGATCAATGACGTGCGCTCGCTACGGCGCGATGGCGCTCTGGATGCGGCCGCGGCCACTGGCCTGCCGGTCTGTCTGATGCATATGCTCGGTGAGCCGGGCGACATGCAGGACAATCCGCAGTATCAGGACGTCACGAAAGAGGTGGGCGAGTTTCTCGCCGAGCGCATGGCTCAGTGTGCGTCGGTAGGAATTACGGCGGACCGGATCATCCTTGATCCGGGCTTTGGCTTCGCAAAAACCTTGCAGCACAATCTAAGCTTGTTCAAGCATATGGAGGCCCTGCATGCCTTGGGGCGGCCCCTGCTGGTCGGGGTTTCGCGAAAGAGCATGATAGGTCAGGCCTTGAATCGTCCGGTTGGAGGGCGTCTGCATGGTGGTCTGGCGCTCGCAGCGCTGGCTTCGATCAAGGGAGCGCGTATATTGCGCGTCCATGATGTGGCTGAAACCGTCGATGTGGTGCGGATGATCGCTGCAGTGGAATCAGCCGAATAAGAATGATGGAGCACTTATGACTAAGAAATACTTTGGCACCGACGGCATTCGTGGTCGGGTTGGCGAATATCCGATTACTCCTGACTTCATGCTCAAGCTTGGCTGGGCTGCTGGTATGGCGTTCCGCAAAATGGGCGCCTGCAAGGTGTTGGTGGGCAAGGACACTCGGATCTCTGGCTATATGTTCGAATCTGCGCTCGAGGCCGGACTTACTTCGGCAGGTGCCGATGTCATGCTCCTGGGTCCGATGCCGACACCGGCCATCGCCTACCTGACGCGTACCTTCCAAGCTGAAGCGGGCATCGTGATCAGTGCCTCGCACAACCCTCACGATGACAATGGCATCAAGTTTTTCTCCGGGAAGGGCACCAAGCTTCCTGATGAAGTCGAGCATATGATCGAAGAGTTGCTCGACACCCCGATGACTGTGGTTGAATCGAGCAAGATCGGCAAGGTATCGCGCATCAACGATGCTTCGGGCCGCTATATCGAATTCTGCAAAAGCAGCGTCCCGACCGGCACCAGCTTCGCGGGCCTGAAGATCGTGATCGACTGCGCCCACGGCGCGACCTACAAGGTGGCGCCTAGTGTATTCCGTGAGCTGGGGGCCGATGTCGTTGTACTTTCTGCTCATCCTAACGGCCTGAACATCAATGAAAATTGCGGTTCGACCCATATGGGGCCGCTGCAAGCTGCTGTATTGGCCGAGCATGCTGATTTGGGTATCGCCTTTGACGGTGATGGTGACCGCGTTCAGATGGTTGATCATACCGGTACTGTTGTCGACGGTGATGAGTTGCTGTTCATCATTGCTCGTGACCTGCATGAGCAGGGCAAGTTGCAGGGTGGTGTGGTCGGTACGTTGATGAGTAATCTGGGGTTGGAGTTGGCCCTGGCGGATCTGGCAATTCCTTTTGTGCGGGCCAATGTTGGCGACCGTTACGTAATCTCCGAGTTGCTGGAGCGTGATTGGCTGGTGGGTGGTGAAAATTCGGGGCACATTGTCTGCTTCAACCACACCACCACCGGTGACGCGATCATTGCCGCATTGCAGGTATTGATGGCGCTGAAGACCCGCTCCGAGGGGCTGGCGCAATCGCGTCAGGCGCTGCGCAAGTGCCCTCAGGTGCTGATCAATGTACGATTCGGCGGCGGTGCGAGCCCTCTTGATCATCCATCCGTCAAGGAGGCAAGTGAGCGCGTTACCAAGGCTATGGCTGGTCGTGGGCGCGTGCTGTTGCGCAAGTCCGGGACGGAGCCGCTGGTGCGGGTCATGGTCGAAGGCGAGGACGAAACACAGGTTCGCGGCTACGCCGAAGAGCTGGCAAAACTGGTTACTGAAGTTTCTGCCTGATTTCGGCTTGCCAGCCATGATTGTGTTGGGTAACATCTGCGCCCACTTTGACCGACGAGGTACAGCATGCGTCGCCCTATGGTAGCTGGTAACTGGAAGATGCACGGTACCCGCGCCAGCGTCGCTGAGCTGATCAATGGCCTTCGTCATCTGGCCTTGCCGAGCGATGTTGATGTAGCGGTATTCCCGCCTTGCTTGCATATCAATCAAGTGATTGATGGCTTGAAGGAAAAGTCGATTTCGGTCGGCGCGCAGAACTCTGCGGTGGAATCCATGCAAGGTGCGTTGACCGGTGAAGTTGCGCCGAGTCAGTTGGTGGATGCAGGCTGTTCTTTTGTACTTGTCGGGCACTCCGAGCGCCGCCAGATAATGGGCGAGCAGGACGGAATGCTGATTCGCAAGTTCGCAGCGGCACAGGCAAGTGGCTTGATTCCGGTGTTGTGCGTAGGGGAGACCCTTGAAGAGCGCGAGGCTGGAAAAACTCTTGAGGTTGTCGGGCGTCAGCTAGGCAGTATCATAGAGGAGCTGGGTGTTGGTGCGTTTGCAAAGGCAGTAATCGCTTACGAGCCGGTCTGGGCCATTGGTACCGGGCTGACTGCTTCGCCGCAACAGGCGCAGGATGTGCATGCAGCCATTCGCGCTCAGTTGGCGGCAGAGAATTCTGAGGTCGCACAAGGTGTGCGGCTTCTATACGGCGGCAGCGTGAAGGCGGCCAATGCGGTCGAACTGTTCGGCATGCCGGATATCGATGGGGGGCTCATTGGTGGAGCTTCCCTGAATGCAGATGAGTTCGGTGCGATTTGTCGCGCCGCGGGAAACTGAAAAAATGCTGGAAACAGTCGTAGTCGTTTTTCATCTGCTGGGTGCATTGGGCGTAGTTGCTCTGGTATTGCTGCAGCAGGGTAAAGGTGCGGATGCTGGCGCGTCTTTCGGAGCAGGTGCTTCAAATACTGTGTTCGGAAGCCAAGGTTCCTCTACCTTTCTTAGTAAGTTTACTGCTATACTTGCCGCCGGTTTCTTCATAACCAGCTTAGGGTTAGGTTACTTTGCTAAAGAGAAGGCTCACCAGCTGACTCAAGTAGGTTTGCCAAATCCAGCAGTGTTGGAAGTTCCAAAGCAACAACCGGCTTCTGATGATGTACCGGTGCTTCAAGAGCAAAAGTCGGCTACTCCAGCGACTGACGTGCCTCCAGCTCAAGAGCAAAAGTAAGAAGGGTTTCAAACGTAGTATTGCCGAGGTGGTGGAATTGGTAGACACGCAACCTTGAGGTGGTTGTGCCCATAGGGTGTAGGGGTTCGAGTCCCCTTCTCGGTACCAATTATCAGGAGAGCCCGCTGTTGCGGGCTTTCTTGTAGGTGGAAGGTTACATTGACCCTGTCAGGGATCGGTCGTATACTTCCGCCCCAGCTTTGTCGCGGGGTGGAGCAGTCTGGTAGCTCGTCGGGCTCATAACCCGAAGGTCGTCGGTTCAAATCCGGCCCCCGCAACCAGTTTAAGGAGCCCCTTTTAAGGGGCTTTTTGTTAGCTGGACACTTTCAACGCCGCTGTTCGACGGCGTTTCAAGGATGGGCGTTTCGCCCATTTTTTTATTTTGCACAGCATGCACATACATGCACGAGGGGGTTTCAGGTGTCGAGCAAGCTAGAAGAGTTGCAGGCCTTGCTGGCCCCGGTGGTCGTGGCCCTAGGCTATGAATGCTGGGGTATTGAGTTTTCGGCTCAAGGTCGCCACTCAATGTTGCGCGTTTATATCGATAAAGAGGGCGGTGTGCTGGTGGACGATTGTGCCATTGTCAGCCGTCAGATCAGCGGTGTTCTGGATGTTGAAGATCCAATCGCCGTTGAATACACCCTTGAAGTTTCCTCGCCTGGCATGGAACGCCCGCTGTTCACTATTGAGCAGTTTGCAAAATTTGCCGGTGAACAAGTGAAGATCAAGCTGCGCTCGCCTTTTGACGGCCGACGCAACTTTCAGGGCCTTCTGCGCGGTGTAGAAGAGCAGGACGTCGTGGTGCAGGTAGAAGACCATGAGTTCCTGTTGCCGATCGATATGATCGACAAGGCCAACATTATTCCCAGTTTTGACTGAGACGCGGATCCCGCGGATCCAATGGCTTGCGAAAGGCGAGGCGTACGATGAGCAAAGAAGTACTGCTGGTTGTTGAGTCGGTATCCAATGAAAAGGGCGTACCGGCAAACGTAATTTTTGAAGCGCTGGAGCTGGCTCTGGCCACTGCTACCAAAAAACGTTTCGAGGACGAAGTTGATCTGCGTGTGGAAATCAATCGCCACACCGGTGCTTACGAGACATTCCGTCGCTGGACGGTCGTCGAAGAAGCAGACCTGGACGATCCGGCCATCGAAACCTGGCCGAGCAAGGTTGCAGAAACGCATCCTGGTGCTCAGGTTGGTGATGTAGTCGAAGAAAAGATCGAATCCATCGAGTTCGGCCGTATCGCTGCACAGACTGCCAAGCAAGTCATCGTGCAGAAAGTTCGCGAAGCCGAGCGCGCTCAAGTCGTTGATGCCTATCGCGAGCGCCTGGGAGAAATCATCTCCGGCACCGTGAAGAAAGTGACCCGCGACAACGTGATCGTCGATCTGGGCAACAACGCCGAAGCGTTGCTGGCTCGTGAAGATATCATCTCTCGCGAAACCTTCCGGGTTGGCGTGCGTCTGCGTGCGCTGCTCAAGGAAATCCGCACCGAGAACCGCGGCCCGCAGCTGATCCTGTCGCGTACCGCGCCGGAAATGCTGATCGAGTTGTTCCGCATCGAAGTGCCGGAAATCGCTGAAGGCCTGATCGAAGTAATGGCAGCATCCCGTGACCCGGGTTCGCGCGCCAAGATCGCGGTCCGCTCCAAGGACAAACGCATCGACCCGCAAGGCGCTTGCATCGGTATGCGCGGTTCGCGCGTCCAGGCAGTGTCGGGTGAGTTGGGCGGTGAGCGTGTGGACATCGTCCTGTGGGACGACAACCCGGCTCAGTTCGTGATCAATGCAATGTCGCCGGCTGAAGTGGCGGCAATTATCGTTGACGAAGATGCCCATGCAATGGACATCGCCGTTGGCGCAGACAATCTCGCTCAGGCCATCGGTCGCGGTGGTCAGAACGTGCGTCTGGCTAGCCAGTTGACTGGCTGGACCCTGAACGTGATGACCGAATCGGACATCCAGGCTAAGCAGCAAGCAGAAACCGGCGACATCCTGCGCAACTTCATCGACGAGCTGGAAGTCGACGAAGACCTGGCACAGGTGCTGGTAGATGAAGGCTTTACCAGCCTGGAAGAGATTGCCTACGTACCGTTGGAAGAAATGCTCAACATCGACGGCTTTGACGAAGAAACCGTCAACGAGCTTCGCGCTCGCGCCAAGGATCGTTTGTTGACCAAAGCCATCGCTACTGAGGAAAAGCTGGCAGACGCCCATCCGGCCGAAGACCTGCTCTCGCTTGAGGGTATGGACAAGGATTTGGCGATGGAACTGGCGGTGCGCGGCGTAATTACCCGCGAAGACCTGGCCGAGCAGTCTATTGACGATCTGCTCGACATCGACGGCATTGACGATGATCGTGCCGGCAAGTTGATCATGGCCGCCCGAGCCCACTGGTTCGAGTAATTAGGCGCGGCCTGAGGAGAGAAGTGCATGACGCAAGTCACGGTGAAACAACTGGCCGATGAGGTCAAAACACCGGTAGAGCGCCTGTTGCAGCAGATGCGTGAGGCAGGTCTGCCGCACACCGCCGCCGATGAAGGTGTGAGCGATAGTGAGAAGCAGTCTTTGCTGACTCACTTGAAGAGCAGCCACAAGGCGAAAGTGGAAGAACCGCGCAAGATTACATTGCAGCGCAAAACCACCAGTACACTGCGTGTTGCTGGCAGCAAAAGCATCAGCGTTGAAGTACGCAAGAAGAAAGTCTTCGTACAGCGCAGCCCGGAAGAAATCGAAGCCGAGCGCAAACGCGAACTGGAAGAACGTCGCGCAGTAGACAATGCTGCACGTCAGAAGGCTGAAGAAGAAGCCAAGCGTCGCGCCGAAGAAGAAGCGCGTCGCCAGCCTGCTGCTGCGCAAACCGCTACTAACGACGCCGTTGCAGCGCCTGCTGCAGTTGCCGAGCCAGTACGCGAAAGCGCACCGGTTGTAGCCGCTGCTCCAGCACCGTCTGCTGACGTTCGCAACAAGCAGAACGAACAGCGCCGTCCGGATAAACCACGTGCCGACGATAACAATCGTCGCAGCGGTGGTGGCGACGGCGAGCGTAAAAACGCTCCGCATCGTGCCTCGGTCAAAGAGAAAGCGCCTGCACCACGCGTTGCCCCACGTACTACCGACGAAGAAAGCGATGGCTTCCGTCGTGGTGGTCGCGGCAAGGCCAAGCTGAAAAAACGCAACGCACACGGTTTCCAGAGCCCAACAGGCCCTGTCGTGCGTGATGTGCAGATCGGCGAGACCATCACTGTTGGCGATCTCGCCAATCAGATGTCGGTCAAGGCTGCTGAAATCATCAAGTTCATGTTCAAACTGGGTACTCCAGCGACCATCAACCAGGTGCTTGATCAGGAAACTGCTCAACTGGTAGCCGAAGAACTGGGCCACAAAGTGACCCTGGTCAGCGACACCGCCCTGGAAGATTCCCTGGCCGAGTCCCTGAAGTTTGAAGGTGAGACGTTCTCCCGTGCGCCAGTCGTGACCGTAATGGGCCACGTTGACCACGGTAAGACGTCGCTGCTCGACTATATCCGTCGTGCCAAGGTAGCTGCTGGCGAAGCCGGCGGTATCACCCAGCACATCGGTGCGTACCACGTTGAAACTGATCGCGGCATGGTCACGTTCCTCGACACCCCGGGTCACGCTGCGTTTACCGCAATGCGTGCTCGTGGTGCCAAGGCGACTGACATCGTGATCCTGGTCGTTGCAGCGGACGACGGCGTTATGCCGCAGACCATTGAAGCGGTCCAGCACGCCAAGGCTGCCGGTGTTCCACTGGTGGTTGCTGTGAACAAAATCGACAAGCCGGGCGCTGATCTCGATCGCATCCGTAGCGAACTGTCGGTTCACGGCGTGACTTCGGAAGAGTGGGGCGGCGACACCCCGTTCGTATCGGTTTCGGCGAAAGTCGGTACTGGCGTGGACGAGTTGCTCGAAGCTGTTCTGCTGCAAGCTGAAGTTCTGGAGCTGAAAGCGACTCCTTCGGCTCCTGGCCGTGGCGTCGTGGTTGAATCGCGTCTCGACAAAGGTCGTGGCCCGGTTGCAACCGTTCTGGTTCAAGACGGTACCCTGCGCCAAGGCGACATGGTGCTGGTCGGTTCGAACTATGGCCGTGTACGTGCCATGCTCGACGAGAACGGCAAGCCAATCAAGGAAGCCGGTCCTTCCATCCCTGTCGAGATCCTCGGCCTGGACGGTACCCCGGACGCTGGCGACGAGATGAGCGTGCTGTCGGACGAGAAGAAAGCCCGTGAAGTGGCTCTGTTCCGTCAAGGCAAGTTCCGCGAAGTCAAACTGGCTCGCGCTCACGCCGGCAAGCTGGAAAACATCTTCGAAAACATGGGTCAGGCAGAGAAGAAGACGCTCAACATCGTCCTCAAATCCGACGTCCGTGGTTCGCTGGAAGCGTTGAACGGTGCCTTGAACGGCCTGGGTAACGACGAAGTGCAAGTGCGTGTTGTCGGTGGCGGTGTCGGTGGTATCACCGAATCCGACGCCAACCTGGCACTGGCCTCCAACGCTGTACTGTTTGGCTTCAACGTGCGTGCCGATGCTGGCGCTCGCAAGATCGTCGAGCAGGAAGGTCTGGATATGCGTTACTACAACGTGATCTACGACATCATCGAAGACGTCAAGAAAGCCCTCACCGGTATGCTGGGCAGCGATGTTCGCGAGAACATCCTGGGTACCGCTGAAGTGCGTGACGTGTTCCGTTCGCCGAAGTTTGGCGCGATCGCCGGTTGCATGGTTATCGAAGGTGTTGTTCACCGTAACCGTCCAATCCGTGTACTGCGTGAAGACATCGTTATCTTCGAAGGCGAGCTGGAATCCCTGCGCCGCTTCAAGGATGACGCTTCCGAAGTACGTGCCGGCATGGAATGCGGTATTGGCGTCAAGAGCTACAACGACGTCAAAGCAGGCGACAAGATCGAAGTCTACGAGAAGGTTCAGGTTGCTCGCAGCCTCTAACTCGCGCACTTCAAGGGCCACGATGAGCCGTCGCATGCAGATGCGCGGCGCAGCGTCAGGACTCTAAATGCAACGCCCGGTCTGGCTTTTGTCAGGCCGGGCGTTTGCCGCTTTCAGACCCTTCGGGTTTCACCGTGGGGCAGTAACAGGTAACAAGACATGGCAAAAGAATACAGCCGTACCCAACGTATCGGCGATCAGATGCAGCGTGAGCTGGCACAGCTGATCCGTCGTGAAGTCAAAGACCCGCGCGTCGGCCTGGTCACCATTACCGCTGTTGAAGTCAGCCGTGACGTCGGTCACGCCAAGATCTTCATCACCGTGATGGGTCAGGACAACGCTGAAGACATCGCGCAAAGCATCAAGGTGCTCAACTCCGCCGCCGGTTTCCTGCGCATGCAGTTGGCTCGCGAAATGAAGTTGCGCAGCGTTCCGCAGTTGCACTTCCACTACGACGAAAGCGTCGTGCGTGGTGCTCATCTGTCGGCATTGATCGAACGTGCAGTAGCTGAAGACAATCAGCATCCGGTTGCGGCAGAAGCCGAAGACACCAAGGAGTAATCGGTGGCTCAGGTCAAACGTATCCGTCGTAACGTCAGCGGTATCATCCTGCTCGACAAGCCACTGGGGTTCACCTCCAATGCGGCGTTGCAGAAGGTCCGCTGGCTGCTGAACGCCGAGAAGGCCGGGCACACCGGCAGTCTCGATCCGCTGGCCACCGGCGTGTTGCCGTTGTGCTTCGGTGAGGCCACCAAGTTTTCGCAATACCTGCTCGATTCCGACAAGGCTTATGAAACCCTGGCGCAACTGGGCAAGACCACCACCACGGCGGATGCCGAGGGTGACGTTTTGCTGGAGCGCCCGGTGACCGTTGGTCGCGCCGATGTTGAAGCGGTGCTGCCGAAATTTCGTGGGCAAATCAGTCAGATACCGCCCATGTACTCGGCGCTCAAACGTGATGGCCAGCCGTTGTACAAGCTGGCCCGGGCAGGTGAAGTAGTGGAGCGCGAACCGCGTTCTGTTACTATTGCGCGCTTGGAATTACTGGCCTTTGAAGGTGATACTGCGCGGCTTGCAGTGGATTGCACCAAAGGTACCTATATCCGCACCCTGGTGGAGGATATCGGTGAGCAACTCGGTTGTGGCGCTTACGTTGCTGAACTGCGACGTACCCAGGCCGGGCCTTTCACGCTGGCCCAGACGGTCACGCTTGAAGAGTTGGAAGCGGTACATGCCGAAGGCGGCAACGAAGCGGTCGACCGCTTCCTGATGCCATCGGACAGCGGCCTGCTGGATTGGCCACTGTTGCAGTTCTCGGAGCACAGCTCGTTCTACTGGCTTAACGGCCAACCGGTACGAGCCCCGGATGCACCGAAGTTCGGCATGGTACGGGTACAGGATCACAATGGTCGCTTCATCGGTATCGGTGAAGTGAGCGAAGACGGGCGCATCGCGCCACGTCGACTGATTCGGTCAGAATGACCGGAACCAGTTTGGTGTAAAAGCGTAACGAGCGAAGGGAAGACAAGGAAAAAACAGGCGAGGAAGCGGAGTTGACTGCTGTCAATGAGCATTCCGAGCCTGTTTTTGACGCAGGATTACCGAGCGCAGTAGCTTTTGCACAAACTGGGACGAGGGTGGCTGTTAACAGGCACGGTCACTACTCATTTTTAGATACAGGGATTTGTCCCTGGCCTGTTGAAGCTGTTTCTTTGAAACAGTTTCCTGATAAAAGGATTGCCTCATGGCTCTCGACGTTCAAGAAAAAGCTCAAATCGTAGCTGACTACCAGCAAGCTGTTGGTGACACTGGTTCGCCAGAAGTGCAAGTTGCACTGCTGACCCACAACATCAACAAGCTGCAAGGTCACTTCAAGGCCAACGGTAAAGATCACCACTCCCGTCGTGGTCTGATCCGCATGGTAAACCAGCGTCGTAAGCTGCTGGACTACCTGAAAGGCAAGGATCTGGGTCGTTACCAGGCTCTGATCGGTCGCCTGGGTCTGCGTCGCTAATAAGCGATTGCGCTAGAGGTTGGTTGTCTGTCGTACGTCAGTGGGTTTCCCGCTGGCGCATGGCAGGCTCCCAGCCTCAAGTTTTATCTGGATACCTGCTTTACCTGGACAATGACAGTCGGGCCGATTCCCGGCGTTGCCCAAGAATTTCGCAAGAAGACAAGTTCCCCAAGAGCCACAAAAGAAGGTAGGACACCGTGAACCCGGTAATCAAAAAATTCCAGTTCGGTCAGTCGACCGTTACCCTCGAGACTGGCCGTATCGCCCGTCAGGCCTCCGGCGCAGTATTGGTCACCGTTGACGACGACGTCAGCGTATTGGTGACCGTAGTCGGTGCCAAACAAGCCGATCCAGGCAAGGGCTTCTTCCCTCTGTCCGTTCACTACCAGGAAAAGACTTACGCTGCCGGTAAGATCCCTGGCGGTTTCTTCAAGCGCGAAGGCCGTCCTTCCGAGAAAGAAACCCTGACTTCCCGACTGATCGACCGTCCGATCCGTCCGCTGTTCCCAGAAGGCTTCATGAACGAAGTGCAGGTTGTCTGCACCGTCGTTTCCACCAGCAAGAAAACCGATCCGGACATCGCTGCGATGATCGGTACCTCGGCTGCCCTGGCTATCTCCGGCATTCCTTTCGATGGCCCGATCGGCGCTGCCCGCGTTGCGTTCCACGAAAGCACCGGCTACCTGCTGAACCCGACTTACGAACAACAGAAAGCTTCGAGCCTGGACATGGTCGTTGCCGGTACTTCGGAAGCCGTGTTGATGGTTGAATCGGAAGCCAAAGAGCTGACCGAAGACCAGATGCTGGGCGCGGTACTGTTTGCTCACGACGAGTTCCAGGTTGTGATCAACGCTGTTAAAGAACTGGCTGCCGAAGCGGCCAAGCCAACCTGGACCTGGGCTCCACAACCAGAAGCGACCGCTCTGCTGGGCGCTATCCGTGCCGAGTTCGGCGACGCGATCTCCCAGGCTTACACCATCACCATCAAGGCCGACCGTTACGCTCGCCTGGGTGAGTTGAAGGACCAGGTTGTTGCCAAACTGTCCGGTGAAGAAGGCCAGCCTTCTTCCAGCGAAGTCAAAGCTGCTTTCGGCGAAATCGAATACCGCACCGTTCGCGAAAACATCGTTAACGGCAAGCCACGTATCGACGGCCGCGACACCAAGACCGTACGTCCTTTGAACATCGAAGTCGGTGTTCTGCCTAAGACCCACGGTTCGGCACTGTTCACCCGTGGCGAAACCCAGGCTCTGGTCGTTGCAACACTGGGCACCGCCCGTGACGCACAACTGCTGGACACCCTGGAAGGCGAGAGAAAAGACCCGTTCATGCTGCACTACAACTTCCCTCCGTTCTCGGTAGGTGAGTGTGGCCGCATGGGTGGCGCTGGTCGTCGCGAAATCGGTCACGGCCGTCTGGCCCGTCGTTCGATTGCAGCCATGCTGCCTGCTGCCGACGTGTTCCCGTACACCATTCGTGTTGTGTCGGAAATCACCGAGTCCAACGGTTCGAGCTCCATGGCTTCGGTCTGCGGCGCTTCCCTGGCTCTGATGGATGCCGGCGTTCCGATGAAGGCACCGGTTGCCGGTATCGCCATGGGTCTGGTTAAAGAAGGCGAGAAGTTCGCCATCCTGACCGACATCCTGGGTGACGAAGATCACTTGGGCGACATGGACTTCAAAGTAGCGGGTACCGCCAAAGGTGTGACCGCGCTGCAGATGGACATCAAGATCAAAGGCATCACCGAAGAAATCATGGAGATCGCTCTGGGCCAAGCCCTGGAAGCGCGCCTGAACATCCTCGGTCAGATGAACCAGATCATTGGCCAGTCGCGTACCGAATTGTCGGAAAACGCTCCGACCATGATCGCGATGAAAATCGACACCGACAAAATCCGTGATGTCATCGGTAAAGGCGGCGCGACCATTCGTGCGATCTGTGAAGAGACCAAGGCTTCGATCGACATCGAAGACGACGGCTCGATCAAGATCTTCGGCGAAACCAAGGAAGCGGCTGAAGCAGCACGTCAGCGCGTTCTGGGTATCACCGCTGAAGCCGAAATCGGCAAGATCTACGTTGGTAAGGTTGAGCGCATCGTCGACTTCGGCGCATTCGTCAACATCCTGCCGGGCAAGGACGGTCTGGTCCACATCTCGATGTTGAGCGACGCTCGCGTAGAGAAAGTGACCGACATCCTGAAAGAAGGCCAGGAAGTGGAAGTACTGGTACTGGACGTGGACAACCGCGGCCGTATCAAGCTGTCCATCAAAGACGTAGCAGCAGCCAAGGCTTCGGGCGTTTAATCACTCCCCACGCCTGACCGCTTCAACGTTATAAAAAATGCCCCGCAGTGAAAGCTGCGGGGCATTTTTTTGTCTGCAAAAAAATGAGACGAGTCATGAAGTTGCCTGACCCCAAAGTCAGTGCTAGGTTTAGCCCACTGCCCGTGTAGCTCAGTTGGTAGAGCAGCGCACTCGTAACGCGAAGGTCGCAGGTTCGATTCCTGTCTCGGGCACGAGCGACACGTTGTTTTCAGATGATCCCGAATGGTTCTGAAGGCCAGATAAACCGGGCTTCAAACGGTTTTTTGCGTCAGAGAGATCCTTGATGATCCAGATCCATCTTCCATTCCCCAGATCAAAGAGAACGCCATGACCGTTAAAGAATTGACCCAAGAAGCCAGACACGCAGAAGCGCTGAAGAAGTACTTGCTGGAATCGCCCCAGCTAGCCGAAGAGATCAAGGACTTGCCCGCCGACGATCAGAAAGACCAGATCCAGTGGGCATTCGAGGATGAGGCAGAGTCTCAGGGCTTGCAGCCGTGGGAACTGACGCTCAAGTACACCTCAACCCCTGAAGAGTTCGAGGTTGCGCGCCTTGTTCTGCACAAGGAGGCTGCCGAGGTGTTGGGCGTCGAGTGGGAAGAGTACTGCGAGATGAATAATCTGGTGGTCTGAACTGTGGGAGCGAGCTTGCTCGCGAAGAGGGCGTGTCAGTCGACGTAATTGGCGCCTGACTCACCCCTTTCGCGAGCAGGCTCGCTCCCACATTTGGTACGGACGTTTTCTCGATCAAAGGCTCAGTCGCATCGACAGATCGACAGCCTTCACATCCTTGGTCATCGCACCAATCGAGATGTAATCCACCCCGGTCTCGGCGATCGGTAGCAGCGTGCTTTCGTTGATACCGCCGCTGGCCTCCAGTTTCGCCTTGCCGCCGTTCAGGCGCACGGCTTCGCGCATGTCATCCAGGCTCAACTCATCGAGCATAATGATGTCGGCACCGGCCGCCAGGGCTTCCTTCAGCTCCTCCAGGCTTTCCACTTCGATCTCCACCGGTTTGCCCGGGGCAATCTTGTGCGCGGCTTTGATGGCCTCCGGGATGCCACCGCAGGCGGCAATATGGTTTTCCTTGATCAGGAAGGCGTCGTACAGGCCGATGCGGTGGTTATGGCACCCGCCGCAGGTCACGGCGTATTTCTGCGCCAGACGCAGTCCCGGCAAGGTTTTACGGGTGTCGAGCAACTTCACCTGAGTCTCGGCAACGTAATCCGCCAGGTACTGCGCGCGCGTGGCCACGCCAGAAAGCAACTGCAGGAAGTTCAGTGCACTGCGTTCGCCCGTCAGTAGTGAGCGCGCCGGGCCTTCGAGGTGGAACAGCACCTGATTGGGTTTCACACGCTCGCCATCGCGCACCTGCCAGTGCACCGCAACACGTGGATCCAGTTGCCGAAACACTGCATCAACCCAGGCTGTGCCGCAGATGACGGCAGCGTCGCGGGTAATGATGGTGGCTTTGGCCAGGCGTTCGGCGGGGATCAACTGTGCGGTGATGTCGCCGCTGCCGATGTCTTCGAGCAACGCACGGCGCACGTTGGCTTCGATTTCGGCGGTCAAATCGGCGAGACGTAGATTCGGCATAACGGACTCCACAAACAAAGTGGCCCGATTATAGGGCCATGGCGCTGGGCAACCCAAGGCATCAGAGGCGTTCCCATCGCTATGAAACCTGCATTTGGTCGATTCGCCTGAGCAATCGGCACTAAGTCAGCGTCTGCCATAAGCGTCTATTTCAATGGGAAACGCAGAGTCTGCTGGTAGAGGGGGCATCTTTTGCAAGATAATCCGCCTTGCTTTTGACGTCATGGCTTTGACGTGGATTTGGATTGACGACTTCGAAGACTCACCGTTTCAGGAGGCCTGAATGCACAACGACGGGAATGTAGTGCCTTTGCACAAGGTTGCTACCGACCAGGCGACTCACTCGCCGCTCGCCCGCCTGCCTGTGATTCTGCTTCAGGTTCGCGACAAGGCCGCTCAACAGCTCAGGCATGGTTTGCAGGAACTGTTCGATAACGCCGACGACACGCTGTTCGAAATGGCCGACCGGGCCCGCATTGACGTCGAACAGAACCTCTTCTTCGAAGCCATGCGCGACTTGCGCCTCAAGCGCAAAAACATCGAACGCGGCTTTCTCGAACAATTCTTCGCGGCTTTTGTCAGCCTCACCCAGTACGACATCACTCAGTCTGCCTTGCCCATGGTGTTGGTCTTCGACGATTCGGTGGCGCTGCCCGATGACGACATGGAACGTAGCGTGGCGGTGGAGGCGATGGTCAGCAAAGTGCTGAACCGCGACGGATTCGCCCTGGACCAACTGACCGCCCGACTCAGCGCACTGCTGGGCAGGGAACTGCTCGATCAGCACAATCCCATGGGGCCGGCGATGCTCTGCGAGTACTTTTTGCAGGCCGGGCGCAACCTGGGGGTGGAGATCAAGGTTAAGCTGATCATCCTCAAACTGTTCGAGCGCTATGTGCTCAGGGATGCCAATCAGCTCTACGCCGAAGCCAATCAGTTGCTGATCGCCACCGGTGTTCTGCCTGACCTTAAGCCCGCCCCTGCGCGTCGGGTCACGGATCGTGCGACTGCCAGCGTTGGTACTGAACCCGCACAGGCCAACACTCGCGTCGGTGGCCCGCCGATCGACGACAGCGTGCAGGAAGTCTTCGCGGCGTTGCAGGAGTTGCTGTTTCACGTGCGTGGCAGTGTCGCGCCAACCCTGGAAGCCAGTGCCCAGTCACAGCCGATTTCCACCCGTGACCTAATGCGGCTGCTCTCGCACTTGCAGCAATACGTGCCGGCGCCGGCAGCCCAGGACGACTTCGATCTGCGAAACCAGCTCGAACAACTGCTGACCCGGGTCAGCGTCAAAAGTGGCAAGTCACGCGTGGTCGGGGTGGCTGACGAAGACGTGATCAACCTGATCGCCATGCTCTTCGAATGCATCCTCGATGACCGCAACCTGCCGGACTCGCTCAAGGCGTTGATCGGCCGCCTGCAGATCCCGATGCTGAAAGTGGCGGTGCTCGACAAGAGCTTCTTCAGCCGCAGCAGTCACCCGGCCCGACGCCTGCTCAATGAAATCGCCACCGCAGCCATGGGCTGGGGTGAGTTCGATGACCATGAGCGCGACAGTCTGTATCTGCGCATCGAGCAAGTGGTGCAACGGTTGCTGAACGATTTTGTCGATGATCCGGCGGTCTTTTCCGAATTGTTGGCGGATTTTCTCGCCTTCACCAGCGATGAGCGCCGTCGCAGTGAGCTGCTGGAGCAACGTACCCGTGACGCCGAAGAAGGCCGCGCCAGGACTGAACTGGCCCGCCAGCGCGTCGAGCAGGTGCTGAATCAGGCCTTGTTAGGCAAAGTATTGCCGCAACGGGTGGTGGTGTTTGTCCAGGAAGCCTGGAGCCAGGTGCTGCTGCTGACCTGTCTCAAGCACGGCGATCAGTCGGCCGAGTTGCACGCCAATGTGCAGTCCATGGAGCAACTGATCTGGAGCGTGCAGCGTCATGATGAGGCTGATGCGAGTCTGCGCTTGTTGGCGCTGGTGCCTGGATTGCTCAAGTCGTTGCGCGACGGGCTGAACAGTTCGGCCTTCGATCCGTTCGCCACCAGCGAATTTTTCAGTGAGCTGGAAGCCTTGCACGTTCAACTGTTCGAACGTCCAGGGCAAAAGCTTGAACAGTCTCTCGATACTCCGGTAATGGTCCAAGTGCTGCAGGAAATCGTCCTGCGAACCGCGGACGAAGGGCCGGCCGAAACGGCGTCAGTTCGTTTACCGGAGGACGATGCCGGTTTGCTTCAGGTCGATCAACTGCGGTTGGGGTGCTGGGTCGAGTTTCAGGAAGACGAGGACAACACCCTTCGCTGCAAGCTGGCGGCGATCATTGAAGCCACCGGCAAGTACATTTTCGTCAATCGCACCGGGATGAAAGTGCTGGAGCGCAGCCGCACCGGTCTGGCGCTGGAATTGCGTCGTGGCGCGGTGCGCGCGCTGGACGACACCTTGCTGTTCGACCGGGCGCTGGAGTCGGTGATCGGCAATCTGCGTCGCCTCAATCGCGGCAAGTGATCGCGCCCCGAGGGTCTATCGCGGCATACTGGGCGCCTACACAGTCGTCGTTGAAGGAACCTGTATGCAGTTGGACCCCGCGAGCGGTTGGTGTCAGGGCGTAGATATTTGCCCCTCGCCCAACTTCAATGCGCGCCCCTCGGGCGAAATTTCCCTGCTGGTGATCCACAACATCAGTCTGCCACCAGCGCAGTTCGCTACCGGCAAGGTGCTGGAATTTTTCCAGAATCGTCTGGATGTCACGGAGCACCCTTACTTTGAAGGGATCGCCGACCTGCGAGTGTCTGCGCACTTTCTGATCGAACGTGACGGCACCGTCACTCAGTTTGTCTCTTGTCTTGAGCGTGCCTGGCATGCCGGCGTCTCGAGTTTCGAAGGGCGGGAAACCTGTAACGATTTTTCCTTGGGCATCGAACTTGAAGGCACGGATGATCTGCCGTTCACCGACGCTCAGTATCAAGCGTTGACGACCCTGACCCGGCAGCTGCAAAGCGCGTTCACGGCCATCACCGCACAGCGCATTTGCGGGCATAGCGACATTGCACCCGGGCGTAAAACCGATCCGGGGGCTGCGTTCGACTGGGCACGCTATCGGGCGGCCCTGGCAAAAGAGGAACAACAATGAGTTTTCTGGTGTTGCTGTTGGCGGTCTGGATCGAGAAGTTCTCGGCCCTGCGCCATCGGGTTCAGCGCGATGGTGGATGGGTTCGCGAGCTGAACAAGCTTGAGGTCAGTCCGCGTCTGGCGAAAAGTCCGTGGTTGATTTTGCTGATACTGGTGTTGTTGCCAGCGGCACTGCTGGGTTTGCTGCTACTGGTATTGGACCCGGTGGCTTACGGTCTGCTGGCGTTGCCGGTGCATCTGCTGGTGGTGATTTACAGTCTCGGCCGCGGTGATCTGCTGGCCGGTCTCGGGCCGTTTCGCGATGCCTGGCGCCGGGAAGACCTGCAAGCGGCCGCTCATGTAGCGGACCGCGATGTGGGTATCTGCGCCGATAGCGGTGAACAACTGCTGGAACGGGTCGAAGGGCATCTGCTGTGGGAGGCTTATCAGAGCTTTTTCGCGGTGATTTTCTGGTACTTCCTGCTGGGGCCGGTCGCGGCCCTGAGCTATCGACTGCTGGCCCTGGCCGAAGAGCACGGGCAGAGCCCGGCCGTGGTCGAGCGCGCGGCAAAACTGCGTCATGCGTTCGACTGGGTGCCGGTGCGTCTGCTGGCGGCGAGCTTTGCGTTGGTCGGCAACTTTGTCGCGGTCAGCCGGGTGATGCTGCACGAGCTGCTGAACTGGAACATCAGCGCCGCCCAATTGATCGAGAAGGTCGGGCTGGTGGCCGGTGAAATCCCGGCCCCGGTGGTCGGGCCTGACGGCATCAACAGCCTCGACCGGATCTGGGAACTGCTGCTGCGCGCGGCGGTGCTCTGGTACGCCGGTTTCGCGCTATGGACCGTCCTTCCGTAAGCACACTGGCCTCTGTAGCAGCTGGCGCAGCCTGCGTCCGGCTGCGCAGCAGTCGCCAACTCAGTCACTGCGTTTTATCTGACTCACCGCGTGATCAGGATTTACGACTGCTGCGCAGCCGAACGCAGGCTTCGCCAGCTGCTACAAGACCGCGTCCCCCCGTCGTTAACCTTAAGTTACAAAACCTCCCGCCGATTTGAGCTATACAGAGACAGCGCCGAATAGTGGCTATCTGCTCTCGACCCGCGCCTGCCAATAAAAATAAGAAATCAAAGGGAGACTTCCAGTGAAGAGCTTGCTCTATCCCGCCGTCGCGCTGATGAACCGCCTGAGCTTTGGCATGAAGTTCAGCCTGATCAGCGTGCTGTTCCTTGTGCCGATGCTGGTGACCAACTTCTATCTGGTGCGCGATTCTTATCGAGAATTCCAGGGCACCCGGGTCGAACTGCAAAGCCTCGACCTGCTGGGCAGCAGCCTGACGTTACGGCGCGATCTGGAAACCCTGAACAACCTTGTGCAGATCAACGTCACCCTTGGTCAGTCCGGCAAGGCCGGCAATGTCGAGTCACAGATCAGTACCCTGGGGCAAAGTGTGCTGACCCGTTTGCAAGGGCTGACGGCGATGACCGCGGACGCTGAGCAAATCATGGTTTTCGATGGCAAACGCGATGAAATGATCGCCGCGTTCAAGGCCCAGCAAACGGAAAACTCCCTGCAAAGCAAAAGCGCGATGATCGGCAAGTTGCTCGGCAACGCACAAATTTTCAGCCAGATCATCGCCAGTCAGGCCGGCCTGAGCCGCGACACCCAGAGCGACATGCGCCAGCTGAGCGAACTCATTACCAATGTCACCCCGCCCGTGACCCAGCTTCTGGGCGAAGGCCGGGCGATGGGCTCTTTTTCGTTGGGGCAGGGCTTTCTCAATTCGGCATCAAGTACCCGTTTTGATGAGTTGCTGGCGCAGATCGAAAAACTGCACGCCGAATATGCCCTGAAGTTGCAGGACGCGCTGGGCTCCAGCAAAGCGGCACGGGAAACCCTGGCCACTCAGGCCGATAACAGCAAGGCATCGTTGAAAAAGGCCAGTGAACTGTTCGAAGAACAGGTGGTAATGGCCGACACGCTCGATGCGCCGTGGCAGGGCTTTTACGATCAGGTCACGGGCCTGATGGACCAGACCTACCAACTCAACGAAGCCACCCTGAAGTTTCTCGGCGCCCAGTTACAACAGCGACTGGAGCAGAACCGCACCCACATGGTCTTGCAGGCCGTGGCGCTGTCGGTGGTGTTTGTGTTGATTTTTTACCTCTACGGCGGCTTCTACGCCTCGACCCGCACCACCCTCAAGCGTCTTGGCGCGGTGATGGACAAGGTCGCGGCCGGCGACATGACGGTAACCTTCAGCGCCAACAGCCGCGATGAACTGGGCGAGTTGGGCGAGGTGTTCAACGGCACCGTGAAGAAAATCCATGACCTGATCGAGCGGGTCGGCCAGACCGTCACTGAGGTCGAGCGCCAGGCCGGGCAGGTGGAGAACGTTTCCGCCCAGAGTAACCAGGCGGTGGCGGGGCAGCGCACGCAGATCGAGCAGGTCGCCACGGCCATGAACCAGATGTCCGCCACGTCCCTTGAGGTTGCACGCAGTGCCGCGGCAGCGGTCAGCAGCGCTCATAGCGTCAATGACGAGACCATCAGCGGTCGCGGGCTGGTGGAATCCCAGCAGGGCAGCATCGCTGCACTGGCCAGTGAGATCGATCAGTCGGTGCTGGTGATCAATCAGCTGGCCAGCGACAGCCAGTCCATCAGCCGTGTGCTGGAGGTGATCAAGAGCATCGCCGAACAGACGAACCTCTTGGCCCTCAACGCGGCCATCGAAGCCGCTCGGGCCGGTGAGCAGGGCCGTGGTTTTGCGGTGGTGGCGGACGAGGTCCGGACACTAGCCAAGCGCACCCAGCAATCGACCGAGGAAATCGAGCAGATGATCGCCAAGCTGCACAGTGGTGTCGGCGCTGCGGTGAAGGCGATGGGTACCAGTCATCAGATGGCCAACGGCACGGTGGGGCAGTCGGAAAAGGTTCAGCAAGCGCTGGAAAACATCCTCGGTGCCGTCGGCATGATCGTCGATCAGAATCAGCAAATTGCCGCTGCGGTAGAGCAGCAGACCGCCGTGGCCCATGACATCGACCAGAATATTGTCGAGATCAACCGCGCCGGTGAGCGTACCGCCGAAGGTGCACACCAGACCGAAGACGCCAGTCGTGCGTTGTCGGCCCAGGTGGTGGAGTTGAAGCAGCTGATCAGCGCGTTCCGGGTTTAAAGAACTCTGCGGCGCAAAAAAAATGTGGGAGCGGGCTTGCTCGCGAAAGCGGCCTGACAGGCGACATCTATGTTGAATGTTGATCAGCCTTCGCGAGCAAGCCCGCTCCCACAGGTATGTGTGCTCTGTCTGTAGTATTTGTTCCCTCCTCAGGTAGGCAATGTCCGGTTTTCCTCCGCCGTCTGGTTTTTGGTCTTCAATGTAGGAAGATCAATCACTTGGACCCGCCCTGAGGAGGCTCGGTTATGTCTGCTGCAACGATTGGAATCCAGGGTCATTGCGCTCATTGCGCGAGCACACTCCTGCTCAAACCCTGGCAACTCAACGCCATTGCGATCAACGAAGCGTTCGCATGTTCCCACTGCCAGAAAGCCTTGCAACTGAACGATCCGAAACAGATCAAGCGCTTCAAGTCCCTCGACTCCCTGGCATTACTGCGGGCGAGCACGTTGGTCATGGTTTGCACCGCGTTGCTGGTGGCGTTGGTGTTGGAGTGGATCGGGATGTTCAGCGTCGTGGAGCAGCTGAATTTTTCGCTGTTGGCGATTCTCGTCTATTTCGCCGTCATGCGGTTTGCCCGGCACCGGCTACACATGACGCTGACGCTGGAAGCCGCCAAGGCCTACGCCGACTGATTACCAGTTGAACAGCTCACAGGCATTGGCAGTGCTGGCATCGGCCAATTGTTCAGGGCTGATCGCCATGATCCCGGCCAATGCCGAGCAGATCGCCGGCAGATGCGCCGGGCTGTTGCGTTGTCCGGGGAACATGGCGGGCGCCATGTCCGGAGAATCGGTTTCCAGTACCACCGATTCAAGCGGCAATTCGGCAAGCACACGATGCATGCGTAACGCCTGAGGCCAGGTCGCGGCTCCGCCCAGGCCCAGTTTGAAACCGAGCTTGATGTATTCGCGGGCTTCTTCTTTGCTGCCGGCGAAGGCATGAATGATCCCCGCGCGTTTCAAGCGAAACCGTTTAAGCGTGGCAATCACCGCCGCGTGGCTGCGTCGCACATGAATCAGCGCGGGAAGATTGAAGTCCGCCGCCAGTTGTAGTTGCGCATCGAACAGTACCTGTTGACGTTCACGGTCCAGGGTTTCGATAAAGTAATCCAGACCGATCTCGCCCACCGCGCACAACTGTCGATGGCCCGCTAGACGGCTCAGCCAGTCGCCGAGTGCCGTCAGGTCTTCGGGACGATGATCATCCAGATACACCGGATGCAAACCGAACGCCGCATACAGATCGGGGTCGCTTTGCACCAGATCCCAGACGCGCTGCCAGTTGGCGTTGTAAACCCCCAGCACCACCATCCGCCGCACTCCGAGGGCGCGGCTCTCGGCCAACAACGCCGTGCGATCCTCGTCGAAGTCCGGAAAATCCAGATGAGTGTGGCTGTCGATCAGCTCCACGGTTCAGTCCTGGCGAATACGCTGCTTGAAGGTCCGCGCGATGGCCTGCACGCCGGGTCGGTAATCCGATTGCTCGATGGCGGCCAGGGCCAGTTCGAGGGCCTTGTCGACGATGAGTTGATGCTGCTGGGCCATGGCGTTGACCGGCAGCGGCAGGAAATCCAGCAGCTGCGTGTCGCCGAAGGTGCCGAGCCGCAGCGGGCGGGTTTTGAGCGGGAAGTCGTGCAAGGCATCGAATACGCCCTGAAGCAGCACGTAGGACGTGGTCACCAGCGCATCCGGCAAATGACCTAGACGCTGTAGCAGTTCTTCCATCAACTGTTTGCCGCACTCACGGCTGAATGATTCGCCGTGTTCGATCAGCACTTCGCCTTTGAACCCGGCCAACGCTTCTTTGAAACCGCCCGCACGCTCCTGGCTGATGCTCAATTCGGGGCGTGCGCCGATCAGTGCGATCTGCTTGGGCAGCGGGTCCAGTAGACTGCGGGTCAGTTGCAGGCTGGCCTCGCGGTCATCACTGATCACCGAACAGAAATGCTCAGACTCCATGACCCGGTCGATCGCGATGATCGGAATGCCCTTGGCCTGCAATTGGCGATAGCTGTCATCGCCGGCCGGCAGGCAACTGGCAACGATCAATGCATCGCAGCGCCGGGCCCGGAACAGTTTGAGCAATTGCCGTTCGCTGTCCGGTGCATCGTCGGAACTGGCGATCAGCAGCTGATAGCCACGAGCCCGGGCGCCTTGTTCCAGCAGTTTGGCGATTCGCGCGTAACTGGGGTTTTCCAGGTCCGGCAGAATGAAACCCAGGGTTCGGGTATGCCGACTGCGCAGCCCGGCAGCCTGGGGGTTGGGCGTAAAGCCATGTTGCTCGACGACCGCGCGCACGCGCTCGACGGTGGCACTGCTGATACGTTGTTGTTCTGCCTTGCCATTGATGACATAGCTGGCGGTGGTAACGGACACACCGGCCAACTGGGCGATATCACTGAGTTTCAACCCGGGTTTTCCTTGTTTTTTCGAGCTAGCCTCGACATTTTCGCCAATCCTACCCGATAAAGGCAGACGACCATCGTCGCGACGCATCCGACAATTGGGCTTCAAGGATGAGACATTATCGAGTAACGTGCCAATCATTCTAGATTAAACGTTTCAGCAAGCGTATTTTCTACGTTATAGGCTCCTTTGCCGGTTCTGCCGCGAAACCGCCAAAACTGCCCCTGAAAAGGTGTGCCTAAGCGCCTAAGCTGAATCATTCAAAACAATACCTGGCGTCACAAGGCGCCAAAAAGGAGAAAGCATGCTCGAGCTCACCATAGAGCAGATATCCATGGGCCAATCGGCTGTGGATAAGTCCGCAGCGTTGCACCTGCTGGCGCAGCATCTGGTCACCGATGGCCTGGTGGCCGAGGGTTATCTCGCCGGGTTGCAGGCGCGCGAAGCCCAGGGCTCGACCTTTCTCGGTCAAGGTATTGCCATCCCCCACGGTACGCCGGAAACCCGCGATCAGGTGTTTTCCACCGGCGTGCGGCTGATGCAATTCCCTGAGGGCGTGGACTGGGGCGACGGTCAGATCGTCTACCTGGCGATTGGTATTGCAGCCAAATCCGACGAACACCTGCGTCTATTGCAACTGCTGACCCGCGCCCTCGGCGAAACCGACCTGGGCCAGGCGCTGCGCCGCGCCAGTTCCGCCGAAGCTTTGTTGAAACTGTTGCAAGGCGCGCCGCAGGAACTGGCGCTGGATGCACAGATGATCGGCCTCGGTGTATCCGCCGATGACTTCGAAGAGCTGGTCTGGCGCGGTGCACGTTTGCTGCGTCAGGCCGATTGTGTGAGCAATGGTTTCTCCGCCGTGTTGCAGCAGGTCGATGCGTTGCCACTGGGCGATGGCCTGTGGTGGTTGCACAGCGAGCAAACGGTCAAGCGTCCGGGCCTGGCCTTCGTCACGCCGGACAAACCCATGCGTTACCTCGGCCAGCCGCTCAGCGGTCTGTTTTGCCTGGCCAGCCTCGGTGAAGCCCATCAGGCCTTGCTCGAGCGTCTTTGTGCGTTGCTGATTGAAGGTCGCGGCCACGAATTGGGCCGCGCCACCAGCAGCCGTAAAGTCCTCGAAGTTCTGGGCGGTGAGCTGCCGGCGGATTGGCCGAGCGCTCGCATCGCCTTGGCCAACGCCCACGGCTTGCACGCGCGCCCGGCGAAGATCCTCGCGCAACTGGCGAAAAGTTTTGAAGGCGAAATCCGCGTTCGCATCGTCGATGGCCAGGACAGCGCCGTGTCGGTGAAGAGCTTGAGCAAACTGCTCAGCCTCGGTGCTCGTCGCGGTCAGGTGTTGGAATTTGTCGCCGAACCGAGCATCGCCGCCGATGCCTTGCCAGCCTTGCTGGCCGCCATCCAAGAAGGCCTCGGTGAAGAAGTCGAGCCGCTGCCAGCCGTGAGCCAGCAGCGCGAAGTGATTGCCGATGTGGCCGAAGTGGTCCTCGCGCCAGCCTCCGGCAGCCTGGTTCAGGCTATCGCCGCTGCACCGGGCATCGCCATCGGCCCGGCGCACATTCAAGTGCTGCAAACCATTGAGTACCCGCTGCGCGGTGAGTCTGCCGCCATCGAGCGCGCGCGTCTCCAACAGGCGTTGGCGGACGTGCGTCGCGACATCGAAGGCCTGATTGAACGCAGCAAGTCCAAGGCCATTCGCGAGATCTTCATCACCCACCAGGAAATGCTCGACGACCCGGAATTGACCGATGACGTCGACACCCGTCTCAAGCAGGGCGAAAGCGCCGAAGCGGCGTGGATGGCGGTGATTGAAGCGGCGGCCAAACAACAGGAATCGCTGCAGGACGCCTTGCTCGCCGAGCGCGCCGCCGACTTACGCGACATCGGCCGTCGAGTGCTGGCGCAACTGAGTGGCGTCGAAACCCCGAGCGAGCCTGAGCAACCGTACATTCTGGTTATGGATGAAGTCGGTCCATCCGATGTCGCCCGTCTTGACCCCGCCCGCGTCGCCGGCATCCTCACCGCCCGTGGCGGTGCTACCGCGCACAGTGCGATTGTCGCCCGAGCGCTTGGTATTCCAGCGCTGGTCGGCGCCGGCCCGGCCGTGTTGCTGCTGGCGCCGGGCACGCCATTGCTGATTGATGGCCAACGCGGCCGCCTGCACGTGGACGCCGACGCGGCGACCTTGCAGCGCGCCACCGAAGAGCGCGACACCCGCGAGCTGCGTCTGAAAGCGGCTGCCGAACAACGTCATCAGCCGGCACTGACCACCGACGGCCATGCAGTCGAAGTGTTCGCCAACATCGGCGAAAGCGCCGGCGTGACCAGCGCGGTGGAGCAGGGCGCCGAAGGCATTGGCCTGCTGCGCACCGAACTGATTTTCATGGCCCACTCGCAAGCGCCGGACGAAGCGACCCAAGAGGTTGAATACCGTCGTGTACTCGATGGCCTGGCCGGTCGGCCGCTGGTGGTTCGTACTCTCGATGTGGGTGGCGATAAACCGCTGCCGTATTGGCCGATCGCCAAAGAAGAAAACCCGTTCCTCGGCGTGCGTGGCATTCGCCTGACTCTGCAACGTCCGCACATCATGGAAGCGCAATTGCACGCGTTGCTGCGTGCGGCGGACAACCGTCCGCTGCGGATTATGTTTCCCATGGTCGGCAGCGTCGATGAATGGCGCCAGGCTCGGGACATGACCGAACGGCTGCGTCTGGAAATTCCGGTTGCAGACCTGCAACTGGGGATCATGATTGAAGTGCCGTCGGCTGCATTGCTGGCGCCGGTGCTGGCCAAAGAGGTCGACTTCTTCAGCGTCGGCACCAATGACCTGACCCAATACACCCTGGCCATCGACCGTGGTCATCCGACCTTGTCGGCCCAGGCTGACGGCTTGCACCCGGCGGTGCTGCAACTGATCGACATCACCGTGCGCGCGGCGCATGCCCACGGCAAGTGGGTCGGCGTGTGCGGCGAGTTGGCGGCTGATCCGCTGGCGGTGCCGGTGCTGGTCGGACTGGGTGTGGACGAGCTCAGTGTGTCGGGTCGCAGCATTGCCGAGGTCAAGGCGCGGGTTCGCGAACTCAGCCTGGCCCAGACCCAAATCCTTGCCCAGCAGGCCTTGGCCGTGGGCAGCGCCAATGAAGTGCGCGCATTAGTGGAGGCCCTGTAATGGCCAAGATCCTGACCCTGACCCTCAACCCGGCGCTGGACCTCACCGTCCAGTTGCCGCTACTTGCCCCCGGCCAAGTCAACCGTAGCGACGAGATGCACACGCATGCCGCCGGTAAGGGCGTGAACGTGGCACAAGTGCTGGCGGACCTCGGGCATCAGCTCACGGTCAGCGGTTTCCTCGGGGAGGACAACCTCCAGGCGTTCGAAACCCTGTTCGCCAAACGCGGGTTTGTCGACGCGTTCATCCGTGTTCCCGGTGAGACGCGCAGCAACATCAAACTGGCGGAAAGCGATGGGCGCATCACCGACATCAACGGTCCCGGACCCTTGGTGAGTGAAGCCGCGCAACAGGCATTGCTTGATCGACTTGATCAGATTGCACCCGATCATGACGCGGTCGTCGTTGCCGGCAGCTTGCCCCAAGGCATCAGTCCTCAGTGGTTGCAGGCGTTGATTGTGCGTTTGAAAAATCTCGGTTTGAACGTGGCGCTGGACACCAGTGGTGAAGCCTTGCGGGCGGCGCTCAAGGCTGGTCCGTGGCTGATCAAACCCAATACCGAAGAGCTGGCCGACGCGCTCGGCTGCGAGGTGGTTTCGGTGGCGGCGCAAGCGCACGCCGCGAGCCGCTTGCACGCTCAAGGCATCGAGCACGTGGTGATCTCCGACGGCGCCGATGGCGTGAACTGGTTCAGTGTCGGCTCGGCGATGCATGCCACGCCGCCCAAGGTCAGTGTCGTCAGCACAGTGGGCGCAGGCGATTCGTTGCTGGCCGGCATGCTCCACGGTTTGCTCAGCGCCGACACGCCGGAACAGACCTTGCGCACCGCCACGGCGATTGCCGCGATGGCGGTCACCCAGATCGGTTTCGGTATTGGCGACGCCACGCAGTTGGCGCGGCTCGAACAGGGCGTGCGCATACGCACCCTGACAGAACAATAAGAGGGTTTGTCATGAAGTTAGCCATTGTTACGGCCTGCCCGAACGGTATGGTCACCAGTGTGCTGTGTGCCCGTTTGCTTGATGCGGCGGCCCAGCGTCAGGGCTGGAGCACCAGTGTCGAAGTCAACGATGCCGCGCACCCTGAACGCCAATTGTCGGCGGCCACGATCGAGGCGGCCGAGTGGGTGTTGCTGGTGACCAGTGCGCCGGTGGATATGTCGCGATTCGTCGGCAAGCGGGTGTTCCAAAGTACCCCGGCGCAAGCCCTGCAAGAGGTTGAAGCGGTGCTGCGTCGCGGTGCTGAAGAGGCTCAGGTTTACGTTGCCCCCGAAGCTGTGGTCGAGCCTGCCGCCCCCGTAAAAAACGCCCCGCGCCTGGTCGCGATTACCGCGTGTCCGACCGGCGTCGCTCACACGTTCATGGCTGCCGAGGCTTTGCAGCAAGCGGCCAAGCGTTTGGGCTACGACCTGCAAGTGGAAACCCAGGGCTCGGTCGGTGCGCGCAATCCGCTGAGTGCAGCGGCGATTGCCGATGCGGACGTAGTGCTGCTGGCCTGCGATATCGAAGTCGCCACCGAGCGTTTTGCCGGTAAGAAGATTTACCGTTGCGGCACTGGCATCGCCCTCAAACAGGCCGAGGCGACGCTGAACAAAGCGTTGGCCGAAGGCACGCAGGAAACCGCTTCGAGCGGTGCCAAAGGCCCGGCCAAGCAAGAGAAAAGTGGCGTCTACAAACACCTGCTGACGGGCGTGTCGTTCATGCTGCCGATGGTGGTGGCGGGCGGTCTGATGATCGCCTTGTCGTTCGTGTTCGGCATTACGGCGTTCAAGGAGCCGGGCACGCTCGCGGCGGCATTGATGCAGATTGGCGGCGAGACCGCGTTCAAGCTGATGGTGCCGCTGCTGGCGGGTTACATCGCCTACTCGATCGCCGACCGTCCGGGCCTGGCGCCGGGGATGATTGGCGGTCTGCTGGCAAGCACCCTGGGCGCCGGTTTTATCGGCGGGATCATTGCCGGTTTCATCGCCGGTTACGCGGCGCAGGCGATCAATCGTTATGCGCGCTTGCCGCAAAGTCTTGAGGCGCTGAAACCGATTCTGATCATCCCGTTGCTGGCGAGTCTGTTCACCGGTCTGGTGATGATCTACGTGGTCGGTAAACCGGTGGCGGGGATGCTCGCAGGGCTCACGCACTTCCTCGACAGCATGGGCACCACCAACGCGATTCTGCTCGGTGTATTGCTGGGCGGGATGATGTGCGTCGACCTTGGCGGGCCGATCAACAAAGCCGCGTATGCGTTCTCGGTGGGGCTGCTGGCGTCGCAAAGTTATGCACCGATGGCCGCGACCATGGCGGCCGGCATGGTGCCGCCGATTGGGCTCGGCATCGCCACGTTTATTGCCCGACGCAAGTTCGCCCAGGCTGAACGCGAGGCCGGTAAGGCCGCGTTGGTTTTGGGGTTGTGCTTCATCTCCGAAGGCGCGATTCCGTTTGCCGCGAAAGACCCACTGCGGGTGATCCCGGCGAGCATTGCCGGTGGTGCGCTGACGGGGGCGTTGTCGATGTATTTCGGCTGCAAACTGATGGCGCCGCACGGCGGGTTGTTCGTACTGGCGATCCCGAATGCGATCAACCATGCGCTGTTGTATTTGCTGGCGATTGTGGCCGGGAGTTTGCTGACGGCGGTGGCGTATGCGGTGCTCAAGCGGCCGGAAGTCGTTGAGCTGGCGCTGGAGCCAGCCAAGGCCTGACACCCAACCCTGTGGGAGCGGGCTTGCTCGCGATGACGGACTGACATTCAGCAATTATGTTGGCTGTTAGACCGCTTTCGCGAGCAAGTCGGATCGCCGCACCGCCGCTCCCACAAGGGTCTGCTGTGTTGGCAGATTTCTGTGTCATGTCCCGGTAACGTCGCCATGCTGCATTTTTTTTTAAATCCAGGCCCTGAGTTGCGCGCCATTCAAGGCTCACTCGCAGCTGCTGAGATACAGCATTAGTTCCTTGGGGAGTTCAATCATTGCGAGATTCTCAATGGCTGTAACCTGCTTGGCGGATAGTCGATGGCTTGCCATGGCATCCTCTTCTTCATGCCAAGCCATTATTGGCTTCAGGGCATCCGTTGTAATGGACCGGGACAAATCCATCTCGAATACAGCCAAGTCATCGTTTTCAGGTATTCCGTAAATCTGAAACTTCAGTTCGTATTTCATGGCGGTGGAGTAAATCAATCAACGCACACCAACTGCACGATGTGGTTTGCGTCTCCCAGGATCTTGCCAGTCCAGGTTTCAAGTGTTTGCACTTGTTCTGGAGAAAGGTCGTAGCCATCAAACTCATCCTCTGGTGTTTGCCAATCCATTAGTTTTGCTAGCTCTTCGTGACGGCTTTTGGGTATTTCCACACTCAGGAGAAGTTCCTCACTGTGTCTGTCGAAGACCTCTATTACGTGTTTCATTTTTCTACTTTCCTAGACGGGTCAGCTGGCTTGGTTTGCTCCCCTGTTTGCGGGTCGTACTCCCCAAGGTGTTTTCCTTGCTTGGTGTACATCTCAACGGTGCCATGTTGCGAGTCCCACTCATAAATCCTTCCTGAGGGATCTTTCCATCGCCGACGTTTTTTACCACCACCACGCACTGAAGTTTTTAACGGAGCAGGTTTTATATCTGGAAAAGCCGGGAGTGTCGTAGGAGCAGGGCGGTATTTGTAGTCTCCAGGCACACTCAGAACAATATAGATCGGCTCAAGTCCAGCATCTGCAGGGAACCAGATGATCGCATCCTGATACTCGGGCGGATGCTCGGGGTTCACTAGTGCTTTATTGGCTTGCTCGGTGGGCGGGTACACCCATACAGACGGTAGTTGCTGGGCGCTTCCAATGCAGGAATTCCTAGTACAACGTCTGGATTCGCTGCTGGCGTCCAAGTCAGGCCAATCCCGTTACCGATGTCAGCAACAAACTTCTCGCCTTCTTGAGTGGCCTTGATAACCGGGACAAACTCCCAGTCTTTTTTCCCGCCTGTGTAAAAGCCGTAAGCGTTGACTGAGCTATCCGGCAATGTCTTCACGTTGATGCGCACACGGGTTCGCCCCGCCTCCAGCGCCGCGTATTGCTCGTTTTTGTAGAAGGCGCTGTCGGGTGAAAGGCTGGTGTCCGGCATTAATAGCGCAACTGTCCCGACCGCTGCACCAGTCGCCACAACGGCTGATCCTGTTAGTAGACGCAGTGCAAGAGAACCGCCGAGACGTTGGGCAATGGCACCGCCTGTTGCTGAGCCCCCACCAGTTTCAAGGGACTCCCTTCGGCGGTGATTGCTGCGCCGGTGCCAAGCACGGCCCACAACCCGTAGTCAGCCAGTTTCTCGACGGGGACAAAACCGGCGGGGTTGTCGTGATTGATGACGCCGTCGGGGAGGTTGCAGCTTTTGGCGAATACGCAGCCTCGTGTGGCGAACGGTTTGCTCTGTTCGACTTCTTTGAAGATGCGATCTTCATAAGCCTGTTGCCGGGCGAGCATGTCGTCGTAGGCCTTTTGCCTCGCCTCGCCTCACGCTCGGCGAGCTCGGTTGGGGTCATGTCTCTCAGGTAACGGTATCCGATGCCCGATCCGCCGCCACCACCGCCATGCTCCCAGACTTGGGGGATGTCCTTGTTGCGAGCCATAGGCGTCCTGTTCTGAGTGTGGCTGGGAAGCCTTGAACCTACTTGACTCGCTCAGGGCTGGCGTTAGGACGCTTCCCAAATTTGGCGCTGAAATTTCCTATTTCTTGATAGGGCCGGGAGCCGCGATGTTTTGCATCAAAATGCCGTCGTCCTGGGGCTACACGACGTTGCGTCGTTGCCTACAACTGCGCCAGAATCCGCCGGCTTGTGCGCCTTGAGGGTCGTCGGTAACTTGATTCTCGTCACTGCCCATCAGTGATCGGGTTTAGTAGCCCGTGGTTTCCCATGGCGTATAGCGCATCAGACAGTCAGGTATCCCATCCCTGTACTTTATGGTGGCTGTGCGTAGGGCGCCCTCGGGCGCGCCGGCTTCCTGGGTCCCCGGTCTACTAACCTGCGCACAGCTCCCACCTCTTCTTATTAGTAGAGAGGCGGTGGTAGCTCTCACGTATAGGACCCCAAATAATGTTCAAACCTACGCCAAACCCGCCGGATACCGATCCGGCCGCTCCATCCGATCCCAACACTGCAACCATCAACCAGACCCAGCGCACACCCAGCAAAATCTTCTTCATTGCCCCCGAAACCGACAACCGGACGTTGCTGGAATACGCCTGTGAATCGCTGGCATCAGCGAACGTCATGGCAAGTGACTTCGCGAGGTATCTGCAAGGATCGCAATGCAACACGATGTTGGGGATTCAGCAGTCGATCATGTTGGGAGAACTGGCGGTGAATCGGGTGCTGGATAATCTGGATCCGCCCGCCTAGCCGCCGGATACTGTGGGAGCGAGCTTGCTCGCGAAGACGGACTGACATTCAACAAATATGTTGGCTGTTAGACCGCTTTCGCGAGCAGGCTCGCTCCCACAAGGGATCTGCTGCATTGGCAGATTTCTGTGTCATGTCTGAGTCATCCAGCCGTGTTTTAGTTTTCCTTTTTCAGGGAGAGCACCATGAGCGAATTCGACCTCGGTCGCCGTCGTGTCATACAAGCCGTCGGTGCCGGGCTGTTGTTGCCAGGCCTGGCGCCGGCGGTGATTGCCTCGGTCAAGGATCGTCCGCAACTCACCGATGGCGTGCAGTCTGGCGACGTGCTGGGCGATCGGGCGATGATCTGGAGCCGATGTGATCGTCCGGCGCGAATGGTGGTGGAGTGGGACACCCGCAGCCTGTTCAGCAACCCCCGTCGTTTTGTCTCGCCATTGGCCGTCTCCAATACCGATTTCACTGCCCGCGTCGAACTCACTGGCCTGCCCGCCGACCAGGCGATTTTCTACCGCGTGCACTTCGAAGACGCCCAGAGCGGCGTCGCCAGCGAACCCTGGTTCGGCCATCTGCGCAGCGTGCCGCAAACCCGTCGCGACATCCGTTTCGTCTGGAGTGGCGACACTGCCGGCCAGGGCTTCGGCATCAACCCGGACATCGGCGGCATGCGCATCTACGAAGCCATGCGTTTGCGCCTGCCGGACTTCTTTATCCACAGCGGCGACACCATCTACGCCGACGGTCCCATACCTGCGCAGCTCACCACAGAGAGCGGCCGCGTGTGGCGCAACATCACCACTGAAGCCAAGAGCAAAGTCGCCGAAACCCTCGACGACTATCGCGGCAATTACCGCTACAACCTGATGGACGAAAACATCCGCCGCTTCAACGCCGAGGTCCCGCAGATCTGGCAATGGGACGACCATGAAGTGGTGAACAACTGGTCGCCGGGCAAGCAGTTGGATGATCGCTACAAGAGCAAAGATATCCACAGCCTGGTCGATCGCGCGCGTCAGGCCTGGCTCGAATACGCACCGATGCGGTTGCAGAGCGCCGATGGCGGCGGGCGGATTTATCGCAAGCTCGGTTACGGTCCGTTGCTCGATGTGTTCGTGCTCGATATGCGCAGCTATCGCGGGGCGAATGACGCCAACCTGGGGGCCGCTAAAGCGTTCCTCGGACGTGAACAGCTGGACTGGCTCAAGCGTGAGTTGAAGGCCTCCAATGCCCAGTGGAAAGTCATCGCTGCTGATATGCCGATTGGCCTCGGCGTACCGGATGGTGAGGTCAGCCCCGGTGTGGCGCGCTGGGAAGCCGTGGCCAATGGCGATCCGGGTCCGGCCCAGGGGCGTGAACTGGAAATCGCCGAATTGTTGGGTTTTCTGCGGGCGCAGCAGGTGCGCAATTTTGTCTGGTTGACGGCGGATGTACATTACTGCGCCGCGCACCATTACCATCCGGACCGTGCGGCGTTTCAGGATTTCGAACCGTTCTGGGAGTTTGTCGCCGGGCCTTTGAATGCTGGGAGTTTCGGGCCTGATTTGCTGGATAAGACCTTTGGCCCGGAAGTGGTGTTCGAGAAAGCACCACCGGCACAGAACACCTCACCGTTTGCCGGGTTTCAGTTTTTTGGTGAGGTGAATATTGATGGGCAGACGGGGGAGATGAGTGTGGTGTTGCGGGATTTGGATGGGGTTGGGGTGTTTGAGCAGAAGTTGCAGCCGGTTTTGTAGGTGCACGGTTTGCCAGCGCTGATCGTTCCCACGCTCTGCGTGGGAGCGATCAGACACAGGAGGGTCAGTAGACGTCGCGGCGGTAGCGGCCTTGCTCGATCAGGCGGTCAACCTCTGCAATTCCGAGTATTTCGTTGAGCACGTGATCCACGCCTGAAGCCATCCCTTGCAAGCTGCCGCAGATGTAAATAACCGCACCCTCAGCCAGCCACTTCTTCAACTCCCCAGCCGACTCGCGCAGTCGATCCTGTACGTAGATCTTCTCGGCCTGATCCCGCGAGAACGCCAGGTCCAGCCGCTCCAGATCGCCCGAAATCAACCATTCTTCCAGCTCATCGCGACACAGATAGTCATGCTCGCGATTGCGTTCGCCGAACAACAGCCAATGACGCTGCTGCCCATCGGCAATCCGTGCCTTGAGCAAACTGCGCAGCCCGGCCAGGCCGGTGCCGTTGCCCAGCAGGATCATCGGCACTGGCTCGACCGGCAGGTGGAAACCGCTGTTGCGCCGTACGCGCAGGCTGATGGTGCCGCCCACCGGGGCGTGTTCGGTCAGCCAGCCGGAGCCGACGCCCAGGCTGCCGTCGGGATGCAGTTCCTGACGTACGATCAGTTCAAGTACGCCATCGGCGGCGATCGAGGCGATGGAGTATTCGCGCATGGCCAAGGGCACCAGCGCATCCACCAGCGCCTGGGCATGCAGGCCGACCAGGTGAGCTCTGTTTTCCGGCAGTTGTCGACTGGCGAGGGCTTGCTCCAGCGGTTGTGACAGGCCACCGAGCGCAACCGTGGCGCGACCGTCAATGCCCAGGCCATCGAGGAAATGTTCGATCGTCCACGGACAATTGCGCGGCAACACTTCCACCAGGTCACCGGCCAGCCAACTGCTGGTGGTGGGGGCGGTGAGGCCCAGCAAGTACACACCAGAACCCGTGCTGTCAGGGTTGAGCAGTTCGCGGCGGGTCAGGGTCCAGTTGTCGTAGCTTGGTGCTTGCCAGGTGTCCACGGGCGCCTGTCCGGTCAGCAGACCCAGTTGCTGCTGCCAGTGACGCAAGGCGTAAGGGTCGCCGCTGTCGACCTCCACCGGGGCGAACAGGGTCTTGCCGCCGTGCTCGCCCAGCCATGTGTGCAAGCGTCGAGCGAAACCGCAGAAATGTTGATACTGCCGATCACCGAGGCCCAGCACGGCGTAGTTCAGGCTTTCCAGGCTCAACGTCCGGGCCAGCACTTTGCGCTCAAACCCCCGGGCGCTGTCCGGCGCTTCACCGTCGCCGAAGGTGCTGACCACGAACAGCGCATTGCCGGAATCACGCAGATCCTGCTCGCTGACATCCGCCAGCGGCTGAACCTTCACCGGCAGGCCCGCAGCCTGCAATTGCCCGGCGGTCTGCCACGCCAGTTGCTCGGCAAAGCCGCTCTGGCTGGCGAAGCCGATCAGCCACGCCGGTGCGGCATTGTCCGGTTGTGCGAGGTCTTTGCGGGCCTCCTTGATCTGTTTTTTCTTGCGTCGACGATCGAGGTACAACAACCAGCCAGTAACAAAAAACAGTGGCATCGTCAGTGCGCTAATCGTCAGGATGATCCGCCCGAGGATTCCGAAATAGCTGCCGACGTGCAGCGCGTAAATGCTTGTCAGCAGTTGCGCCTTGAGGCTCTTGTCGCTGTAGCGATCATGCCGCGCGACGATGCCGGTCGCCGGGTCCAGCGTGATCTGGTTCAGCGCACGGTCGTGGGGTGAGGTGTTCAACAGGTAGAACACGGTGGCCGATTGTCCGGCCACGGGTGGCATGCGGATGTTGTAGGCACTCAGTGCCGGACCGGCGGCGCTGTAGATGCTGCTCCACATCGCGGCGTAGTCGGCGGTGGGGGCCGGGCCGCTTGGCGCCGGGCCGCGACCGCCGCGAACGCGCTCGTTCTGCGGTGAGTCGGAAAGCAATCGGGTCAGGCCCTTGTTGTACCACTCATAGGACCAGGACAACCCGGTGAGCGCTGCCAGGAGGTAAAACACCAGGCACCAGGTACCGGCCACGGAGTGCAAATCCCAGTTGAAGCTGCGGCCCTTTTTCTTCCAGTCGAGGGTCAGCCAGGCACGCCAGCTTTTCCACTGACGCGGCCAGCGAAGGTAAAGGCCGGACAGGCAGAAGAACACCAGTATCAGCGTACAGGCACCGGTGATCTGCCGACCGCTATCGCCCATGGAGAGGAAGCGGTGCAGTTGCAGCATCAGGCCGAAGAAATCCTGGCCAGTGGCGTCGCCCATGAACTCGGCGGTGTACGGGTCGAAGTAGCGCATCTGCCCACGGCGCTCGCCCGGTGGCGGGGTAAAGGACACCCGCGCGGCGTTGCCGCTGTCGGTCTCGACCCAGAGCATCGCGACTTTTTTGCCGGATGCACCCTCGATTTTCTCCACCAGTTCGGCGGGCGGCAGGACGCCGGCGACCTGCTTCTCGACCTGCAGCACAGAAGGGTTCAGCGCGCGCAGGATTTCATCCTGAAACGACACCGTCGCCCCGGTGATGCCCATCAGGGCCAGGACCAGTCCGGCGCTGATGCCGAAAAACCAGTGCAACTGGAACAGGGTTTTCTTCAACACGTCGCTCGCCTTGTTCGTTCGAAAATAATGATCACGGCGCGCATTATGCCGTGGGTTGTCGAGAAACATTCTTTTTTACGCACAAAAGCCCCGTTCACCTGGATGAACGGGGCCCTGGTCTTCACGCTTCTATCAGAAGTGAAAGTTGGTGCTCAGCAATGCCGTACGGCCCGCCGCCTGGTTGGCGAAGTGGGTCGCGAAAGCTTTGTCGTAGTAGGTTTCATCGGTCAGGTTCTGTACGTTCAGTTGCAGGTCGACGTTTTTGCTCAGCTTGTACGCGGCCATTGCGTCGTAACGAACGTAGGAATCAACCATGGTGGTGTTGGCCACGCTGCCGAACACATCATCGACATAAAACGCACCGCCACCGATGGTCAGCTTCGGCGTGACCTGATAAGTCGTCCACAAGCTGGCACTGTTTTTCGGTGTGTTAGGCAGCTCGTTGCCTTCGGTGGCGCGGTTCAGCGGGCCGCCATCGACCTGCTCGCTGTCCATGTATGCGTAACCGGCGAACACTTGCCATTTGTCGGTGATCTTGCCGCTGGCCGACAGTTCGATACCTTGAACGCGGGTTTTTCCGGCGTTTTCATAGGCGGTTGTGTCGACTTGAACGCGAGCGTTTTCTTTCTCGGTACGGAAGATGTCGGCGGTCAACGACAGGCGATCGTTCAGCAGGTCCCACTTGGTACCGATTTCGTAGTTCTTGGTGGTTTCCGGCTCCATGTCGCTTTTGAGCACATCTTTGTTGCGATCAACCGTGCCACCCAGCGGGTTGCCGTCCATGCCTTCGCCGAGGGTGGCGCCAGGTGGAGTGGCAGAAGTCGCGTAGGACGCATAAATGCTACCGTTTTCGGCCGGCTTGTAGACCACACCGAATTGACCGGTGACTAATTCGCTGGTGTCTTTGCCTTTTGCAGGTACGCCTTTGTTTAGGACAGTCGCCCCTGCGCTGTCAAAGGTGCGGTACTGGGTGTCGAAATGGTCATAACGCAGACCCATGTTCACCAGCCATTGCTCGGACAACTCCAGCGTGTCGAACACATACAGCGCATAGGTGTTGGCTTTGGTGTCGGTGCCAGCGTAGTTACGCGAGATTGCACCGTTCCATGGGTCGTTCGGGTTCGGGTTGGACAGCGAGGTGCAGTTGTAGCCGCTCGGCGCACCAATCAACGCCGGCGAGCAGTTGGTGGTCGCGGCAGCTGTTCTCGGGGTGGTGTCGGTGTTGACGTTATACGAGGACTTTTCGCTTTCCTCGCGGCTCAACTCGATACCGGTAGAGAAGCTGTTTTTGAATCCGGCGATGTAGACGTCGCCAAACAGATCGGTCTGGTTGGTGGTGGTTTCGGTGTTGCTGACCCGGGTGTTGGCCCGACGCCAGACGCTGCCGTTGTTGACGTTGCCCTTGCTGTCGTCCGGCTGGGTCAGGATGTAGTCCTGCATGCTGGTGCCGTGGCGCAGGGTGTTCTTGACGGTCAGCGCGTCGCTCAGATCGTGCTCGATGGCGATGGTTGCGGTGTCGGTGCGACCCTTGCGGAAGTCGCGGCCGTCGAGGCCGTAGAAGTTGCTGCTGTCGCCGCCATCGTCAGGCTTGTCCGGGTTGGACTTGGTGCGAGCCGTCGAGCTTGCGACCGGAATGCTGTATGGAATGCCGGAATCTGGCGTGTCGTTGCTTTCCAGGTGGTAGTAGTCGAGGTTGACGCGAGTGTCGGTGCCCAGGCCGAAGGCCAGCGACGGTGCGATACCCCAGCGATCGTAATCGACAGTGTCACGGCCGGCGACGTTGCTTTCGTGACTCATCAGGTTCAGACGGCCAGCGGCGGTGTCGGTGAACTGATAGTTGCCATCCATGGTGTAACGCTGGGTCTGGTCGGAACCCCAGGTAAAACCGCCATCGAGCGAATTGCCAAGGTGCGCCTTTTTGCTCACCAGGTTGATGCTGCCACCAGCAGCGCCACGGCCGCCGATTGCCGAGTTCGGGCCCTTGCTGACTTCGATCGATTCTACGGCAAAGATCTCACGACTCTGGGAGCCGGTATCGCGCACGCCGTCCAGATATGTATCGCCCTGGGCATCGAAGCCGCGGATGAATGGGCGGTCGCCTTGCGGGTTGCCGCCTTCACCGGCACCGAAGGTGATGCCTGGAACAGTGCGCAGGGCGTCCTGCATGTTGAGGGCGCCAGTGTCCTTGAGCACTTGTTGCGGGATGACGGTGATCGAACGCGGCGTGTCCACAAGCGGTGCGGTGTACTTGGGCGAGGAGGCTTTTTCGACGTTGTAGGAAGTCTCGTCCTGGGTCTCGCCGGTGATAGCGGTAGCGCCCAGGGAAATCACGTTGCTCGGTGCTTTTTCGTCGGTCTTTTCAGCCGCGAAAGCCATGTGGCCCGCAGAGCTGGCAGTGATCGCCACGCCAATTGCAGACGCGAGCAAACGCGGTGAACTGACCGGTAATTGTGGTTGTTGGCGTGACATGAGAATTCCCCTCCCCAAGGATTTGAGGCCGCGGAATATAGGGTAAACAGGTATTTGTATCAATTGCGAAACGTTACTATTCGCGAGGAATTTACATTCTTTACAATTTACCCTTACGGTTTTTGCTGTCTCGTTCGTCACAGGGGTTTTACAGAGTCAATAAGAATCAATACCATTGCCGCCTCTTTGTCTTCAGGTGTCATCCCATGCTGCTGCACATTCCCGGCGTGTTCGCGAAAGAAGAAGTGCAGCGCATCCGTGAGGCTCTGGAGCAGGCAGATTGGGCCGACGGCAAAATCACCGCCGGTTATCAGTCGGCCAAGGCCAAGCACAATCTGCAGCTGCCTGAAGGTCATCCGCTGGCCAAGGAAGTCGGCGCGGCGATGCTGGAACGGCTGTGGAAAAATCCGCTGTTCATGTCGGCCGCGTTGCCGCACAAGGTCTTTCCTCCGTTACTGAACTGTTACACGGCCGGCGGCAGTTTCGACTTTCACATCGACAACGCCGTGCGCCAGCCCAAAGGCAGCCTCGAGCGAGTGCGCACCGATTTGTCGGCCACTCTGTTTTTCAGCGAGCCGGACGACTACGACGGCGGTGAACTGGAAATCCAGGACACTTTCGGCACCCAACGGGTGAAGTTGCCGGCCGGCGACATGGTTCTGTACCCCGGCACCAGCCTGCACAAGGTCAACGCCGTGACGCACGGCACTCGCTACGCCTCGTTCTTCTGGACCCAAAGCCTGGTCCGCGAAGACAGTCAGCGCGCCTTGCTGTTCGAGATGGACGGGGCGATCCAGCAGCTGACCCAGGACATGCCCGATCACCCTTCGCTGATTCGCCTCACCGGTACTTATCACAACCTGTTGCGTCGCTGGGTCGAGGTATGAGTTATCGACTGCGCCGCGAGGAAGTCCTCGACGGTGATCGTCTCAAATCCATGCTCGACGAAAGCCCGGCGCGCGCGGCACAGGCGATTCTGATCGCTGCCCGCGAAGGCGTGCTCGATGCTCAGGCCTTGCTCGGGCAGATTCTGCTGGACGGGCAGGGTATCGAGCAGGATCAGCCGCTGGCCTTGCGTTGGTTCGAGATCGCCGCCCAGGGCGGGCACTTGATGGCGCGCAACATGCTCGGTCGTTGTCATGAGCATGGCTGGGGATGCGTTGCCGACGCCGCCGTTGCCGTTGTTCATTACCGCCAGGCCGCCGACGCCGGACTGGATTGGGCGATGTACAACTACGCCAACCTGCTGGCCACCGGGCGCGGGGTGATCGAGGATCAGTTGCAAGCGCTGAACCTGTATCGCCAGGCGGCTGAGCTGGGGCATGCGAAGTCGATGAACCTCCTGGGGCGTTATCTGGAAGATGGCAAGGTTTGCCTCGCTGATCCACTCGCGGCACGGCAGTGGTATCAGCGATCTGCCGAAGGTGGGGATTTTCGGGGGCAGTTCAGTTACGCGGCGGTGCTGGCCGATGAGGGGCGAGTCTATGAAGCACTTGGCTGGTTGCGCAAGGCGCTGGTCGGGGGGAATGTGAATTTCTTGCGGGTGAGCAGTGAGTCATTACTAGACGCACATCATCCGCAAATTCGTGAGATGGCTGATGCTTACCGGCAGCGATTTTCCCAGCTGGCCGGCCTGTAACGGTTTATCGTTACTTCTATCTTCTTAATAGCGAAGTTGCCTTGATACGCAGGGTTGCGCAATAAAGAGCACCGCACAACAAGGCTTATTATCTTGGTTCCTATGACATAAAGGTCTGGCGATAAAGTATCCGTCGGGATTTTGCCGTTGTTGTTTAAGTGAGTGATTCGGCCAGTAAGTTTGTGGGGTTTATCTTTAAGTCATGACGTCAAGTCGGGTGAAGGCGATGTTTCTCTTGTGGTTTGTCTTAATTTTATATATTTGAACTCTGGTGGGTAACTGTGGTGCTGTATTAAAGTCTTTTTGCGCGATATCTGTAATTGAGTGGAGTAAACACTCGTCAGTATCGATGGAAACATAAATTTTATATACATCCGAAGAAGACAAGGAGTCTCTAATGGAATTCAAGGTGGACGATAAGATCGTCCAAGCAGCGGCGAAAGCGCCCAAAGTATTTGTGGAAGCGTCAACTGGCGATGGTGAGGTATATAGCCGGGAGCCCGGAATGCAGCTGACCGCACAGCAGATTGTCAGTCTGAGGAAGTATGAAACTTTAGGGTTGTCTCTTCCTGTTCGGCTGCAAGATGTTATTGCGTATTTAAATTATGGCGCAGGTGATGAAGGGCGTGTGGGACTTAAGTCCAGGGATTTTCTACGCACATTCACAATGACATATGATCATGCTAAACGCTGGTCGCCATTGCGCGAGAAGATAATGCTGACAGGCACCGACCTTAAAGTTTTCGGTGGTAGCATTATCAGGATTGGCAAAGGAATTGTAGAGGTCTATGAGGATCTCAAAGCATCGAAATATCTGGAAGAGCACAATATCAACACGCCGGAGGAGTATCAGAAACTTAAAGCCAAGATTCCGAATCTTCCCGATCTTGGCTTGCCTGAGGGTGATGTTCCAGACATCAAGGCATACCTCAATGACATGCTGGCGAAGGTCAAGTTATGTCATGACAAGGCCGAGAGGGTTAGAGCCGAACTGGATAGCTTTGGCACTGATATGCGCGCGGAAGTGTTGCCGGAAATAAAGTTGCGATTAGAGTTTGTTTCCAAAAATACGTATCAGGCTGATATTCAGGTCCTGCAAGCTGAAATTGACCAACGCTCGAAAGAGATTGATGAGCTCAATAAGCAATATGACCAACTGGTACAGGAAGCGATCAAGTCGGCAGCGACCCTCAATATTGGCGGGTTGATTCTCGGCATCTATCAGGGTGTCAAGGCTGAAAAGATACGCAGTGAACGAAATAAACTGAAGGAAGGGCAACAAGCCGCTAATCAAAAAATGGCCAGTAAAAGCCAGACACTGAACTCCTTGAACAAGGTGCGGGATGACCTTCAGAATCTGAGCTACGTTGCGATCGAGGCTGAAGTCGCGACTCAAAATCTTATGCTGGTATGGAATGCGTTGGCTACTTATATCAATGCATCTGTCCAAGAGGTCGATAAGCTGGAGGAGGCAACTTCTTTGCGGCGATTTAAAAATCAGATACTCAGTATCATTGATCCTTGGGAGCAGATAAAAGTAAGTTCTGATCAATTGCTGGCTGTGTTCGCAGAGGCAGATAAGGAATATGAGAATAATCGTTTGACTTTCAGGAGTAGGGTGCAGATGTTTTCGCTATTTAATAATTCGGATAATTCAGTTTTCAATATGGCGAACTTGCGTGGCCATGACGCCGCGGTGCAAGGAACGAACACCACTGCACAAATGCTCGTCGAACAATACGATTACTTGCCTGGTACTGTCAGAACAATGAATAGTCTGGCGATGACTATCAATAAGACAACGTCTGATCTGCGCAGACAGGCGCAGACAAACAGTATCAAATTGGAACGTGCGGAGAAAAAACTGAAAGCCTATCAGGCAGAGCTTGAGTATCCGGACGATGTGGACGAGGTTCGTGAGGATATGGAGGCGGAACTCAAAATTGTATTCAATGCAATGTCCGCACAAACTGAAGATTTAAAAAGTTTTCATGCAAGTATCAGCTCTCCTTATGACAGAACTGCCTCGGAAAAATGGGTTGTTTCGCTGCAGCAGGATCGGGCATTCGCTGAAGAGCTAAAAACCAAATCCGAAGAAAAATTGGCGGAGCTGACAGCGCAGATGAAGTCCGTGTCCGAGGCGATTGACTTGATCGGGAAAGCAGGAGTCGAAAAAATTGGTAAAGAGGCGCAGCTATCACTGGAAAATCTAAAAGCACTGGGTATGGCGCCGCCACAGATTCAAGTCGCATTGTTGGCCGTTGATACGATCAAAAA
Source organism: Pseudomonas sp. F01002 (assembly GCF_004402115.1). Lineage (NCBI taxonomy): Bacteria > Pseudomonadati > Pseudomonadota > Gammaproteobacteria > Pseudomonadales > Pseudomonadaceae > Pseudomonas > Pseudomonas sp. F01002. The sequence goes on along the minus strand of NZ_SOPU01000027.1, from coordinate 148,721 downwards.
ATTGATCTCTGGTATTGGCGAGGCCATTTCGTATCTCAACATGCTGGCGGCGTACAACAGGCTCAAGGATAAAGCGGGCGATCTGAGAGTGCAGTCGCAAAAACACACTAAAGATATCGCCCAGATTGATGGGAAGATTGAATTGGTACAGACGCTGGACAAGCTGGACGATGGGCGCTGGGAATACGTGAATGAATTTTCGAATCTGGTTGCCGACGTTGAAAAGTTCTCTCGCGAATTCAAGCAAGATAAGTCGCTGCCCGTCGAGTTGCGAGCGGATACCGCAATTGCCTGGATCTCAGACGTTGTTAAATACATGAAGACTATTCAGCAGTCATAAGGAGTCGAGGGGGTGGGCCGTACGCCCACCCCTTCTAAAATGAAAGATGAGTAGACTTGCCAATGAATTTACCGCGGCGCAGCGGCGTGTATTAGATCGTTACACCAATTTCCTTGGTTCCCTGCAGCCGACATTCAACAGTATACCGGTTGCATTTGAGCGCCGTAGAAACAGCGGCCATCAACTGGCGGTTCTGGCCAAGGATTCGCGCTTGAACAATGCACCGTTTAATACGCGATCTCTACAAGCGCTTTGGGGGCGCACTGAAGAAGTCAAGCGTTTATGCAGAACTTATATTGAAGATCTCGTAACGTTTGCCCGCGAATCTTTAGAAATTACCAAGCAAACTTCCAGGAACGAACCCGTTGGTCAAGTGGATTTCAGGTTGTACAGTTTGTCCAGGTCCCCGACCTGGAAGTTATTTCCGCCAAAGGATGTACGAGACTTGGTTCACGAGTTGTTTCTTCGATTTGATGAGCTAAAAAATGAGATACGACAACTGAAATATACGATTACGGAGCTGTATGGTGAGTCGTTTGGACTGAAATCAGTATTCACGCGGGCGATGGACCATCGATCCTGTAATTGCCATCCACAACCGACTGTTGCGGAAGAGTTGTTTCGCGAGAATAACACTGCACCTGTCTGGGACTTCGCTTATTCTTCCAGGGACGCTGTGGTCAGGGCAGCAGAATATAAGGCCGATATTGCAGTGTTATTTGATGGGTTCGCTTCTGTTAACTCGCAGATGGGGCTGTTCATCGAGGAAATGTATCAACGTATAGAGGGCGCGATCAACGAGCTGTTGCGGGCAAAGAGTGTGTCCAGACTAGGGGAGTTGAATTTCAAATTGGGCGCGACTATTGAGGGCGCTAATGAATGTATGGCGATGATGGACCACGTTGAGTCATGGCTGCGGAAATAAAAAAAGGTCCATGTTTTCATGGACCTTCTATCTTGTGATATCGCTTACACGTAAAACGACTTCAGCGGCGGGAAGCCATTGAACTCAACCGCGCTATAGCTGGTGGTGTAAGCACCGGTCGACAACCAGTACAAACGATCACCAATCGCCAGGTTCAGCGGCAAACCGTACTTGTAGTTTTCGTACATGATGTCGGCGCTGTCGCAGGTCGGGCCGGCGATGACCACTTCTTCCATCTCGCCTTTCTTCTCGGTCCAGATCGGGAACTTGATGGCTTCGTCCATGGTTTCGATCAGGCCGGAGAACTTGCCCACATCCGTGTACACCCATCGCTCTACAGCGGTACGGGATTTACGGGCGACCAGCACCACTTCACTGACCAGGATGCCGGCGTTGGCGATTAGCGAACGACCCGGTTCCAGGATGATTTCCGGCAGTTCGTCACCGAAGTCTTCCTTGAGGAAACGGATGATTTCTTCAGCGTAGGTTTCCAGGCTGTTGGTGCGGGTGATGTAGTTGGCCGGGAAGCCGCCGCCCATGTTGATCAGCTTCAGGTGAATGCCGTCTTCTTCTTTCAGGCGTTCGAAGATCACTTTGACCTTGGCGATCGCCGCGTCCCAGACGCTGATGTCGCGCTGTTGCGAGCCGACGTGGAACGAGATGCCGTACGGCACCAGGCCCAGGTCGCGAGCGAGGATCAGCAGGTCCATGGCCATGTCGGTCTGGCAGCCGAATTTACGCGACAAAGGCCAGTCAGCGGTGGTCGAGCCTTCGGTGAGGATGCGCACGTAGACTTTCGAACCCGGTGCTGCCTTGGCGATGTTGCGCAGGTCGGCTTCGGAGTCGGTGGCATACAGACGCACGCCCTTCTCGTAGAAGTAGCGAATGTCTTTGGATTTCTTGATGGTGTTGCCGTAGCTGATGCGATCCGGGCCGACGCCCTGGTTCATCACTTTGTCGAGCTCGTAGATCGAAGCGATGTCGAAGTTCGAGCCTTTCTCTTTGAGCAGGTCGATGATTTCGACGGCCGGGTTGGCCTTGACCGCGTAGTAGACCTTGGCGAATTCGAAACCGGCGCGCAGGTCGTCATAGGCCTGGCTGATCATCGCGGTGTCGATCACCACGAACGGGGTTTCTTGTTTGTCGGCGAAGGCCTTCATCTTGTTGAAGGTATCGCGCGCGAAATAGTCTTCGACGTTGATCGACATGCTGGGAACTCCTACTGGCAAACTAGATTAATCAATGGGTGCGAGGGTGTGTCATCAATGAAATCACTCGTGATTTCATTGATGACACACCCTCCTGAACGTCCTCCGTATCCCCACTTTGGTTCGCCTACTTCCCAAGGCATGTCGCCGAAAGCAAAAAGGCCATGGGAAGCGGTGCTTTCCCTTGGCCTTGCTGTCTCGTCGTCAGTACTTGAGCCGGATGGATCGTTTCCAGCACGGACGTTCGGCGCGAACTTTAGGGCGTGAGGGGCTTGAGATCAACAAAAAATGTCGCGTTTTTACACGCATCCGTCGTGCGGTCCCGGACAGCTACTGATGTAACCGACCTGCATGACAGTGTGATGTTCCCGTAGAGGGGATATTTGAGGTGTTTCAGGCGGGATATGTGGTGCTGCCATTCGCGAGCAAGCCCGCTCCCACAGGGGATTTGTGTTGATGCATGGATTGCATGCACATCACAGGTCCAATGTGGGATCGGGCTTGCTCGCGAAGGCGTCGGTCAGGCCACCGCAGTCTCAGCCGGCGACACAATGCTGGTCTTGCCACCACGGGACTTGCCGGAGCTCAAGTACTCGGCAATCGATTCCTGGGTCACTTCCCCGAGGAACACCCGCTCGGCATCCATCACCGGCAGCCACGAGCGGTTGAACTCGTACATGCGCGACAGCAGGATGCGCAAATGCTCGTCGTACGCCGCGGTGGCGTTGAACTCACGCAGATACTGCGCGCAAGTCCCGGTCTGACGGTGCAGATCGCGACGACGCACATAACCCAGTGCCTTGTTGTCAGCACAGGTGACTACGACATAACGACGGTCGAGTTCATCCATCAACTCAAGCGCTTCAGCCACCGGGGTTTCCGGGCTCACCGACGGTGCGTTGTCCGCCGCGTCCTCGGCTTTCACCAGCAACAAACGCTTGAGCGTGCTGTCCTGACCCACGAAGTTGCTGACGAAATCATCCGCCGGGTGTGCCAGCAACGTGTCCGGATGATCGATCTGCAGCAGCTTGCCGGCGCGGAAGATCGCAATCTTGTCGCCCAGCTTGATCGCTTCATCGATGTCGTGGCTGACCATGATCACGGTCTTGTTCAGCGCGCGCTGCATTTCGAAGAATTCGTTCTGGATCATTTCGCGGTTGATCGGGTCGACCGCGCCGAACGGTTCGTCCATCAACAACAGCGGCGCATCCGCCGCCAAGGCACGAATCACGCCGATCCGTTGCTGCTGGCCACCGGACAATTCACGCGGGTAGCGATTCAGGTACTGCTTGGGTTCCAGCTTGATCATGCTCATCAACTCGCGGGCGCGGTCGTGGCATTTCTGTTTGTCCCAGCCCAGCAGACGCGGAACGATGGTGATGTTTTCCTCGATGGTCATGTTCGGGAACAGACCGATCTGCTGGATCACATAACCGATGTTGCGACGCAGGGTCACCGCGTCGAGATCAGTGGTGTCTTCGCCGTTGATCAGAATCTTGCCGGAGGTCGGCTTGATCAGGCGATTGATCATTTTCAGCGTGGTGCTTTTGCCGCAACCCGATGGCCCGAGGAACACACAGATCTCGCCTTCATTGACGGTCAGGCTTACCGAGTCCACGGCTTTCACATCTTTGCCGTTGCTTTGGAAGGTCTTGCTGAGGTTTTGAAGTTCGATCATTTCAGGAGTCCTTTTGGAGTCAGCGTGCGTTGCAGCCATTGCAGAAGCAGGTCGGCGAAGATGGCCAGGAGACTGACCAGCACGGCGCCGACGATCAGCATCGACATGTCGCTGCGGCTGATGGAAGCGAGAATGAGTACACCGAGGCCACCGGCACCGATGGTCGCGGCGATGGTCATGACACCAATGTTCATGACCACGGCGGTGCGCACACCGGCGAGGATCACCGGCACCGCGATCGGCAGCTCGACCATGCGCAGGCGCTGGCCGAAGGTCATGCCGATGCCACGGGCGGCTTCGCGAATGCCGGGATCGACGCCGGTCAGAGCGAGGTAGGTGTTACGCATGATCGGCAGCAGCGAGTACAAAAACACCGCGGTGATCGCCGGCATCGGGCCCAGGCCCTGGCCGAACTTGGAGTAGAACGGCAGCAGCAGGCCGAACAGCGCAATCGACGGCACGGTCAGCAGTACCGTGGCGCTGGCTTGCAAGGGGCCGGCGAGGGTCGGGAAGCGCGTCATCAGGATGCCCAGCGGCACGCCGACCAGAATCGCCAGGGTCACGGCAATACCGACGAGGGTGATGTGCTGCCCGGTCAGTTGCAGGACCAGCGGCCAGTCTAGATGGGAAAAGGCGTTCAGAAATTCCATGTCTTTTCCTCCTTATTTGATGGGGTGCTGGCGCAGGAAATCGGCGGCAACGGATGAAGGGCTTTCGTGATCGACATCGACCCGCGCGTTGAGCTGGCGCATGGTGACGTCGTCGAACAGTTCGGCCAGCGGCTTGAGTTCTTCGGCGAGTTTCGGGTGAGTGTCGAGGTAAACCTGACGCACCACCGGCGCAGCGGTGTAGTCCGGGAAGTAGTGCTTGTCGTCTTCCAGCAGTTTCAGCTTGAAGGCGTTCAAACGACCGTCCGTGGTGTAGACCAGACCGGCAAACACCTGACCATTGCGCAGGGCGGTGTAGACCAGCCCGGCGTCCATCTGGCGGATGTTTTTGCGGGTCAGGTTCATGCCGTAGAGGTCGACCATGCCGTCCAGACCGTCGGAGCGGTTGGCGAACTCGGTGTCCAGGGCGACGAGGTGATTGGTCTTCGCCTCAGCCTGCATCACCGTGTTCAGCTCGCTGACGGTGTTGATCTGCGGATACGCCTTCGCGGTGTTTTCTGGCAGGGCGAGGGCGTAGGTGTTGCTGAATTTCGACGGGGTGAGCCAGATCAGGCCTTTTTTCGCGTCGAGTTCTTTCACCTTGGCGTAGGACTGAGCGCTGTCGAGCTTGTCAGTGATGTGGTTGTAAGCCACCAGCGAAACGCCGGTGTATTCCCACATCAAATCAAGCTGACCACTTTCGTGAGCGCTGCGGGCCAGGTTGCTGCCCAGACCGCCGGTCACCTGAGTGTCGTAACCCTTGGTGCGCAGGTATTGGGAGGTGATTTCCGCCAGCAGGGTTTGTTCGGTGAACACCCGGGCGCCGATGCGGATCACGGGTTTTTCAGCGGCTTGGGCAAATCCTGCGAACAGCAGGGCGCAGCCTAAAATTAAGCTACTGCCTTTTAAAAAAAGAGCTTTCATAGAGATTCCTTTGCCGAGGCTTAAGACGGGCGCAAGCCGCGTTCGAGCCAGAGGCGGCTGGCGAGTGTCACCAGGCCGTCGAGCAGCAAGGCCAGCAACGCGGTGCAAGCCGCGCCGAGCAGCAGTTGCGGCTGATTGTTCAGGGCGATGCCAGGGAAAATCAGGCTGCCCAGACTGTTGGCGCCAATCAGGAACGCCAGCGGTGCGGTACCGACGTTGATCGCCAGCGCCACGCGCACGCCACCGATGATGATCGGCACCGCGTTTGGCAGTTCGACCCGCCACAGCACCTGAGTCGGTGTCATGCCGATGCCGACGGCCGCTTCCTTGAGCGAACCCTGAACGTTTTTCAGGCCTTCGTAGGTGTTGCGCACGATCGGCAACAGCGAGGCGAGGAACAGGGCGAAGATCGCGGGGCCGCTGCCGATGCCGAGGATGCCCAGGGCGATGGCCAGTACGGCGAGAGGCGGCACGGTGTTGCCGATGTTGAAGATCTGCATGAAGCGTTCAGCGCGGCCCACCATGGTCGGGCGGCTGAGGAAGATGCCGGCGGGAATGCCCACAATGAGGGCGGCCAGCATGGAAACAAGGACAAGAATCAAATGGGCTTGCAGGTAAAACAACAAATCGTCGCGGTAATGTTCGATCGTGTTGATGCCAATCCAGTGGACCAGCAGGGCCAGAAGGGCGACGACAACCGCACCTCCTATCAGCCCCTTGCCATAGCGAATAGCCACAGGCGGACTCCTTTTTCTTTGTCGGCGAACGCAGTCCCGTGTGGCAATGCCATTCCTGGCTGCCGGGATAACAACGTTCGCGAGAAGCAGCTCTTCATGCTGATGAAACCGCATGAGATCGAGCCATAAGCGCAGCCTCGTCAGGCCAACTTGCTGATTTTTCAGCCCCTGATACGAGTGCCGTAACAGGGGAGTGGACGTCTGCACCTTTTAAAAGGTTCCATAATTAACAGCAAATAGCCACCGTAGGAGCTGCCGAAGGCTGCGATCTTTTGATTTTGAACTTCGGTGGTCTTAAAAAAAACAAGATCAAAAGATCGCAACCTTCGGCAGCTCCTACAGGGCATGCGGTGTTCGGGAAGCCCTACGGACGGTGGTCCGTAGGTCACTTTTTAAGCTATACTCGCCGCCCTTTTTTGAATCACCTGCCAGGCGATTTCCCATGACCAAACAGGCCGCCGAAGTCGCGAAACGCCGCACTTTCGCCATTATTTCCCACCCCGATGCCGGTAAAACCACCATCACCGAGAAGCTCTTGCTGATGGGCAAGGCGATTGCGATTGCTGGCACGGTGAAATCTCGCAAGTCTGACCGCCATGCCACCTCCGACTGGATGGAAATGGAAAAACAACGGGGTATTTCCATTACCACGTCGGTCATGCAGTTCCCGTATCGCGACCACATGATCAACCTGCTCGACACCCCGGGCCACGAAGACTTCTCCGAAGATACCTACCGCACCCTGACGGCGGTGGACTCGGCCTTGATGGTCCTCGACGGCGGTAAGGGTGTAGAGCCACGCACCATCGCGCTGATGGACGTCTGCCGTCTGCGTGACACGCCGATTGTCAGCTTCATCAACAAACTCGACCGTGACATCCGCGACCCGATTGAACTGCTCGACGAAATCGAAGCGGTCCTGAAGATCAAGGCAGCGCCGATCACCTGGCCGATCGGTTGCTACCGCGACTTCAAGGGCGTTTATCACCTCGCCGACGACTACATCATCGTGTACACCGCGGGCCACGGCCACGAGCGCACCGATGTGAAAATCATCGAGAAGCTCGACTCCGATGAAGCTCGCGCACACTTGGGCGACGAGTACGATCGCTTCGTCGATCAGCTGGAACTGGTGCAGGGCGCCTGTCACGAATTCAATCAACAGGAATTCCTCGACGGCCAACTGACCCCGGTGTTCTTCGGTACTGCACTGGGCAACTTCGGTGTCGATCACGTGCTCGACGCCGTGGTCAACTGGGCGCCGAAACCGTTGGCCCGTGTCGCCAACGAGCGCACCGTGGAGCCGGTTGAAGAGAAGTTCGCCGGCTTCGTGTTCAAGATCCAGGCGAACATGGACCCGAAACACCGCGACCGTATCGCCTTCATGCGTATCTGCTCCGGCAAGTACGAAAAAGGCATGAAGATGCGCCACGTGCGCACCGGCAAAGACGTGCGGATCGGCGATGCGCTGACCTTCTTCTCCTCCGAGCGCGAGCAACTGGAAGAAGCGTTTGCCGGCGACATCATCGGTTTGCATAACCACGGCACCATCCAGATCGGCGACACCTTCACCGAAGGCGAAGTCCTGGGCTTCACCGGTATCCCGCACTTCGCCCCGGAACTGTTCCGTCGCGTGCGCCTGCGCGATCCGCTGAAATCCAAGCAACTGCGCCAGGGTCTGCAGCAATTGGCGGAAGAGGGCGCGACCCAAGTGTTCTTCCCGACGCGCAGCAACGACATCATCCTCGGCGCCGTCGGTGTGCTGCAGTTCGATGTGGTCGCCAGCCGTTTGAAAGAGGAATACAAGGTCGAGTGCTCTTATGAGCCGATTACGGTCTATTCCGCGCGCTGGATCGATTGCAGCGATAAGAAGAAGCTCGAAGAATTCCAGATCAAGGCTGTGGAAAACCTCGCCATCGACGGCGGTGGTCACCTGACCTACCTGGCCCCGACGCGGGTCAACCTGGCACTGATGGAAGAGCGCTGGCCGGACGTGAAATTCCGTGCGACGCGTGAGCATCACTAAGCTCTGAGCTGAAACCCAAAAGCCCCGTTGCGAAAGCACCGGGGCTTTTTTGTGCCCGACGCAATCCCCTGTGGGAGCGAGCTTGCTCGCGATAGTGGACTGGCATTCAACACATTCATTGAATGAAAGAATGCCATCGCGAGCAAGCTCGCTCCCACAGGGGCTTCGTCAGTCTCGAAATAACGTTTCGCCCTAATATTTATTCCAAACCAATCTTCCTGCCAACTGCATTCCGTCCATTCGTTAGCGTCCTATCTGGAGAACCGAATCAATCGGAACTAGATTTTATTCAGCGCCAGAGAGGCACCGCTGTTTCACCTACAAATGGATGGAATCGGCTATGAACAGGTTGCTACGCGTTTTATTGATGTTGAAAGTATTGGTAATGCTGGCCCTCGGCAGTTCTGCGGTCTGGGCCGAGTGCGAGAATCACGATACCCAGGCTTCGAACGGGCAGGTCGGGCATGGTGAGTTGATGCTCGCCAAGTCCGAATCGGAGCCGGGCGATCAGGGGCAGGGTGGCAGCGCAGACGATGACGACTCGACCACTGACGATCCGGACACTGACGAGGATGAAGGGGCTTAAGTGATAGGCAAAAGAAAACCCCTCCTGCCCGACTGATGCGCAGCCGAAGCAGAAGAGGTTAGTGAACAGGTCGTATATCCCTGTGGGAGCGAGCTTGCTCCGGGCGGCGTTCCGACGAAGGCGTCATGCCAGCCAACATTACCGTCGACTGACACACCGCTTTCGCGAGCAAGCTCGCTTGTATGTTTAGACTTGAAGGGGTGGGCGGGACTAAAAGCTCGATTCTGACTCTGACCAGTACAGACCGTGGGAGACTTCTCGTCCCGCCCTTTCTACCCAAAGCGCCGATAAGGAATTGCTCCGCGTATGTGAAATTCCGCGCGACCCGTGAGCATCATTAAGGTCCGGCGGTAATAGAAAGGGCGAAGCTGTGATGGCTTCGCCCTTTTTTATGGCTGATAACTATTGAATTAAAGGCTGTTCGGGCCTACCCGTAGTTGCTTCAATGAAAGTTCTGCTCCCACGCGCACCGCTTCAACTTGCGCAGCAATGGCATCCTTTACGATCGCTTCGCCCATGTCGGTCAGTTCCTGGTTCTTGATATGAGTCACACTCAGGTGCAACAAGTTCAGGGCGGGCAAAACGGCGGGCAGAGATTATGCGGCTACTTATATAAGAATATAGAGCTTGTGATTTATATAGCAAAATCAACTACTGAACTGTCATTTTTTACAGGTTACGCGCCTGTGTTTTTAGTGTTTTATCAGTTAGCGGTCAGGTATTGCCCGTGAGCAGTATTTACTAATTATGCAGGAGCAACATCATTTCATCACATGACAAGCTGAGAGGCCATATTTTGTCGGGCACCAAGGATAATTCAAGCAAGAGTAGCGGAACACTGACAGGCGAAATCACAAATCTTATCACTGGCGTAAAGTATGAGGCGACGGCTGGAGGTTTTCAGCGATCTATTGGGAATTATCCTAGAGTAACTATATGGGGGGCCGACCCTGAGGGAGTCGGGAACAGTTACGAAATTAACATGCACTTTCTTGAGGACGACCCTCCTTCCGGAACCTACACAGTGGGTGGTGATAATTGGAAAGGATGTTCGTATTCTCGCTGGCCTGACGAGGAATATTTATCTGCGGAGTCGGGAAAGTTGACGTTGTTGAATTTTGAGAGTGTCACTACTTTAGAGGGCGAGCTTAGTTTTGTCACTCAGGTCAGAGGGCAGCGACAGTATAAAGTTGATGTCACATTCAAGGTGGTTGGGTGGTAGTGTAGGGGCCGTTTGGTACAGTGAACTGGTTGGTTGACGTGAGAGGTGCTGAAGTTGAGGCTTTCACCTTTAGGGGGGCGACCTCCTATAAAACATATAAAGCCCCTCTCGCCGGACAGATGCGCTATCCAACGAGAAGGGCTGTAGAACACACGCAATGCTCTGGACTCACCCTCCAGAGCGTTTTTTTTGCAGGTCAGACCACAAACTGCTCCGCGTAGTGGCAAGCCACCTGGCGGCTGTCGAGCAGGCGCAGGGCCGGCTCTTCAGTGCTGCAGCGCTCGGTCGCGTACGGGCAGCGCTTGTGGAACGCGCAGCCGGACGGCGGGTTCAACGGATTAGGCAATTCGCCGACGATCTTGATTTTCGGCTTGTTCGGGTCCGGGTGAATGGTCGGGGTGGCCGACAGCAACGCCTGGGTGTACGGGTGCAGAGGACGCTCGTAGATGTCGTTCTTCGGGCCCATTTCCACCGGGCGACCGAGGTACATCACCATCACGTCATCGGCGACGTGTTGCACCACCGCCAGGTTGTGGGAGATGAACACGTAAGCGGTGTTGAACTCTTGCTGCAAGTCCATGAACAGGTTCAGCACCTGCGCCTGAATGGACACGTCCAGCGCCGAGGTCGGTTCATCCGCTACCAGCACTTTAGGCTGCAACATCATCGCGCGAGCCAGGGCGATCCGCTGGCGCTGACCACCGGAGAACATGTGCGGATAACGCTGGTAGTGCTCAGGACGCAAGCCCACCTGCTTCATCATCGCCTGGACTTTCTCGCGACGTTCAGCAGCCGACAGGTTGGTGTTGATCAGCAGCGGCTCAGCCAGTTGATCACCGACTTTTTGCCGTGGGTTCAACGATGCGTACGGGCTCTGGAACACCATCTGCACGTCTTTGCGCAGTTGCTTGCGTTCAGCCTTGTTCGCGCCGGTGACTTCCTGCCCGGCGATTTTCAAGGAGCCGGAGGACGGCTCCTCGATCAGCGTCAGGGCACGGGCCAGGGTGGATTTGCCGCAGCCCGATTCGCCGACGACAGCGAGGGTCTTGCCGGCTTCCAGTTCGAACGACACACCGTTAAGCGCGCGTACGGTCGCATGGCCCTTGAACAGGCCACGGGACACTTCGTAGTGACGGGTCAGGTCGCGGGCGGTAAGTACGACGGCCATTACGCCACCTCCTGATTCAGCGGGTAGAAGCAGCGGGCGAGGCTGTTGCTTTTCGGGTCAAGGGTTGGACGTTGCTGACGGCAGGTATCCTGCACGTACGGGCAACGCGGCGACAGCAGGCAACCCTGCGGACGGTCATAACGACCGGGAACGATGCCCGGCAGCGTCGCCAGGCGCGTGGCGCCCAGGCTGTGTTCCGGAATCGCCTTGAGCAGCGCTTCGCTGTACGGGTGCGCCGGAATGTCGAACAGCTGAGGCACCTGACCCACTTCGACCGCTTGGCCGGCGTACATCACGCACACGCGTTGTGCGGTTTCGGCCACGACCGCAAGGTCGTGAGTGATCAGCACCAGGCCCATGTTCTGTTCTTTCTGCAGTGCCAACAGCAGGTCCATGATCTGCGCCTGAATCGTTACGTCCAGTGCCGTGGTCGGTTCGTCGGCGATCAGCAATTTCGGTTCGCCGGCAATCGCCATGGCGATTGCAACACGCTGGCTCATACCACCGGACAGTTGATGCGGGTAAGCATCCATACGGCTGGCGGCACCCGGGATTTCAACTTTTTCCAGCAGTTCGATGGCGCGTGCGCGGGCTTGCTTGCCGGACATTTTCAGGTGCAGGCGCAGCACTTCTTCGATCTGGAAACCGACGGTGTAGCTCGGATTCAGCGCGGTCATCGGGTCCTGGAAGACCATGGCCAGGTCTTTGCCGACAATCTGCCGACGCTGACGGTTGCTCAGTTTGAGCATGTTCTTGCCGTCGAAATTCAGGGCGTCAGCGGTGACGATCCCCGGATGTTCGATCAGGCCCATCAGCGCCATCATGGTCACGGACTTGCCGGAACCCGATTCGCCAACGATGGCCAGCACTTCGCCCTTGTCCACGGTAATGTCGAGACCGTCGACCACCGGAACGGCGTTCTTGTCGCCGAAGCGAACGTTGAGATTCTTGATTTCTAACAGTGACATTTGAATCTCCTCAGGCGGCGTTCTTGAGTTTCGGGTCCAGCGCATCGCGCAGGCCGTCGCCCATCAAGTTGATTGCCAGCACGCTGAGCAAAATGGTCAAACCAGGCAGACTTACCACCCACCAGGCGCGTTCGATATAGTCGCGAGCCGAAGCCAGCATGGTGCCCCACTCAGGGGTTGGCGGTTGTACGCCAAGGCCGAGGAAGCCCAGTGCCGCAGCATCGAGAATCGCCGAGGAGAAACTCAGGGTGGCCTGAACGATCAGCGGCGCCATGCAGTTGGGCAGCACGGTGACGAACATCAGGCGTGGCAGATTGGCACCGGCCAGGCGCGCGGCGGTCACGTAGTCGCGGTTCAGTTCGCCCATCACCGCGGCGCGGGTCAGACGAACATAGGACGGCAACGAAACCACGGCGATGGCAATAATGGTGTTGATCAGGCCAGGGCCGAGGATGGCGACAATCGCCACCGCCAGCAGCAGGGACGGCAGGGCCAGCATGATGTCCATCAGACGCATGATGGTCGGGCCGAGCAAGCGCGGGAAGAACCCGGCGAACAGACCCAAAAGGATGCCCGGAATCAGCGACATCACCACCGACGACAAGCCGATCAGCAGGGACAGGCGCGAACCGTGGATCAGTCGTGACAGCAGGTCGCGACCCAGCTCATCGGTGCCGAGCAGGAACTGGATTTGCCCACCTTCCAGCCAGGACGGCGGGGTCAGCAGGAAGTCGCGGTACTGCTCGCTCGGGTTGTGCGGTGCTACCCAAGGGGCGAACAGTGCGCAGAAAATCACCAGCAGCATGAACAGCAGGCCGGCGACGGCGCCTTTGTTCTTGGAGAACGCTTGCCAGAATTCTTTGTATGGAGACGGATACAGCAGGCTTTGATCGACTGCTACCGCTGGAATTGAAGTGGTCATGGTCATAATGATCTCAGCGCTGGTGACGAATGCGTGGGTTGGCAAAGCCGTAGAGGATGTCCACCACGAAGTTGACCAGAATCACCAGGCAGGCGATTAACAGGATGCCGTTCTGCACCACGGGATAATCCCGTGCGCCAATGGCTTCGATCAGCCATTTGCCGATGCCGGGCCAGGAGAAGATGGTTTCGGTCAGGACCGCACCGGCCAGCAATGTGCCGACTTGCAGGCCGACCACGGTCAGTACCGGAATCAGCGCGTTACGCAGGCCGTGAACGAACACCACGCGCGACGGCGACAGGCCTTTGGCGCGGGCGGTACGGATGTAGTCTTCACGCAGCACTTCGAGCATCGAAGATCGGGTCATCCGCGCGATTACCGCCAGCGGAATGGTGCCGAGCACAATGGCCGGCAGGATCAGGTGATGCAGGGCATCGAAGAACGCACCGACGTCATCGGCCAGCAGCGTGTCGATGAGCATGAAACCGGTCCGCGGCTCGATGTCGTAGAGCAGGTCGATCCGCCCGGACACTGGTGTCCAGCCCAGGGACACCGAGAAGAACATGATCAGGATCAGGCCCCACCAGAAGATCGGCATCGAGTATCCCGCCAGGGAGATGCCCATCACCCCGTGGTCGAACAGGGATCCTCGCTTGAGTGCCGCAATCACCCCGGCCAGCAGGCCCAGGACGCCAGCGAACAACAGGGCGGCCATGGACAGTTCCAGGGTCGCGGGGAATAGAGACGTGAATTCGGTCCAGACGCTTTCACGGGTACGCAGGGATTCGCCGAGATCGCCGTGGGCCAGTTTGCCAACGTAATCCAGGTATTGGGCATACAGGGGTTTGTTCAGACCTAGGCGTTCCATTGCCTGAGCGTGCATTTCGGGGTCGACTCGACGTTCGCCCATCATCACTTCCACGGGGTCGCCTGGAATCATGCGAATCAACGCGAAAGTCAGCAAGGTAATGCCGAAGAACGTGGGGATCAATAACCCCAATCGGCGGGCAATAAAACTAAACATCTTGTGGTGTACCTCATCAGCCGGTTAGGCGTGCCCGGCATTCCTGGGTCAGGAATGCCGGTAGTTTCTTATCTACTTCACCTGGGTGGTGGCGAAGTTATTAGTGGTGAGCGGGCTAATGTGATAGCCCTCTACGTTGTTGCGCATTGCGGTGAACATACGGGTGTGGGCCATGCTGATCCAAGGTTGGTCCTGGTTAAAGACTTCTTGGGCTTGCTCATAGAGCGCTGCACGTTCCGCCGGGTTTACTTTAGCCCTTGCTTCGTCGATCAGCGCCTGGAACTTTTCATTGCACCAGCGTGCGTAGTTTTCGCCGTTTTTGGCGGCCTCGCAACTGAGCATAGGCGTCAGGAAGTTATCCGGGTCGCCGTTATCGCCGGCCCATCCGGCAGACACCATGTCGTGCTCGCCGTTTTTCGCGCGTTTGAGCATTTCGCCCCATTCCATGACGCGAATATCGACCTTGATCCCGACTTTGGCCAGGTCCGCCTGCATCATCTGCGCGCCGAGCATCGGGTTCGGGTTGGTTGGACCGCCGCCGTTTCGGGTGAACAGGGTGAATGTGGTGCCTTCTGGTACGCCGGCTTCCTTGAGCAGGGCGCGAGCCTTGTCCAGATCACGTGGCGGATTCTTCAGGTCGTGGTTGTAGCCCAGCAAGGTGTCCGGGTACGGATTGACTGCCACGGTCGCATTGCCTTTGCCGAACAGCGCGTTGACGTATGCGGCCTTGTCGAAGGCGATATCGATGGCTTTACGTACGCGAACATCGCTCATGTACTTGTGCGAGGTGTTCATGGCGATGTACGAGACGGTCATCGCGTTCAGTTCATCGACACTCAGTTTGGCGTCTTTCTTGATGCTCGGAATGTCATCTGGCTTGGGATACAGCGCAATCTGGCATTCGTTGGCTTTCAGTTTTTGCAGGCGTACGTTGTTGTCGGTGGCGATGGCCAGAATCAACGAATCAGCCGGTGGCTTGCCACGGAAGTAATCCGGGTTGGCCTTGAAGCGGACCTGAGCATCCTTGGCATAACGCTGGAAGATGAACGGGCCGGTACCGACCGGTTTGTTATTCAGGTCGCCGGTCTTGTCGGCCTTGAGCAGTTGGTCGGCATACTCGGCGGAGTAGATCGAGGAGAAGGCCATGGCGATGTCGGCCAGGAACGGCGCTTCGCGGCGGGTCAGGGTGAAGGTGACCGTGTTGTCGTCGATCTTCTCGACACTTTTGAGCAGTTCCTTGAAGCCCATGCTTTCAAAGTACGGGAAGCCCACGCTCGACAGTTTGTGCCACGGGTGATTCGGGTCCAGCTGACGCTGGAAGCTCCAGACCACGTCGTCGGCGTTCATGTCGCGGGTCGGCTTGAAGTATTCGGTGGTGTGAAACTTGACACCTTTGCGCAGGTGGAACGTGTAGGTCAGACCGTCCTCGCTGATGTCCCAGGAATCGGCCAGTGCCGGAATCACTTCAGTGGTGCCGGGCTTGAAGTCCGCCAGACGATTGAAGATGGTTTCGGCCACCGCATCGGCGGTGACTGCAGTCGTGTACTGGACCATGTCGAAGCCTTCCGGACTGGCTTCGGTGCAGACCACCAGGGGTTTGGCCGAGACGCCAACAGCGACACTCAGCAACGCGGCCGCGATGGCCGCACGTAGGGGAAGCATTTTCATCAAAGAACCCTCTGCAATCGGTTGAACTGAAGAAAACCAAACGGCCGACTCGTCATGAGTCAGCCGCAGGC
This sequence comes from Pseudomonas sp. F01002, assembly GCF_004402115.1. Lineage (NCBI taxonomy): Bacteria > Pseudomonadati > Pseudomonadota > Gammaproteobacteria > Pseudomonadales > Pseudomonadaceae > Pseudomonas > Pseudomonas sp. F01002. The sequence continues at coordinate 132,607 of NZ_SOPU01000027.1, read as the reverse complement.
GTGCGTTTTTACAGAATGTTGAACGGGATGGTGGTCACGAGACGGAACTCGTTGATGTTGCCGTCCGACTGGTTTTCACTGGCGCGGTGCGTGGTGTAGGTCGCGCGAACAGTGGTGGCCTTGAGTGGGCCGCTCTGCACGGCGTACGAAGTACCGATGCCGTATTCGTAATGGTGTTCGCCGTCCATCGTCTGCACGCTGGCGTACTCGCCGCCTTTGTTATGAGTACCGTCGATGCCCCAGCCGCGAGCCTGGTAGATATTGAACTTCAGGCCTGGCACGCCGTATTCGGCCATGTTCAAGCCGTAGGCGATCTGGAAGGATTTCTCGTTCGGGCCGTTGAAGTCCGACAGCAGGGAGTTGGCCAGGTAAATGCCGTTGGTTTCGTGCAGATAGTCGAAGTACTCGTTACCGTTCACTTCCTGGTAGGAGAAAGTCAGGCTGTGGGCCTGGTGGGTCAGGCCGAGCGACAGGGAGTAGGTGTCGTTGTCGATCTCGCCCAGTACGGCTTTGCCTTCGTCGACGGTTTTGTAGTAGTTCAGGCCAGTGGTCAGGCTCAGTACCGAGCTGTCACCCAATACGTGAGTGGCGCCGAAGTAGTACTGGTTCCACATGTCTTCGGCCTGGGTGCCCCACAGGCTGGTGGTCAGGCTGGCGAACGGCTGGTAGGTGATGCCACCGGTGTATACGTGATCGATTTCAACGAGGTGGTCGGCGTATTCCGCGCGGAATTTACGCTGGCTTTCTTCGGTACGCGGTGAGTTGCGATCGAAGGTGGCCAGGTCGAACGACAGGTTCTCCAGCTCTTCGCTGTGGATCGCCACACCTTCGAAGCTCGAAGGCAGTGCACGGTTGCCGATTACATCGACCTGCGGGCTGCTGAAGTTCATGCGGCCGGCGGTCAGGGTGGTGTTGGAGAAACGTGCCTTGACGTTGGCCAGACCCAGTTTGCTCCATTGGCCTTGGGCGTCGCCGCCTTCTTTGGTCAAGGTACGGTTATTGCCAGGCCGCTCCCTATCGAAGGGTACACCGCCATCGGCAGAGGCCAGACTCTTGCGATCACGTTCCAGGGCAATAGCGTTGTATGCCGCGACTTCAGTGCTGAAGCCGACGGTACCCTCGGTGAAGCCCGAGTTGTACTTCAGGATGGTGCCTTGAACCCAGTTGATACGACGGTCAGTCGTCTGCAACGCACCGTCTTTGTTGTAGCGGAACTTGCCTTCGCGCTTCAGTTGCTCGTTGGCATACCAGTTACGTGTGGTGCCAGTGAGCGACTGGCCTTCGACAAAGCCAGTGGCTTCACTCTGAGCACTTTTCTCTTTCACGGTAACCGGGGTGTACGCCTGGCTCTGGGTTTCTGCGTACGCCGAGGCGGTTACGCTGCTGATGGCCAAGGCCAGTAACGCGGTGCTACTCAGTTTCATGGGGTGAAGCTCCTTTCTTTCTTTTTTTTAATGCCGGTCTTTTTTGGTGGTCCGGCTATTTGGTTTAGAACTCATTCAAGGCATCGCAAACGTTTGCTGTAGGCCGGATTGACGAATTACGGCAATACGCTTGCGTGAGGGCGGAATCCGCCCCCAGCGTTTTTGGCTAATCGGTTATTTTTCTATGCTGACGCCCGAGAACACGTTACGACCGAAAGGACTCACCTTGAATCCTTCGATTTTGGCGCTCAACGGCTGGTTAACCGTCGAGTGGGCGACTGGCGTAATCGGCACCTGCTGCTTGAGGTACTGTTGCGCCTGTTTGTAAAGCACGGTGCGCTGGTCGCGGTCGGTGACGACCTTGGCCTGTTTGATCAGCTTGTCGTAAGCCGGATCACACCACATGGAGTAGTTGTTGCCGCCAATGGCGTCGCAGCTATAAAGCGTGCCGAGCCAGTTGTCCGGGTCCCCGTTGTCACCGGTCCAGCCAATCAGGCTGACGTCGTGCTCGCCGTTCTTGGTGCGCTTGATGTACTCGCCCCATTCGTAGCTGACGATCTTCACTTTGAGGCCGATTTTCGCCCAGTCAGCCTGGAGCATTTCGGCCATCAATTTGGCGTTGGGGTTGTACGGGCGCTGGACCGGCATGGCCCAGAGGGTAATTTCAGTGCCTTCCTTCACGCCGGCAGCCTTGAGCAGTTCCTTGGCTTTTTCCGGGTTGTAGGCGGCGTCTTTAATGGTCTCGTCGTAGGACCATTGGGTCGGCGGCATGGCGTTGACCGCCAGTTGACCGGCCCCTTGATAGACCGCGTTGAGAATCCCTTGCTTGTTCACCGCCATGTCCAGCGCCTGGCGCACTTCGAGCTGGTCGAAAGGCTTGTGGCGCACGTTGTAGGCGATGTAACCGAGGTTGAAACCGGGCTTCTCGATGAGCTTGAGTGTCGGGTCGTTCTTCAGTGCGGTCACGTCGGCAGGCCGCGGGTGCAAGGTGATCTGGCACTCGTTGGCCTTGAGCTTCTGCACGCGCACCGAGGCATCGGTGTTGATGGCGAAAATAAGGTTCTCAAGCTTGACCCGGCTCGGGTCCCAGTACTGCTTGTTGCCGGTGTAACGGATGTTGGAATCTTTCTGGTAGCTCTTGAACACGAACGGCCCGGTGCCGATCGGCTTCTGATTAATATCGCTTGGTTTGCCGACCGCCAGCAGTTTGTCGGCGTATTCGGCGGACAGGATGGCGGCGAAACTCATGGCGATGTTCTGGATGAACGCGGCGTCTACGCTGTTGAGCGTCATGACCACGGTCAAAGGCCCGGTCTTCTCGACCTTGGCGATGTTCTTGTTCAGGCTCATCCCGTTGAAATACGGGAACTCGGTCGGATAAGCCTTACGGAAAGGTTGCTGTGGATCGAGCATGCGATTGAACGTGAACAACACGTCATCGGCGTTGAAATCACGGGTGGGCGTGAAGTATTTGGTTGTGTGAAATTTCACCCCTTCGCGCAGGTGAAAAGTGTACTTGAGGCCGTCCTCGGAAATATCCCAGCGAGTGGCCAGGCCTGGTACGACGTTGGTGGCGCCTTTTTCGAACTCTGCCAGTCGGTTGTACAACGGCTCGGCGGCGTCATTGTCGGTCGCGGTCGTGTACTGCGCGGTGTCGAAGCCAGCAGGGCTGCCTTCGGAGCAGAACACCAGGCTGTTATTGGCGGCCTGGCTGATGGAAGTGGCGGCCAACAGGCCGGTGCCCAGCAATGCGGATAAAACCAAGGTATGGCGCATGACGCTCCCTTTTCTCTTTCTCTAAGTGTTTTCAATGAACTGCCGTCCCGTCCGGGGACGTGGAGGCATCACTGATCACAAGCCATGACAGGCAGCAATAACCGAGAGCCCACGCACGAACGGGTCAGATCCCGACGGTATGAGCCGCGGACCTGGCAGTAAATGCGTAGAGTCCTAAAGACTCGTAGGAAATGGCAACGCGTCCGACGCCGCTGCTGTAATACTCAGCGGAATTGGATGTAGGTGGTTTCCTACTTTCTCGGCAGATAAAACAACGGCGACGTCAAAAACGTCGCCGCTGCAAAACCTTATTTGCTGACGCTGACGCCGTAGAAGGAGTTCAAGCCAAACGGGCTGATCTTGAAGTCCTGCACGTTGTCGCGCATGGGTTGGAACACCGTCGAGTGAGCGATAGGTGTCATTGGAACGGCGTCTTTGAGGACGTGTTGCGCCTGTTTGTACAGTTCGGTGCGCTTGGACTGATCGGTCGTGTGCTTGGCTTCTTTCACGATGCCGTCGAACTTCTTGTCGCACCACTTGGAGAAGTTGTTGCCTTCCAGAGAATCGCAGCCGAACAGCACGTTCAGCCAGTTGTCCGGGTCACCGTTGTCGCCGCTCCAGCCAATCAGCATCGCGCCGTTTTCACCGCCTTTGGAGCGCTTGATGTACTCGCCCCACTCGTAGGTCACGATCTTGGCCTTGATACCAACCTTGGCCCAGTCGGACTGCAGCATTTCAGCCATCAGCTTGGCGTTCGGGTTGTACGGACGCTGCACCGGCATCGCCCACAGGTTGATCTCGGTGCCTTCCTTGACGCCGGCTTCCTTGAGCAGCTCCTTGGCTTTCTCAGGGTTGTACGGCGCATCCTTGATGGTGGTGTCGTAAGACCACTGGGTTGGCGGCATGGCGTTGACCGCCAGTTGACCTGCACCCTGGTAAACCGAGTCGATGATCTGCTGCTTGTTGACGGCCATGTCCAGTGCCTGACGCACTTTCAGTTGGGCCATCGGGTTTGGCTGATCGCTGCCCTTGATCTTGTCCATCACGTTGTAGGCGATGTAACCCAGGTTGAAACCAGCCTGGTTAGGCACTTTCAGAGTCTTGTCTTCCTGAAGAGCCTTCAGGTCGGCCGGACGTGGGAACAGAGTGATCTGGCACTCGTTCTTCTTCAGCTTCTGGATACGTACCGACGGGTCGGTGGTGATGGCGAAGATCAGGTTGTCGATCTTGACGTCGTCAGGCTTCCAGTAGTCCTTGTTGCCGGTGTAACGGATGTTGGAGTCTTTCTGGTAGCTCTTGAACACGAACGGGCCAGTGCCGACCGGCTTCTGGTTGATGTCGGCGGCTTTGCCTTCTTTGAGCAGCTGGGCGGCGTACTCGGCGGACTGGACGGAAGCGAAACTCATGGCCATGTTCTGGATGAACGCGGCGTCGACGTCTTTCAGGGTGAACTTGACAGTTTTGTCGTCGACTTTATCGATCTTGGTGATGTTGGTATCCATCCCCATGTCGGTGAAGTACGGGAATTCGGTTGGGTACGCCTTACGGAACGGATCATCCTTGTTAATCATGCGATTAAAGGTGAACAGCACGTCGTCGGCGTTGAACTCACGAGTCGGCTTGAAGTACGGGGTGGTATGGAACTTGACGCCTTCACGCAGGTGGAAGGTGTAAGTCAGGCCATCATCGGAGATGTCCCATTTGGTCGCCAAACCAGGAATAACGGCGGTGCCGCCGCGCTCGAACTGAGTCAGGCGGTTGAACATGGTTTCTGCAGAGGCGTCGAAGTCGGTTCCGGTGGTGTACTGACCAGGATCAAAACCGGCCGGGCTCCCTTCGGAGCAAAACACCAGGTTAGTCGCCGCTTGGGCGAAAGGTGCGGAGGCTAACAAGCCTGCGCCGACTAAAAACGGAATGACCGCGTGTTTAAGCATGGTGGCCTCATGATTTGTTGTCATTTTTGGAATTAGAGGACGACCTCGTGAGTCGTGCCTGCGGATACTTATGCAGGGGCCATACCCATTGCAAGATCCGGAGCGGCCACAAGTCTTAAACAGTGGCACGAACGTACCTTAATGTCGCATATGTATAAATTCAGGAGCATTTGACCGTTTGCGCAGGTTTTTTTCAGTGCAAATCGCGCACCTACAGAGGGCGGCCGGGGCGCCTGGCGCACCCGGTTGGAGCGAGGTGTTACTTATTTATACCCACGCCATAGAAGGGTGTGAGGCCGAACGGGCTGATCTTGAAGTCGGTGACTTCCTTGCGCAGCGGCTGGAACACCGTCGAGTTCGCAATCGGTGTGATAGGTACTTGTTGTTTAAGGATTTGTTGTGCCTGTTGGTACAAATTGACCCGTTGCTGTTTGTCAGTGGACACTTTGGCTTGCTGAATCAATTTGTCGTACGCCGGGTCGCACCACTTGGCGTAGTTGCTACCTTTCACCGCGGCGCAGCTGTAGAGCACGCCGAGCCAGTTATCCGGGTCGCCGTTGTCGCCCGTCCAGCCATCTATGGTCGTCGATTTTGTCTACGCTCTTGATCGTTTTGTTCAGGTCCATGTCGGCGGCAGGTAAGTGAGCACAAATCCCTCGTTAGATATAGGCGAGGGATGCATGCTCGTAAGGCAGGAGCTTGAAATCCCACATGGAAGATTTGGAATGACTCGAGTTGTTGAAATCCTGATGTACACCTTGAAACCGGGATCAGGACTGGATTTCCATCGAATAATGCAGGAAGTAAGCGTTCCGCTTCATTTAAAGGCGGGTGTGGATGTCGTTTCTTATGGCGGCTCTTTGCATGACGATGATAGCTATCATTTGATTCGCTCCTATGAGAGCGAGAGCCATCGCCAAGCTTCTCAAGATCTTTTTTACTCAAGTACTGAGTGGAAGCAAGGTCCGAGAGCAGGCATCATCAGCCGAATTGAAGTCAGTACAAAGACAGTTATGGCGCTCACTCAAGATGCGATTGATACCATCAGAGCTTCCCGTAAATCTAACCAGGGCTGATGCTCAATCAGCGTAGCCATTCACTAACAATCACGGGGTAGTCGGTGAACCGTGTGCTGGACACCATCGATCCGGTATAGACCGCGTTAGCGTTCATCGTCGCAACGCCGCCCGAAGCAGGCTCGCCCCCACAGGGATCGAGTGTGTACATGGATTGTGTGCACGATACAGATCAAATGTGGGAGCGAGCCTGCTCGCGATGACGGCGGATCAATCACCACAAAGTCATCAGACCCACCCCAGCTTCCGCCAGGCAATAAAAAACGGCGATCACTTCGGTGATCGCCGTTTCTGTGTCCGTGTTATCGAATCACTGCATCAACACTTCAATCGCTCCATCCGCCGTCATGCTGACCTGGCTGGTGCCGGCTTCAACTTCCGGGGTCACTGGTGCGGAGTCCATGGCGGCGGCTTTCATCATCATCGGCCCACGCATGTACGGCTGTGGATAACCGTTGCTGTTCAAGTTCAGGTTAACGATCTTATAACCCTTGCCACCCAACGCGTCGGTCGCCAATTGAGCACGGGCCTTGAAGGCTGTCACGGCTTCTTTAAGCAGCGCATCTTCGCTGGCCTTGCGGGTTGGTGTGGCGATGGCGAAGTCCATGCCGCCCATTTTCAGGTCGGTGAGCAGTTCGCCGGTCAACTTCGACAGTGCCGCGAAGTCGGAGCTTTCCAGGCGCAGTTCGGCGCGTTCGCGCCAGCCGGTGATTTTCTGGCCCTTGGTGTCGTAGATCGGGTAGCTGTTGCGGCTGCCCTGGCGCAGGGTGATGTCTTTGACCTGTTTGGCCTGGGCCAGCGCTTTGTTCATGGTGGTGCTGACGTCGGCGGCGAGTTTGGCCGGGTCGGTGTTTTGTTCTTCGGTGTAGAGGGTCACGATCATCAGGTCGCGGGCCACTTCCTGACTGACTTCGGCGCGCAGGGCGATCTGGTTGTAATGAAGTTCGTCGGCGGCCAGGGCCGGGAGGCTGGCGACGGTACCAACGCTAAGGGCAAGAAGGGCGGCGCTGCGGCGGAAACTGTGCATGAAAACTCCTTGGACGATGCGCAGGGGTTAGGGTCCGAGCCTGCGTGAAACCATCAGACTCTAGCTTTTATGATCCGGTTCGCACAGTTACAACTTCTATACAGATCAACGCGATCTCTTGTAGCAGCTGCCGAAGGCTGCGTTCGAGCGCGAAGCGGTCGCCATTGGGCTGACGCGTTTTGCATGAAGGAATGAGGTCTCAGGTTTTACGACCGCTTCGCGGCCGAACGCAGCCTTCGGCAGCTGCTACAAGGGATGCGTGTCGGCCAATAGGCTGTGGCCGTTTGCCGCACTTTTGCCTGCCAGCCCCCGTGCTTGGTTATACTCCGTGCGATCCGCCTGGAGCGCTCATCAGGAGAGCTCATGCTCGCCCCCGTTCAAATCACTTCCGCAACTCGCCAGAATCTCTGGCGGCTGACGTTCATCCGTACATTGGTGTTGGCCGCTCAGGCCGGTTCCGTGGGCCTGGCCTACTGGCTCAACTTGCTGCCGCTGCCTTGGTTCCAACTGGCCGCGACCCTGGGTTGCTCGATGTTGCTGTGCGCGTTCACGGCGATTCGCTTGCGCACCTCATGGCCGGTTACCGAACTCGAATACGCCGTGCAACTGGCTTGCGACCTGTTTATCCACAGTGCCTTGCTGTATTTCTCCGGCGGCTCGACCAACCCTTTCGTCTCTTATTACCTGGTGCCGCTGACCATCGCCGCCGTGACCTTGCCGTGGCGTTATTCGGTGATTCTGTCCGGTATCGCGTTGACGATGTACACCCTGCTGCTGGCCCGCTTCTATCCGCTGCAAACCTTCCCGATCGCTCGGGAAAACCTGCAGGTTTACGGGATGTGGCTGAGTTTCGCCCTGGCCGCGGCGGTCATCACCTTCTTCGCCGCACGCATGGCCGAAGAGCTGCGCCGTCAGGAAGAACTGCGCGCCATCCGTCGCGAAGAGGGCCTGCGTGATCAGCAACTGCTGGCCGTCGCCACCCAGGCCGCCGGTGCGGCCCATGAACTGGGCACGCCGCTGGCGACCATGAGCGTGTTGCTCAAGGAAATGCGTCAGGACCATCACGACCCGATGTTGCAGGACGACCTGAGCGTGCTGCAGGATCAGGTCAAACTCTGCAAGGAAACCTTGCAGCAACTGGTGCGCGCCGCCGAGGCCAATCGCCGCTTGGCAGTGGAGATGCAGGACGTCACTGATTGGCTCGACGAAGCGCTGAACCGCTGGCACCTGATGCGCCCGGAAGCCAGTTATCGCTTCCAGCGACTGGGCCAAGGCACCGTGCCGCGCATGGCGCCGCCACCGGATCTGACCCAGGCGCTGCTGAATTTGCTCAACAACGCCGCCGACGCTTGCCCCGAAGGGCTGCAAGTGACGCTGGACTGGAATGCCGAGGATTTGACCATCAGCATTCGCGACCACGGCGCCGGTGTGCCGCTGGCCATCGCCGAGCAGATCGGCAAGCCGTTTTTTACCACCAAGGGCAAAGGTTTCGGCCTGGGCCTGTTTTTGAGCAAGGCCAGCGTGACACGCGCCGGCGGCTCAGTGAAACTCTACAGTCATGAGGAAGGCGGCACGCTCACCGAGCTGCGCCTGCCCCGTGTCGCCCGAGGAGACGAACATGAGTGACGAGATCCAAGTCGAAGGCGAAGGCGAAGAACTGCCGCATTTGCTGCTGGTCGACGACGACACAACGTTTACCCGGGTGATGGCCCGTGCCATGGCCCGCCGCGGCTTTCGCGTCAGCACCGCCGGTTCCGCCGAAGAAGGCCTGACCATCGCTCAGGCTGACCTGCCAGACTACGCCGCGCTGGACCTGAAAATGGACGGCGATTCCGGCCTGGTGCTGTTGCCCAAGCTCCTTGAACTGGACCCGGAAATGCGCGTGGTAATCCTCACCGGTTATTCGAGCATTGCCACCGCCGTCGAGGCGATCAAGCGCGGTGCCTGCAATTACCTGTGCAAACCGGCGGACGCCGATGACGTGCTGGCTGCGCTGCTCTCCGAGCACGCCGACCTCGACACGCTGGTGCCGGAAAACCCGATGTCGGTGGATCGCCTGCAGTGGGAACACATCCAGCGTGTGCTGACCGAGCACGAAGGCAACATCTCCGCGACTGCCCGCGCCCTGGGCATGCACCGCCGCACGCTGCAGCGCAAACTGCAGAAGCGTCCCGTTCGTCGCTGAACCTGCGCTGAACGAATGCGGGCCGCTCCTCGCGACAAACCGAACCGATCATCTATGATCGGTTCGTGTGTGTTCTTTTCTTTATCGAGCCTTATCCATGAATCAGAACGCTGAATATTCCGCGGTCAACGATGCTGTGCGCGGGCAGTTTTTTCGCAAAGTCTGGGCGATGATCACGCCTTACTGGCGCAGTGAAGAGAAGGGCAAGGCCTGGACGTTGCTGATCGCTGTGATCGCGCTGTCGCTGGTCAGCGTGGGGATCTCGGTGTGGTTCAACACCTGGTACAAGGATTTTTACAACGCCCTGCAACAAAAGGACGAGGCGGCCTTCTGGCGGCTGATCCTGTATTTCTGCGGGATTGCGGCGGTGGCAATCATCGGTGCCGTCTACCGGCTCTATCTGACCCAGATGCTGACCATCCGCTGGCGAGCCTGGCTCACCGAAAAGCATTTTGCCCGCTGGCTCGGCAACAAGAATTACTACCAGCTGGAACAGGGCGGTTACACCGATAACCCGGACCAGCGGATTTCCGAAGACCTCAACAACTTCACCTCGAACACCCTGGAACTGGGCATTGGTTTGCTTCGCAACATTGTCAGCCTGGTGTCGTTCTCGATCATTCTGTGGGGCGTGTCGGGCAGTATCGAAGTGTTCGGTTTCACCGTTCCCGGCTACATGTTCTGGTGTGTGCTGGTCTATGCCGTGATCGGCAGCTGGCTGACGCATTTGATTGGTCGTCGCTTGATCGGTTTGAACAACCAACAACAACGTTTCGAAGCCGACCTGCGTTTTTCCATGGTGCGGATTCGCGAAAACGCCGAAAGCATTGCGCTGTACAACGGCGAGCCCAATGAAAACCGTCGCTTGAGCTACCGTTTCGGGATGGTCTGGCACAACTTCTGGGACATCATGAAGGTGTCCAAGCGTCTGACGTTCTTCACCGCCGGTTATAGCCAGGCCGCTATCATCTTTCCGTTCATGGTCGCGGCACCGCGTTACTTCGCTGGCAAGATCGAACTCGGCGATCTGATGCAAATCAGTTCGGCGTTCGGCAACGTGCAGGAGAGTTTCAGCTGGTTTATCAGTGCGTATCAGAATCTCGCCGCGTGGCGCGCCACCTGTGATCGACTGCTGAGTTTCCGCCAGGCCATGACCGACAACGAAGAGCGGGCGCCGGCCATCGACGTGCAGAATTCAGGTTCAGCGTTGAAGATGCACAACCTCGGCCTCGACCTGGCGGATGGCCGTCATCTGCTGACCAGCGCCGACATGACTGTGGAAGAGGGCGAGCGCGTCATGCTCAGCGGCCGTTCCGGCAGCGGCAAGTCGACCTTGCTGCGGGCGATGGGGCATCTGTGGCCGGCTGGCCACGGCAGCATTCGTCTGCCGGCGGCGCGTTATTTGTTCCTGCCGCAAAAACCCTATCTGCCGATTGGCACGTTGCGTGAAGCGCTGAGTTATCCACAGTCTGGCGATACATATCCGCACGAACGCTACGTTCATGTGCTGGAAGCCTGCCGTTTACCGCATATCGTTGCCCGTCTGGACGAAGCCAATCACTGGCAGCGCATGTTGTCGCCGGGTGAGCAGCAACGCCTGGCCTTCGCTCGTGCGCTGCTGTATGCACCGCAATGGCTGTACATGGACGAAGCGACCTCGGCGATGGACGAGGAGGACGAAGCGTCGCTGTATCAGGCCTTGATCGATGAGATTCCGGGGTTGAGCATTGTCAGCGTCGGGCATCGCAGCAGCCTGAAGCGCTTCCATCCACGGCATGTTCGTATCGAGAATGGGCATCTGGTGGACCAGACCGTGACCGCATAAACACCACAACCCCTGTGGGAGCGAGCTTGCTCGCGATGGCGGTCTGACATTCAGAATGAAGGTGTCTGACACTCCGCCATCGCGAGCAAGCTCGCTCCCACAGGGGCCGGCGTTCGCCGACGGTGATCGTACAACCGCGTTGAGCTATGATGCGGTTTCAGCCGCAACTTTCGAGAAAGACGTTCACCATGGAAAACCCGATCGACGCACCACGCCTCCCTCGCAAGCGCCGCAGCCTCGCTCAGGAACTGGTGACGGTGCTGTCCGAGCAGATCCGCGACGGTCACCTCAAGCGTGGCGACAAGTTGCCCACCGAGTCGGCGATCATGGATGCCCATGGCGTCAGCCGCACCGTGGTGCGCGAAGCGATTTCCCGTTTGCAGGCGGCCGGGCAGGTTGAAACCCGCCACGGCATCGGTACTTTTGTGCTCGACACCCCAAGCCCGAGCGGTTTCCGTATCGACCCGGCGACCGTGGTCACGCTGCGTGACGTGCTGGCGATTCTGGAACTGCGCATCAGCCTCGAAGTGGAATCCGCCGGCCTTGCTGCGCAACGCCGCAGCCCCGAGCAGCTGGCATTGATGCGCGCGGCGCTGGATGCGTTGAATGAAAGTGTTTCCCATGCCAGCGATGCTGTGGCGTCCGACTTCCAGTTCCACCTGCAAATCGCCCTGGCGACGGGCAACCGCTATTTCACCGACATCATGACCCACCTGGGCACTAGCATCATTCCGCGTACACGGCTTAACTCCGCGCGCCTGGCCCATGACGACCAACAGCACTACATGAATCGTCTGAGCCGAGAGCACGAAGAAATTTACGATGCGATTGCCCGTCAGGATTCGGATGCGGCCCGAGCGGCGATGCGGTTGCATTTGACGAATAGCCGTGAGCGGTTGCGCCATGCCCATGAAGAGGCAGAAGCTCAGCGGGGGTAGTTTCTGCTGTCGAGTAATGCATTGCCTGACAGGACGCTATCGTCGGAACGCCGCCCGGACCAAGCTCGCTCCCACAGTGTTTTGCGTCGCACACAGATTCCTGTGGGAGCGAGCTTGGTCCGGGCGGCGTTCCGACGATGGGGCCGGCAGCCTTCTCGCTATAACATCAGCGAGTCTTCAGTATCGTCCGATCCACCCGCACCGCCAGTTGTGCGGTTCCGGGCCTGGCATCGAACATCACCTCGCCTTGTTCACCCAGCACCGCCCGAGCAATCGGCACTCCCTTGGCCAACAACTCCAACGGCGCACCCTTCAGTGATTGGCCCGAGGCCAGTTCCAGCTTCAATTTGATAGTCATCATCGATCTCCTTATCAGGCAACGTTGCCAGTGGGTTTGTAATCCTTGAGCAGCAAATAAGTGCTCCAGCCCCACCAGTCATCGACGGTGGCGGTGTCGTTCAGGTTGTTGACGTCCTTGCGTCGCAGCACCTTGTTGCCCTCGACCCTGAACAGCGGCGAGAAGTTGGTCGCCAGGTTCAGTACGGCTTGCAGATCAGGCATCTTTTTCAAGGCGCCGAATTGGCCGGCCGATGGGGCGATTCCGCTGAGATAAGCCGCGAACACTTCATCCGCAGACACCTGAACCGCCTGATTCACCTGGATGCGATTGGCGCTGGAGAGGTCGTCGAAGTAGCGCTTGTCCCCATACGCGTGCCATTGATCGCCGTTGCCATTGCGCACATTGAGGCCGAACTTGCTGTCTTCGTCGTGCATGAAGCGCGTGATTAACGAACCCAGATCACTGGGCGTGACCACCGCTGCCAATTGTTTGCGCGGCACTCGCAGGTGGCCGGTGGAAAACAGGTCGGTCAGGTAGTGATCGGCAAAAGCGTTCATCGCATAGGCCAGCTCCAGCTGCTTTTCATCGCCGCTGGTGTGGGCCAGCACCGCTTGTTGCACCGCTGCGGTGTGCCCGGCGATATAGGCCAGCAGCGCCCATTCGGCGAAGTGATCGGCATTGTTGGCGGCCAGTTTCAGGTAGCGGCCAAATGGGAACAGCGCCGAGACGACACTGCCGCCGCCGGTGATCTTGTTCCACTCTTCTGACAACGTATCACCGAGGGCGTCATAGGCTTCGTGAGGTTGTTTACCGTCCTTGATCGCCTGCTTGATCGCGGCGATTTCCTTTTGCATCACGCCGAGGATCAGCTTGGCTTCAGCGTTAGCAGCAGGCAGCACGGCCAGCGAGTTGAAGGCGTTGGTAAAACGCTGGATTCGGTCAGCGCCTGTCGCGCCTTCGCTGATCGGTTGATCGGGAATTCCATAGAAATCACCCCCCAGCGCAATGACCTGGCCATAGGTTAGCGCCAGCCCATTGGGTAGATGCAGTTCCACCTGCGAAGCGGGGATAGCCGGTGCGTCCTTGATGAAGCGCAGCAGTGTGCTGTCGCCGATGGCGGTGTGTTCGCCACCCTCGAACCTCAGCTGTGGCTTGCCTTTCAGGGCATTGCCGGAGGCTGTGGGCAGAGGCGCGGGAGGGGGAGGCGTAGAGCTGTGATGATCAGCAATCTGCAAGATCACATGTGGGTTATTCCCGATGAGAGGGATGCCATGCTCGGTAAAAAGATCATCCAGTTCGGCAATAACCTGTTTCGGTTTTTCCTTCGATTGTGCGTGTAGACCTGACATTTCTATCTCCTTGATATGTCGTCGGTACGATCAAAAAATAACTGTATGCATATACAGTTATCTGGATCATAGATGAGAAATTTCCTACGTCAAGAAAATACCTTTCCGACTCAAATTCTGCGGTTGGCGATGAAATGCAGTTGACGGTTATTATTTAAGTTGTACGATGACCTACAACTTCGGCGAAGGCTGAACGGTTTTCTCACACACATACGTCGCTATCCAGGGTGTTCGAATAATGAATCCACAAGAACTGAAGTCCATCCTCTCTTCCGGTCTGCTGTCTTTCCCGGTTACCGATTTCAATGCTCAGGGCGACTTCCATCGCGCGGGCTACATCAAACGTCTCGAATGGCTGGCCCCATACGGCGCCTCGGCATTGTTCGCCGCGGGCGGCACCGGTGAGTTCTTCTCTCTGGCGGCCAGCGAATATTCGGAAATCATCAAGACTGCTGTCGACACCTGCGAAACCAGCGTGCCGATTCTGGCCGGCGTTGGCGGTTCGACTCGTCAAGCCATCGAATACGCACAAGAAGCCGAGCGTCTGGGCGCCAAAGGCCTGTTGCTGCTGCCGCACTACCTGACCGAAGCCAGCCAGGACGGCGTTGCCGCCCACGTTGAAGCCGTGTGCAAATCGGTAAAAATCGGCGTGGTGGTTTACAACCGCAACGTCTGCCGCCTGACCGCGCCGCTGCTGGAGCGTCTGGCTGAGCGCTGCCCGAACCTGATCGGCTACAAGGATGGCCTGGGCGATATCGAGTTGATGGTGTCGATCCGTCGTCGCCTCGGTGATCGCTTCAGCTACCTGGGCGGTTTGCCGACCGCCGAAGTCTACGCCGCAGCCTACAAGGCATTGGGCGTACCGGTTTACTCCTCGGCGGTGTTCAACTTCATCCCGAAAACCGCGATGGATTTCTACCACGCGATTGCCCGCGAAGATCACGCCACTGTCGGCAAGATCATCGACGACTTCTTCCTGCCGTACCTGGACATCCGTAACCGCAAAGCCGGTTACGCGGTGAGCATCGTCAAGGCCGGGGCAAAAATTGTCGGCTATGACGCAGGTCCTGTGCGTGCGCCGCTGACCGATCTGACGGGCGAAGAGTACGAAATGCTCGCCGCACTGATCGACAAGCAAGGTGCGCAGTAACACACCTGATTAACAAGGCCGCTGAGTGATCAGCGGCTTTTTGTGTGAGGACTTCTTTTAAGGGGAAAGCCTGTGGCTGATTCAAAGCGTTTCGACAACTACATCGGTGGCCAATGGGTTGCCGGCGCCGACTACTCCACCAACATCAACCCGTCGGAGTTGACCGACACCATTGGCGAATACGCCAAAGCCGATCTGGCGCAGGTCCACGCCGCCATCGACGCCGCTCGCGCCGCGTTCCCGGCCTGGTCCACGTCGGGCATTCAGGCCCGCCACGATTCGCTGGATAAAGTCGGCAGCGAAATCCTCGCTCGCCGCGAAGAGCTCGGCACCTTGCTGGCTCGGGAAGAGGGCAAGACCCTGCCCGAAGCCATCGGCGAAGTGACTCGCGCCGGTAACATCTTCAAGTTCTTCGCCGGTGAATGCCTGCGTCTGTCCGGCGACTATCTGCCGTCGGTGCGTCCGGGTGTGAACGTCGAAGTGACTCGCGAAGCGCTGGGCGTGGTCGGTCTGATCACGCCATGGAACTTCCCGATCGCGATCCCTGCGTGGAAAGTCGCCCCGGCCCTGGCCTACGGCAACTGCGTCGTGCTGAAACCGGCCGATCTGGTGCCGGGTTGCGCCTGGGCGCTGTCCGAAATCATCTCCCGCGCAGGCTTCCCCGCCGGCGTGTTCAACCTGGTGATGGGCAGCGGTCGAGTGGTTGGCGATGCGCTGGTTCAGAGCCCGAAAGTCGACGGCATCAGCTTCACCGGTTCCGTGGGTGTCGGTCGTCAGATCGCGGTCAGCTGCGTGTCGCGCCAGGCCAAGGTTCAGTTAGAAATGGGTGGCAAGAACCCGCAGATCATTCTCGACGACGCCGACCTCAAGCAAGCGGTCGAGCTGTCGGTGCAGAGCGCGTTCTACTCCACCGGCCAGCGTTGCACTGCCTCGAGCCGCTTCATCGTCACCGCCGGGATTCACGACAAGTTCGTCGAAGCCGTGGCTGAGCGCATGAAGTCGATCAAGGTCGGTCACGCGCTGAAAGCTGGCACCGACATCGGTCCGGTCGTCTCGCAAGCACAGCTTGAACAGGACATGAAGTACATCGACATCGGTCAGTCCGAAGGTGCACGTCTGGTCAGCGGCGGCGGTCTGGTGACCTGCGATACCGAAGGCTATTACCTCGCGCCAACCCTGTTTGCCGACAGCGAAGCCGCCATGCGTATCAGCCGCGAAGAGATCTTCGGCCCGGTGGCCAACGTGGTTCGCGTCGCGGATTACGAGGCTGCGCTGGCCATGGCCAACGACACCGAATTCGGTCTGTCGGCGGGCATTGCCACCACGTCGTTGAAGTACGCCAACCACTTCAAGCGCCACTCCCAGGCCGGGATGGTGATGGTCAACCTGCCGACGGCGGGCGTGGATTACCACGTTCCATTCGGTGGGCGTAAAGGTTCATCCTATGGCTCCCGCGAGCAAGGTCGCTATGCGCAAGAGTTCTACACCGTGGTGAAGACCAGCTACATCGGCTCCTGATACATCGCGGTGTCCGGCTCAACCGAACACCGCAACCCCCTGTAGGAGCTGTCGAGTGCAACGAGGCTGCGATCTTTGCTTTTAAAGATCAAAAGATCGCAGCCTCGTTGCACTCGACAGCTCCTACAGGGAATGCACCCGTTTCACCCGCGCATAAAAATAATCAGTGGGAGTACATCTACATGCAAGCGACCAAGCCGACCCACGTCCGCTATTTGATTTTGCTCATGCTTTTTCTGGTGACCACGATCAACTATGCCGACCGGGCTACCATCGCCATCGCGGGCTCCAGCCTGCAAAAAGACCTCGGCATCGACGCGGTCACCCTCGGTTACATCTTCTCTGCATTCGGTTGGGCCTACGTGGCCGGGCAAATTCCCGGTGGCTGGCTGCTGGACCGTTTCGGCTCGAAAAAAATCTACGCGCTCAGCATCTTCACCTGGTCGCTGTTCACCGTGTTGCAGGGCTATGTCGGTGAGTTCGGCATGTCCACGGCGGTGGTTGCGCTGTTCATGCTGCGCTTCCTGGTGGGCCTGGCCGAAGCGCCATCCTTCCCCGGTAACGCGCGCATCGTTGCGGCCTGGTTCCCGACCGCCGAACGCGGTACGGCGTCTGCGATTTTCAACTCGGCGCAATACTTCGCCACGGTGCTGTTTGCGCCGCTGATGGGGTGGATCGTTTACAGCTTCGGCTGGCAGCACGTGTTTATCGTCATGGGCGTGATCGGCATCATCTTCTCGGGGATCTGGCTGAAGGTTATCCACAGCCCGCGTCAGCATCCGATGATCAATGACGCCGAGTTCAAACACATCGCCGACAACGGCGGCATGGTCGACATGGACCAGGACAAAGGCAAAAAGGTCGACGGTCCGAAGTGGGACTACATCCGCCAGTTGCTGACCAACCGCATGATGCTCGGCGTGTATCTGGGGCAGTACTGCATCAACGGCATCACCTACTTCTTCCTGACCTGGTTCCCGGTGTACCTGGTGCAAGAACGCGGCATGACCATCCTCAAGGCCGGTTTCATTGCCTCGTTGCCGGCGATCTGCGGCTTCATTGGTGGCGTGCTCGGCGGCGTGATTTCCGACTACCTGCTGCGCAAGGGCCATTCCCTGACCTTCGCCCGCAAGGCGCCGATAATTGCTGGCTTGCTGGTCTCCAGCAGCATCGTGGCCTGCAACTACGTGGACATCGAATGGATGGTCGTCGGCTTCATGGCCCTGGCATTCTTCGGTAAAGGCGTTGGCGCACTGGGCTGGGCGGTGGTGTCCGACACCTCGCCGAAACAGATCGCCGGTTTGAGTGGCGGCCTGTTCAACATGTTCGGCAACATCGCCTCCATCACCACGCCAATCGTGATCGGCTACATCATCAGCTCCACCGGTTCGTTCAAATGGGCACTGGTGTTTGTTGGTTGCAACGCCCTGGTCGCGGTGTTCAGCTACCTGGTAATCGTCGGTCCGATCAAACGTGTGGTACTCAAGGAACCGCCAGTCAGCGGTCCTGAAACCCATAACAAATTGTCTCAAGCGCATTCCTGAGGAGCGGCGTCATGCAGTTGATTGAACATTCCGACTCG
The DNA here is from genome assembly GCF_004402115.1 of Pseudomonas sp. F01002. Classification (NCBI taxonomy): domain Bacteria; kingdom Pseudomonadati; phylum Pseudomonadota; class Gammaproteobacteria; order Pseudomonadales; family Pseudomonadaceae; genus Pseudomonas; species Pseudomonas sp. F01002. The sequence continues at coordinate 114,483 of NZ_SOPU01000027.1, read as the reverse complement.
CCGCGCTACATCCGCCTGCACGAGCGGGACAACGTAGTGATCGTGGTCAATGACCAAGGCGTGCCGGCCGGTACCGAGTTTCCGGACGGCCTGGTCACCGTGGATTTCGTGCCACAGAGCCACAAGGTCACCCTTGAGGATATTCCCGAGGGTGGCCAGGTGATTCGTTACGGTCAGACCATCGGCTACGCGTTGCAGCCGATTCCGCGCGGCAGCTGGGTCAAGGAAGATCAACTGCGCATGCCCACCGCGCCACCGCTGGCCAGCTTGCCGCTGTCCACCGAAGTGCCGGCGGCGCAGGCACCGCTGGAAGGCTTCACGTTCGAAGGTTATCGCAACGCCGACGGCACCGTCGGCACACGCAACATTCTCGGGATTACCACGACTGTTCAGTGCGTCACCGGCGTGCTGGACCATGCGGTCAAGCGCATCAAGGACGAGTTGCTGCCCAAGTATCCGCACGTTGATGACGTGGTCGCGCTGACCCACAGCTACGGCTGTGGCGTGGCGATTACCGCGACTGACGCGTACATCCCGATTCGTACCGTGCGCAACCTGGCGCGCAACCCGAACCTGGGTGGCGAAGCGCTGGTGATCAGCCTGGGCTGCGAGAAATTGCAGGCCGGGCAGGTGATGCACGAGAACGACAGCTCGGTGGATTTGAGCGATCCGTGGCTGTATCGCTTGCAGGATTCCAGTCACGGTTTCACCGAGATGATCGAGCAGATCATGGCGTTGGCCGAAACACGTTTGAAGAAGCTCGATCAGCGTCGCCGGGAAACCGTGCCGGCGTCCGAGCTGATTCTCGGTATGCAGTGCGGTGGCAGCGATGCGTTTTCCGGCATCACTGCGAACCCGGCGCTGGGTTTTGCCTCGGACTTGCTGTTGCGGGCCGGTGCGACGGTGATGTTTTCCGAAGTGACCGAAGTGCGCGATGCGATTTACCTGCTGACTTCTCGCGCGGAGACCGAGGAGGTTGCCCTGGAACTGGTGCGGGAAATGGACTGGTACGACCGCTATTTGGCCAAGGGTGAGGCGGATCGCAGTGCCAACACCACACCGGGCAACAAGAAGGGCGGGTTGTCGAACATTGTCGAGAAGTCCCTGGGCTCGATCGTCAAATCCGGCAGCAGCGCGATCAACGGGGTGCTGGGTCCTGGTGAGCGCTTCAAGCGCAAAGGCCTGATTTTCTGTGCGACCCCGGCCAGTGATTTTGTCTGCGGGACGTTGCAACTGGCGGCGGGGATGAATCTGCACGTGTTCACCACCGGACGTGGCACGCCGTATGGGTTGGCGATGGCGCCGGTGGTGAAGGTGTCGACCCGGACCGAGCTGGCGCAGCGCTGGCCGGACTTGATCGACATCGATGCCGGACGGATTGCGACCGGGCGGGCTTCGATTGAAGACCTCGGCTGGGAGTTGTTTCACTACTACCTGGATGTGGCCAGCGGCAAGAAGCAAACCTGGGCGGAGAAGCACAAGCTGCATAACGACATCACCCTGTTTAACCCGGCGCCAATCACCTGAAACCGCGTTATCGTTCTTCGCGAGCAAGCCCCACACATTTGAAATGCATTCCCCTGTGGGAGCGGGCTTGCTCGCGAAAGCGGTCTATCAGACGGCGGAGTCCCTAGTGGCTTATCATTAGCCCCCTAACGACGCTCACCCAAGGTTATCCCCGGCATGCTGGCTATCTTCCTCGAAACCCTGAACATCACCGCGCCGGTGTTTGCCATGCTGTTTCTGGGTGCGCTGCTCAAGCGCATCGACTGGATCAACGACAACTTCATCCACACCGCGTCGGCCCTGGTGTTTAACGTCACCATGCCGGCGTTGCTGTTTCTGGGCATCCTGCATGCCGACCTGCACGCCGCGTTGCAACCGGCGCTGCTGATCTATTTCTCGCTGGCGACGCTGGTGTGTTTTGCCATCGCCTGGGGCTGGGCGATCTGGAAGTGCCCGCGGGAAGATCGGGGGATTTATACCCAAGGCGCCTTTCGCGGCAACAACGGGGTGATCGGCCTCGCATTGGCGGCGAGCATGTACGGCGACTACGGGATTTCCCTCGGTGCGATTCTCGCGGCGTTGGTCATCCTGTTTTACAACACGTTCTCGACCATTGTGCTGGCGGTGTACAGCCCGGTGATCAAGTCCGACCCCTGGAGTATCTGCAAAAGTGTGATGGTCAATCCGCTGATCATCAGCGTGTTTGCGGCGGCGCCGTTTGCCTACTTCAAGATCAGCTTGCCGGGATGGCTGGAGACGTCCGGTCAATACCTGGCGCAAACCACCCTGCCATTGGCGCTGATCTGCATTGGCGGCACGCTGTCGCTGGCGGCCCTGCGCAAAAGCGGCAACATGGCGCTGAGTTCAAGCCTGGTGAAGATGATCGGCCTGCCGGTGCTGGCGACACTGGGGGCGTGGCTCTGGGGCTTTCGTGGTGCGGAGTTGGGGATTCTGTTTCTGTACTTCGGCAGCCCGACCGCCGCGGCCAGTTTTGTCATGGCCCGTCAGGCCAATGGCAATCATGAACTGGCGGCAGCGATCATCGTGATCACCACGTTGATGGCGGCGGTTACCACCAACCTCGGGATCTTCGTATTGCAATTGGGCGGATGGATGTAGGAGCTGCCGAAGGCTGCGATCTTTTGATCTTATTTTTCGGGGTGTTCGAAAGTGTTGAAGATCAAAAGATCGCAGCCTTCGGCAGCTCCTACAAATTATTCAGGTTTTTGGTAGGTATCAATCACTTCCTGCGCCGCGCGAAACGCATCGATGGCCGCCGGTACACCGGCATACACCGCGCAATGCAGCAGTGCTTCACGAATCTCTTCCACGGTGCAGCCATTGTTCAGCGCGCCGCGCACGTGGCCTTTCAATTCGTGCGGGCACTTCAAGGCGGTTAGCGCGGCGAGGGTGATCAGGCTGCGGGTTTTCAATGGCAAACCTTCGCGGTTCCAGACGCTGCCCCAGGCGTGCTCGTTGACGAAATCCTGCAGCGGTTGAGTAAACTCGGTGGCATTGCCCAGCGCGCGGTCGACGAAGGCGTCGCCCATCACTTGGCGGCGGACTTCAACCCCAGGCTTTTTATCATCGGTCATGGCAATTCCTTATTGTGGTGTTGGCGACGCCAGGCGCGCAGCGACGTGAACAGTAAGAACGCCACCAGCGCCGGCAGTGCAAAAAACAGCATCAGGTGTTCAAGCTTGCCGGCCAGCGGCATGCCGGTGGTGAACGACACCACGTGCAGACCGTAAGCCAGATACAAACCCAAAAACATCAGACCTTCGGCGCGGGTCACCCGGTAACCGGAATAGAACACCGGCAGGCACACCACCGCGACGCCGAGCATCACCGGCAAGTCAAAATCCAGGGCGTTGGGCGACACCGACAGCGGCGATGGCGCGATCAACGCGGTGAAGCCCAGCACGCCCAAGAGGTTGAACAGGTTGCTGCCGATCACGTTGCCCACGGCGATGTCGCGCTGACCGCGCAACGCGGCGATCAACGAGGTGGCCAGTTCCGGCAGGGAGGTGCTGACGGCGACGATGGTCAGGCCGATGATCCGCTCCGACAATCCCAGATCGGTCGCGACCGAAACCGCCGCGCCCAACAGCAAGTGCCCGGCGTAGACCAGCATCGCCAAACCCACGAAGATCATCAGCAGACTGCTGAGCCATGGCGCTTGCGGGACTTCGTGGGTCGTCGATTGCGGACGGGTCGAGTGTCGCGACTGGCGCAGCAGCAGGCCCAGATACAGCACCAGTGCCGAGAGCAGCATCACGCCATCGACGCGGGTCAGTTCTTCGTTCCACGCCAATACGAACACCAGCAGGCTGGCGCCGATCATCAGCGGAATATCCAGGCGCACCAGTTGCCGTGAAACCCGTAGCGGGATGATCAGCGCCGAGAGTCCGAGGGTGACGAGAATGTTAAAGATGCTACTGCCGATCACGCTGCCGACGGCGATGTCGGCGTTCTGCGCCAGGGTGGCTTGCAGGCTGACTGCCATCTGCGGTGCGCTGCTGCCGAGGGCGACGATGGTCAGGCCGATAATCAGCGGCCGTACATGCAGGCGCGCGGCGAGGCGCACGGCGGCGCGCACCATCAACTCGGCGCCGGCGATCAGCAACAGCAAGCCGCTGAGCAATTCAATCACGCTGATCAGGGGTAAATCGGCAAGTCCGAAAATGGTCAGCGCTCCGTCTATCAGTCGTCGAGGGCTTGCACGCGAACCTTCGCGGTGCCGCTACTGAGCATACCCAGTTGTTCGGCCGCTTCATGTGAAACATCGATCAGACGCCCACGGGTGTGCGGCCCGCGATCGTTGATGCGAACCACGCAGGACTTGTCGTTGTTCAGATTGGTGACCTTCACTCGCGTGCCAAAGGGCAACTGGCGATGGGCGGCGGTCAGGGAATTCTTGTTGAAACGCTCGCCACTGGCGGTGCGTTTACCTTGGTGTTTGGCGCCGTAATACGAGGCAACGCCGGTCTTGTCATAGCCGTGTGGATCGATGGTGTCGGTACTGGCGCAACCGGCCAGCAGAGAGAGCAGGGCACAGGTACTGAGGAAGCGTTTCATTCGAAGGTTTCCACATACAAATGTGGGAGCGGGCTTGCTCGCGAAGGGGGCATCACATCCAACATCAATGTTGACTGATACACCGCTTTCGCGAGCAAGCCCGCTCCCACAGGGATTTGAGCCAGGCGTTAAATCTGGCTCCATTCTCATCAGCCTTCGAGCTTGCTTTTCAGCAGTTCGTTGACCTGTTGCGGGTTGGCCTTGCCTTTGGAGGCTTTCATGGCCTGGCCGACGAAGAAGCCGAACATTTTGCCGCGTTTGGCTTCGTCTGCCGCGCGGTATTGTTCAACCTGTTCGGCGTTGGCCGCGAGCATCTCGTCCAATACTGCCGAGATCGCGCCCGTGTCGGTCACTTGCTTCAAGCCGCGCTTGTCGATGATCTCGCCCGCGCTGCCTTCGCCGTTGGCCATGGCTTCAAACACAACCTTGGCGATCTTGCCGGAGATGGTGTTGTCGGTGATGCGCAGCAGCATGCCGCCCAGTTGCTCGGCCGAGACCGGCGACTGGTCGATGTCCAGGCCCTGTTTGTTCAACAGGCTGCCCAGTTCAACCATCACCCAGTTGGCCGCCAGCTTGGCGTCGCCGCCGATGCTCACGACTTTCTCGAAGTAATCGGCTTGCTCGCGGCTGGTGGCCAGGACGCTGGCGTCATAGACCGACAGACCGAACTGCGCCTGGAAGCGCTCGCGTTTCTGCGGTGGCAATTCCGGCAGGGTGGCGCGCACGTCGTCGAGGAACGAGTCTTCGATGACCACCGGCAGCAGGTCCGGATCGGGGAAGTAACGGTAGTCGTTGGCTTCCTCTTTGCTGCGCATCGGACGGGTTTCGTCCTTGTTCGGATCGTACAGGCGGGTCTGCTGGATCACCCTGCCGCCGTCTTCGATCAGTTCGATCTGACGCTGCACTTCGGTGTTGATTGCCTTCTCGATGAAACGGAACGAGTTGACGTTCTTGATCTCGCAGCGCGTGCCGAATTCAACCTGGCCTTTTGGACGGATCGACACGTTGCAGTCGCAACGCAGCGAGCCTTCGGCCATGTTGCCGTCGCAAATGCCCAGGTAACGGACCATCGCGTGGACAGCCTTGACGTAAGCCACGGCTTCCTTGGCGCTGCGCATGTCCGGCTCGGAAACGATTTCCAGCAGCGGCGTGCCGGCACGGTTCAGGTCGATACCGGTGGCACCGCTGAATTCTTCGTGCAGGCTTTTACCGGCGTCTTCTTCCAGGTGCGCGCGGGTGATGCCGACGCGTTTGACCGTGCCGTCTTCCAGTGCGATGTCCAGGTGGCCTTTGCCAACGATCGGCAATTCCATCTGGCTGATCTGGTAGCCCTTGGGCAGGTCCGGGTAGAAATAGTTTTTACGGGCGAACACGTTGTGCTGGCCGATCTCGGCATCGATGGCCAGACCGAACATCACCGCCATGCGCACCGCTTCCTGGTTCAGTACCGGCAATACGCCGGGCATACCGAGGTCAACCAGGCTGGCCTGGGTGTTCGGCTCGGAACCGAAAGTGGTGGAGCTACCGGAAAAGATTTTCGACCGGGTGGTGAGCTGGGTGTGAATCTCCAGCCCGATCACGACTTCCCATTGCATGTGTTTCTCCTCAGAAGCCGGTTGGGGTGCGGGTGTGCCAGTCAGTGTTGAGCTGATACTGGTGGGCAACGTTCAACAGGCGACCTTCCTGGAAATACGGGGCGAGCAATTGCACGCCGACCGGCAGGCCGTCGACAAAACCGGCTGGCATGGACAAGCCCGGCAGACCGGCGAGGTTGGCGGTGATGGTGTAGACGTCTTCCAGGTACGCAGCAACCGGGTCGCTGCTCTTGGCGCCAAGCTTCCAGGCCGGGTTTGGCGTGGTTGGGCCGAGGATGATGTCGACCTCATTGAAGGCAGCCATGAAGTCGTTCTTCACCAAACGGCGAATCTTCTGCGCCTTCAGGTAGTAAGCGTCGTAGTAACCGGCGGACAACGCGTAGGCGCCGACCATGATCCGGCGCTGCACTTCCGGGCCAAAACCTTCGCCACGGGAACGCTTGTACAGGTCTTCCAGGTTTTTCGGGTCTTCGCAGCGGTAGCCGAAACGTACGCCGTCGAAACGCGACAGGTTGGAAGAGGCTTCTGCCGGGGCGATCACGTAATACGCAGGGATCGCGTGTTGCATGTTCGGCAGGCTGATTTCCTTGACCACGGCACCGAGCTTTTCCAGCTCCTTGACGCTGTTGTGGATCAGCTCGGCAATGCGCGGGTCGAGACCGGCGCTGAAATACTCTTTAGGAACGCCAATGCGCAGGCCTTGCAGCGAACCGTTGAGGCCGGCGCTGTAATCAGGCACGGGCTCGTCGATGCTGGTGGAGTCTTGCGGGTCGAAACCGGCCATGCCTTGCAGCAGGATGGCGCAGTCTTCGGCAGTGCGCGCCAATGGGCCGCCCTGATCGAGACTGGAGGCGTAAGCGATCATGCCCCAGCGCGAAACGCGACCGTACGTCGGTTTCAGGCCGGTCAGGTTGGTAAACGCGGCCGGCTGGCGGATCGAACCGCCGGTGTCGGTGGCAGTGGCGGCCGGTAACAGACGAGCGGCAACGGCTGCGGCCGAACCACCGGACGAACCGCCGGGCACGTGTTCCAGGTTCCACGGGTTTTTCACTGCGCCGTAGTAGCTCGACTCGTTGGCCGAACCCATGGCGAATTCGTCCATGTTGGTCTTGCCCAGGGTCACGGCACCCGCGGCGGCCAGCTTGGCGACCACGGTGGCGTCGTACGGTGCTTTAAAGTTGTCGAGCATCTTCGATCCGCAGCTGGTGCGGATGCCCTGGGTGCAGAACAGGTCTTTATGGGCGATCGGCGCACCGAGCAGGGCGCCGCTCTCACCATTGGCCCGGCGTGCGTCAGCGGCTTTCGCCTGCTGGAGCGCCAGGTCTTCGGTGAGGCTGATGAAACTGTTGAGCTGAGGGTCGAGCTGGGCGATACGCGCCAGCAGGGTTTTGGTCAGCTCTTCGGAAGAAAACTTTTTATCGGCGAGTCCGCGGGCGATCTCGGCCAGAGTCAATTGATGCATTGCAGGCTCTTTCCCTTTAGTCGATGACTTTCGGAACCAGGTACAGGCCGTTTTCGACCGCTGGTGCGATGGACTGATAGGCCTCGCGATGATTGGTCTCGGTCACGACGTCTGCACGCAGGCGCTGGCTGGCTTCCAGTGGGTGGGCGAGCGGCTCGATACCGTCGGTATTGACCGCCTGCATTTCGTCGACCAGTCCCAGAATGCTGTTCAGGGCCGAAGTGATGTGTGGAAGATCGGCATCATTAAGGCCAAGACAGGCCAGATGAGCGATTTTTTCCACGTCGGAGCGTTCAAGCGTCATGGGATTCTCCAGTGGAAGGAAAACAGAACGGATGCTATCCGTGTGTTAGATTGTCGGAACACTACCGCATTTCTACGGTCATAAGGCCGCGATTGTGGGGGTTGGTGCACAGAAAAGCGGCCAATTTAACATATTGGCGCCTTGCCCAAAATCCCTGTCGTTGTTAGAGTTTGCCGCACTTTTTTACCCACGCGTTGCCTAGGGTCCCTTTCCCATGTTCAAGAAACTGCGTGGCATGTTTTCCAGCGATCTTTCCATTGACCTGGGCACTGCCAACACCCTTATTTACGTGCGCGAGCGCGGTATCGTCCTGAATGAGCCCTCGGTTGTGGCTATTCGGACACACGGTAACCAGAAAAGTGTCGTTGCTGTCGGCACCGAGGCCAAGCGCATGCTCGGCCGTACGCCGGGCAACATTGCTGCCATTCGTCCGATGAAGGACGGCGTGATTGCCGACTTCAGCGTCTGCGAAAAGATGCTGCAATACTTTATCAACAAGGTTCACGAAAACAGCTTCCTGCAGCCTAGCCCTCGTGTGTTGATCTGCGTTCCGTGCAAATCCACCCAGGTTGAGCGTCGTGCCATCCGTGAATCGGCCCTCGGTGCCGGTGCCCGTGAAGTGTTCCTGATCGAAGAGCCAATGGCTGCTGCGATCGGTGCCGGCCTGCCGGTTGAAGAAGCTCGCGGCTCGATGGTTGTCGATATCGGTGGCGGTACCACTGAAATCGCGCTGATCTCCCTGAACGGTGTGGTTTACGCCGAGTCCGTACGGGTTGGCGGCGACCGCTTCGACGAAGCGATCATCACTTACGTGCGTCGCAACTACGGTAGCCTGATCGGCGAATCCACTGCCGAGCGCATCAAGCAGGAAATCGGTACTGCCTACCCGGGCGGCGAAGTTCGCGAAGTCGACGTTCGTGGCCGTAACCTGGCCGAAGGCGTTCCACGCGCATTCACCCTGAACTCCAATGAAGTGCTGGAAGCTCTGCAAGAGTCCCTGGCCACCATCGTTCAGGCTGTGAAAAGTGCACTGGAGCAATCGCCTCCGGAACTGGCTTCCGATATCGCCGAGCGTGGTCTGGTACTGACCGGTGGTGGCGCCTTGCTGCGTGACCTCGACAAGTTGCTGGCCCAGGAAACCGGTCTGCCGGTAATCGTCGCGGAAGATCCGCTGACCTGCGTTGCTCGCGGCGGTGGCCGTGCATTGGAAATGATGGATAAACACACCATGGACCTGCTGTCGAGCGAGTGATCTCGCCCGACGCATCTATGCTGTTGGCGCGCAGGCAGCACTTTGCAGTGCTGCCTGTTGGCGTTTATCTTCTGTCAGTCTGCATCCAGGCCGGTTTGATGCCGTATGAATAAAGAGAACATTTGCCTGGGAGGAGCGGCTTATTAAACCGCTTTTCACCAAAGGGCCTTCACTGGGCGTGCGCTTGTTGGTGCTGGTCGTGCTATCGGTCGCGCTGATGGTGGTCGATGCCCGCTTCACACTGCTCAAGCCAGTGCGTAGCCAAATGTCGCTGGTGCTGATGCAGTCTTACTGGATCACCGACCTGCCACAGCGGTTATGGCAGGGTGTGGCCAGCCAGTTTGGCAGCCGTACCGAACTCGTCGCCGAAAACGAAAAACTCAAAACCGAAAACCTGCTGTTGCAAGGCCGCATGCAAAAGCTTGCCGCCCTCACCGAGCAGAACGTTCGGCTGCGCGAGTTGCTCAACTCCTCCGCGCTGGTCAACGAGAAGGTCGAAGTGGCCGAGCTGATCGGCATGGACCCCAATCCCTTCACCCATCGCATCATCATCAATAAAGGTGAGCGTGACGGTGTGGTCCTCGGTCAGCCGGTGCTCGATGCCCGTGGCTTGATGGGCCAGGTGGTCGAGTTGATGCCATACACCTCTCGTGTGCTGTTGCTGACCGACACCACTCACAGCATTCCGGTGCAGGTGAACCGCAACGGTCTGCGGGCGATTGCCAGCGGCACCGGTAACCCGGAACGCCTGGAGCTGCGTCACGTGGCCGATACCGCCGACATTAAAGAAGGCGATCTGCTGGTCAGCTCTGGTCTGGGTCAGCGGTTCCCGGCGGGTTATCCGGTAGCGACGGTCAAGGAAGTGATTCACGATTCCGGTCAGCCGTTCGCTATTGTGCGTGCCGTGCCGACCGCCGCCTTGAACCGCAGCCGTTACCTGTTGCTGGTGTTCACCGACGGCCGCACGGCCGAAGAGCGCGCCAACGAAGCTGCCCAGGCTCAAGAAGCCTTGGACCAGCACGGTGGTGGACCAATCATTCCAGCGACAGTGCCGAAACCTGCCATCGTCCCGGCTGCTGTCGCTGCACCCGTGACTCCGGTTGCGCCGACGGCTACCCCAGCGGCTACAACCCCGCCCAAACCTGCGGCAACTCATCCTGCTCCTGCGAAACCTGCCGCCAGCAAGCCTCCCGCGACGCAGCCTGCGGCTGCTAAACCGCCGGCCACGCCACCCGCTGCCGTGAAGCCTGCAGCCAAACCGCCTGTCTCTGCGCCGGCTACCACTGGGGGACGAGAATAATGGTTGGTGCTACTGCCTCCCGAAACGGCTGGATGGTCTGGCTGACATTCGCCATAGGTATGCTGCTCAGCGTTTCGCCGCTGCCACAATTCATGGAAATCCTCCGTCCACTGTGGCTGGCCTTGCTGCTGGCATTCTGGGCGTTAGCCATGCCGCAGAAAGTCGGGATGGTCACCGCGTGGTGCCTGGGCCTGGCCGAAGACGTGCTTTATGGCACGCTGCTGGGCCAGAACGCATTGATCCTGACGCTGATCACGTACCTGGTGCTGGCGCTGCAACAGCGTCTGCGCATGTTCCCGATGTGGCAACAGAGCCTGGTGATCCTGGTGATCTTCGGCCTCGCGCAGCTTGTTCAACTATGGCTCAGCGCCCTGACCGGCAATCGTCAGCCGACGCTGGCGCTGGTCTTGCCGGCACTGGTCAGCGCATTGCTCTGGCCGTGGATCAGCTACGGTTTGCGCGGTTTGCGTCGACGCTACAAAATCAATTAATTCGGTCAGGCATTTGCCCGCACCTCGACAAGGGAGATGTCTTGATGAAGTTGTTGTACCTCGCCTCAGGCTCGCCGCGTCGGCGTGAACTGCTCACGCAGATCGGCGTGCCGTTCACCGCCGTTAGTGCGGACATCGATGAAACTCCTTTAGAAAATGAATCCCCGTCGGCCTATGTCGAGCGCCTGGCGTGCGGCAAAGCCGAGGCTGGGCGCAGGACCGTCGTGTCCGCCACAGATTTTTGCGTGCTGGGCGCCGACACCGCCGTGGTGCTGGACGGAAAAATTCTCGGCAAGCCGGTTGATGAAGCCGAGGCGTGCGCCATGCTTATGATGTTGTCCGGGTGTGAGCATGAAGTCCTGACGGCGATTGCGGTGCTCGATGGTGAGCGTTGCGAGTCTCGGGTGGTGAGCAGTCTGGTGCGTTTTCGCAACATCAGTCGTGATGAAGCGGTGACCTACTGGGCCAGCGGCGAGCCGCAGGACAAGGCCGGCGGCTACGGCATTCAAGGGCTCGGCGCGGTGTTTGTCGCCGGGCTCAATGGCAGTTACTCGGCGGTGGTCGGACTACCTCTGTGCGAAACCGCTGAGCTGCTTGGCCATTTCGGCATACCCTGTTGGCAAACCCTTAACGCGCGTTGAGCGTCGTACTGACAAGATGCGGCCATTATCGTGAACATGCCTGAACGAGACCCTGCCATGAGTGAAGAGATCCTGATCAACATCACGCCGATGGAATCGCGCGTGGCGGTGGTTGAAAACGGTGTTCTGCAAGAGGTCCACGTCGAGCGCACGCAAAAGCGCGGGATCGTCGGCAACATCTATAAAGGCAAGGTCGTGCGGGTATTACCCGGCATGCAGGCGGCATTCGTCGACATCGGACTGGACCGCGCCGCGTTCATTCACGCCTCGGAAATCTCCCTGCGCGAAGGCCCGGCGGTCGAGAGCATCAGCGCTCTGGTTCATGAGGGTCAGAGCCTGGTGGTGCAAGTGACCAAGGACCCGATCGGCTCCAAAGGCGCACGCCTGACGACTCAGTTGTCGATTCCATCGCGTTATCTGGTGTACATGCCGCGCACTGCACACGTTGGCATTTCGTTGAAGATTGAAGACGAAGCCGAGCGTGAACGTCTCAAACAAGTGGTCACTGATTGCGTGGCCAAAGAAGGCATCCAAGAGGCCGGTGGCTTCATCCTGCGTACCGCTGCCGAAGGTGCCGGTGCCGATGAAATCCTCATGGACATCCGCTACCTGCGTCGGCTCTGGGATCAGATCAACGAGCAGATCAAAACCATCAGCGCACCGAGTGTGATCTACGAAGACCTCGGCCTGGCGCTGCGCACCTTGCGTGATCTGGTGAGCCCGAAGATCGAGAAGATCCGGATCGACTCCCGGGAAACCTTCCAGAAAACCACACAGTTCGTCGCCGAGCTTATGCCGGAAATCGCCGATCGTCTTGAGCATTACCCGGGTGAGCGGCCGATCTTCGACCTGTATGGCGTCGAAGACGAAATCCAGAAGGCCCTGGAGCGCAAAGTCCCGCTGAAGTCCGGCGGTTACCTGGTGGTCGATCCGGCGGAAGCCATGAGCACCATCGACGTCAACACCGGGGCGTTCGTCGGTCATCGCAACCTCGAAGAAACCATTTTCAAGACCAACCTCGAAGCCGCGACCGCCATTGCTCGCCAGCTGCGCCTGCGCAACCTGGGCGGGATCATCATCATCGACTTCATCGACATGGAAGATGAAGAGCACCAGCGTCAGGTGCTGCGCACCCTCGAGAAGCAACTGGAGCGCGATCACGCCAAGACCAACATCATCGGCATCACCGAGTTGGGCCTGGTGCAGATGACCCGCAAGCGTACCCGCGAAAGTCTTGAACAAGTGCTGTGCGAGCCGTGCAGCAGCTGTCAGGGTCGCGGCAAGCTCAAGACGCCGGAAACCGTTTGCTACGAGATTTTCCGCGAAATCCTCCGTGAGGCTCGCGCCTATCAGGCGGAAGGCTATCGTGTATTGGCAAACCAGAAAGTGGTCGACCGTTTGCTCGATGAAGAATCGGGCAATGTCGCCGAGCTCGAAGGTTTTATCGGGCGCACCATCAGGTTCCAGGTGGAAACCATGTATTCCCAGGAACAATACGACGTGGTGCTGCTCTGAATCGCTGTATTTCAACCCTGCTAGAACGGCTGGCCTCAGCTTTTTGCAGTATTTTTGCCATGGGAGCCAACTGACATGGAACGTCTGACACGCATTTTGGCCGCACTGACCCGCTGGGGGCTGGGGCTGTGTGCGTTGGCATTGGTGTTGATGGCGTTATACGTCAGCCTCGGCCGAGAGCTGACGCCGCTGGTGGCCGAGTACCGTGCCGAAGTCGAAGCCAAAGCCAGCGCTGCCTTGGGCATGCCGCTGACTATCGGCGAATTGGAAGGCAACTGGAGCGGCTTTGCGCCGATCATGCTGGCTCACGATGTGATGGTCGGCGAGGGCGCCAATGCCCTGCGGCTGGATCAGGTGCGCGCGGTGCCGGATCTGTGGGCCAGTCTGCTGGCTCGTGAAGTGCGCATCGCTCACCTGGAACTCAGCGGCCTGAAGATCAGCCTCAAGGAAAGCGAGGACGGGACTTGGGCGCTGGAAGGTTTGCCGGTACAGCAGGATCAGCCGCTGGATCCTGAACAAATGCTCAATCGCATGCAGAGGGTTCAGCAACTGTCGGTACTCGATAGCCAGGTCACTTTGCAGCCACTGCAAGAGCAGCCGCTGACCCTGACTTACGTCGGGTTGAATCTGAAAACTGGCGTCTCCCGCCAGCGACTCGACGCCCGTTTGACCCTGCCCGACGGACAACCGGTGGCCATCAATCTGCGTACCCGTCTGCGCGCCAGCGAATGGAAAGACGGCGAGGCCGAAGCTTATTTGAGCCTGCCGCAAAGCGACTGGTCGAAATGGTTGCCTGAGCGCCTGACCCAACAATGGAATTTTTCCGAGTTCAAGGCCGGCGGCGAGCTTTGGGTGAACTGGAACAGGGGCGCCCTGCAAAGTGCTGCGATTCGCTTGAACGCGCCGCAACTCAAGGGCGCGTACGGCGAGCGCAAGCCGATCCAGATCAACAATCTAGCGCTCAATGGCTATTTTCAGCGCAGCTCCGAAGGCGTGCTGGTTACCCTGGATTCGCTAGCTATGAACCTTGGCGAGACCCGTTGGGAATCGCATCTGCAACTCAAACAAAATGCGGCGACCGACAAGACTGAAGAGCTTTGGCATCTGCAAGCCGACCGCCTCGACCTCACCCCGATCACCCCGATACTGAATGCTTTGGGGCCGCTGCCCGAAGGCATCGCCACCGCCGTCGAGCGACTCAAAGTGACGGGTGGCCTGCGCAACGTGCTGATCGACTTCCGGCCCAATGCCACCGACGACAGCAAATTCAGCTTTGCCGCCAACCTGGATCGGGTCGGCTTCGATGCCTATCACGGCGCTCCGGCGGCGCGAAATGTCAGTGGCAGCATCAGCGGTGATCTGGGTGGTGGCGAGCTGCGCATGGACAGCAAGGATTTTTCCCTGCACCTGGACCCGATCTTCGCCAAGCCATGGCAGTACATTCAGGCCAATGCCCGACTGACCTGGAAACTCGATAAAGAAGCCTTCACTTTGATCGCGCCCTACCTGAAGGTGCTGGGCGAAGAAGGCAAGATTGCTGGCGACTTTCTGATCCGCCTGCATTTCGACCACTCCCAGGAAGACTACATGGACCTGCGGGTCGGTCTGGTGGACGGCGACGGTCGTTACACCGCCAAGTACTTGCCGACAATGCTCAGCCCGGGGCTGGACGAATGGCTGCGTACGGCGATTCTCAAAGGTGCGGTGGACGAAGGCTTCTTCCAGTACCAGGGTTCGCTGAACCACGGGGCCGCCGAGACTGCCCGCAGCATCAGTCTGTTCTTCAAGGTTCACGATGCGGAACTGGCCTTCCAGCCAGGCTGGCCACATGTCAGCAAGGTCACGGGTGACGTGTTTGTTGAAGACAGCGGTGTGCGGATACTGGCCAGCAAGGGTCAATTGCT
Organism: Pseudomonas sp. F01002; assembly: GCF_004402115.1. NCBI lineage: Bacteria > Pseudomonadati > Pseudomonadota > Gammaproteobacteria > Pseudomonadales > Pseudomonadaceae > Pseudomonas > Pseudomonas sp. F01002. The sequence goes on along the minus strand of NZ_SOPU01000027.1, from coordinate 99,435 downwards.
CAATACCGAGGTCAGCGACATTTACGTCAATATTCCCCATGTGCCAGCAGGGCAAAACGTCCATCTGTTCCTCGACGGCGGATTCGCGGGCGGGTTGGGCGATGGCCTGAAGATTCTCCAGGAAGCGCCGATCGGCACCGCAGCCACCTTTGCCGGTTGGGAAGGTGAAGGCGATCTGCAAGGCAAACTGAAACTGGATATTCCGCTGGTCAAAGGCGAGCAGCCGAAGATCCTCGTCGACTTCAAGACCGCCAAGGCCCGTCTGAAACTGGCCGAGCCAACCCTGGAGCTGACTCAGCTCAAGGGCGATTTCCGTTTCGACAGCACCAAGGGTTTGAGTGGGCAAAACATCACCGCGCGCGCTTTTGATAAACCTGTCACCGCACAGATTTTCGCCGATGGCGGCCCCGGCAACCTCAAGACTCGCGTCGCTGCCTCGGGCCAGGTCGAGGTCAAGAAACTGACGGACTGGCTGAGTGTTACTCAGCCGTTGCCAGTGTCCGGTGTGATCCCTTATCAGCTGCAACTGAACCTTGATGGGGCCGACAGTCAATTGATGGTCAGCTCCAACCTCAAGGGCGTAGCAATCGATTTGCCGGCGCCGTTCGGCATGGCAGCCAACGTCGGTCGCGACACCACGTTCCGCATGACGCTGCAGGGGCCGGAGCGACGCTACTGGGTCAACTACGGTGAGCTGGCGAACTTCACGTTTGCGGCGCCGGCCGGCAACTTTGCCGACGGTCGCGGTGAGTTGTTCCTGGGGGGCGGCAATGCCGTGCTACCCGGCGCCAAAGGCCTGCGGGTGCGCGGTGTGCTGTCGGAACTGGACGTCGGCCCCTGGAAGGACCTGGTAGACAAGTACGCAGGCCAGAATCCGGGCGGCAACGCCAAACAGTTGCTCAGCAGCGCGGATTTCAAGATTGGCAAGCTCAGCGGTGTCGGCACTACGCTCGATCAGGCGTCGGTGCAGTTGAACCGCAAACCTGCCACATGGGCCTTGCAACTCGACAGTCAGCAGGTCAAGGGCAGCGCCAGCATCCCCGATGCGAAAGCCACGCCGATTGCGATCAATCTGCAATACGTGCGTTTGCCGGCGCCAGACCCGACGGTCCTGGCCGACGAAAACTCGCCAGATCCGCTGGCCTCGGTGGATCCGACGAAGATCCCGGCACTGGATATCACCATCAATCAGCTGTTCCAGGGCAACGACCTCGTCGGGGCCTGGTATCTGAAAGTTCGTCCGAGCGCCAAGGGCATTGCGTTTACCACGCTGGATCTGGGCCTCAAGGGCATTCTCCTGCAGGGCAGCGGCGGTTGGGAAGGTATGCACGGTTCCAGCAGCAGCTGGTACAAAGGCCGGATCAGCGGCAAGAATCTCGCCGATGTGCTGAAGGGCTGGGGATTTGCGCCGAGTGTCACCAGTGAAGATTTTCATATGAATGTCGATGGTCGCTGGCCCGGTTCGCCGGCCTGGCTGGCCACCAAGCGCTTCTCTGGAACCCTCGATGCTTCGCTGAATAAAGGCCAGTTCGTTGAAGTTGAGGGCAGCGCCCAGGCATTGCGCGTGTTTGGCTTGCTGAACTTCAACTCCATCGGCCGCCGGCTGCGCCTGGACTTCTCCGACTTGTTCGGCAAAGGCTTGAGTTACGACCGGGTCAAAGGTCTGCTGGTCGCGAACAACGGCGTATACGTGACGCGTGAGCCGATCCTGTTGACCGGTCCGTCGAGCAACATCGAACTCAACGGGACGCTGGACCTGGTGGGCGATAAGGTCGATGCCAAGTTGCTGGTGACGTTACCTGTGACCAACAACCTGCCGATTGCCGCGCTGATCGTCGGTGCACCGGCTATCGGCGGCGCGCTGTTCCTGATCGATAAGCTGATCGGTGACCGTGTGGCGCGTTTCGCCAGCGTCCAATACACCGTCAAGGGGCCGTGGAAAGAGCCGAAAATCACCTTCGACAAGCCTTTTTGACAACGCCACGCCTAAGGCCGATGGAGTAGCATGGCCGTAAGTCCCTGTAGGAGCTGACGAGTGAAACGAGGCTGCGATCTTTTGATTTTTCCTTTTAAGATCAAGATCAAAAAATCGCAGCCTCGTTTCACTCGTCAGCTCCTACAGGTATGTGTTGATTCCAGATCAGGAAAAGGCCATGTCTGTAGCGGTGATTCAAATGGTCAGCCAGAGCGATGTGCTGGCCAATCTGGCCCAGGCCCGTCGGCTGCTCGAGCAAGCGGCGACCAGTGGTGCGCAGCTTGCCGTACTGCCGGAAAACTTCGCCGCCATGGGCCGTCGCGACATCGCCGACATTGGCCGCGCCGAGGCATTGGGCGAAGGCCCGATCCTGCCATGGTTGAAACAGACCGCCCGCGACCTCAAGTTATGGATAGTGGCCGGCACATTGCCGTTGCCGCCGGTGGATCAACCGACGGCCAAAGTGCATGCCTGCTCGCTGCTGGTGGATGACCACGGCGAAACCGTTGCACGGTATGACAAGTTGCACCTTTTCGACGTCGATGTGGCGGACAATCGCGGGCGTTATCGCGAATCCGATGACTATGCTTATGGCAGTGGGGTTGTCGTGGCGGACACGCCTGTCGGTCGAGTCGGGCTGACAGTGTGTTACGACCTGCGCTTCCCGGAGCTGTACAGTGAGTTACGCGCGGCCGGTGCGGAGTTGATTACCGCGCCGTCGGCCTTTACCGCGGTGACCGGCGCGGCGCATTGGGAGGTGTTGATTCGCGCGCGGGCCATCGAAACTCAATGTTATGTGCTCGCGGCTGCCCAGGGTGGGACGCATCCGGGGCCGCGAGAAACCTTTGGCCATGCCGCGATTGTCGACCCGTGGGGACGTGTGCTGGCGCAACAGGATCAAGGCGAGGCCGTGCTGCTGGCCGAACGCGATAGCAGCGAACAGGCGTCCATTAGGGCGCGGATGCCGGTGTCCAGTCACCGGCGCTTTTTCTCGCAGGGCGCCCGGCGACCTGCCTCAGAACGATGAATTTAAGGCGTAAAGCATATGAGCGAGTTGTTGTCCTCAGTCAGTGAACACCTCCTGGCGCCCGGCGGCGTAACAATCGAGAGCCTGCAAGGGGTGCTCGGCGATCTGGCCGGCCCGGGCATCGATGCTGCCGACCTGTATTTCCAGGGGCAGATTTCCGAGTCCTGGGCGCTGGAAGACGGGATCGTCAAGGAAGGCAGCTTCAATCTCGACCAAGGTGTCGGCGTGCGCGCGCAATCGGGTGAGAAAACCGGTTTTGCCTACAGCAATGCCATTACTCTCGAAGCCCTCGGCGCCGCGGCCCGTGCGGCGCGTTCGATCTCCCGCGCCGGTCAGAACGGCACGGTGCAAGCGTTCACGACCCAGGATGTCGCCCAGTTGTACGGGCCGGACAACCCGTTGGAAGTGATGACCCGTGCCGAGAAGGTCGAACTGCTCAAGCGTATCGACGTCGCGACTCGCGCCCTCGACCCGCGTATCCAGCAAGTCACCGTGAGCATGGCCGGTGTCTGGGAACGAATCCTCGTGGCTTCCACCGATGGCGGCCTGGCTGCCGATGTACGGCCGTTGGTGCGCTTTAACGTCAGCGTGATCGTCGAGCAGAACGGTCGCCGTGAGCGCGGCGGTCATGGCGGTGGCGGTCGTACCGATTACCGTTATTTCCTCAGCGATGACCGCGCCATGAGCTACGCCCGTGAAGCGTTGCGTCAGGCGTTGGTGAATCTGGAAGCCATCCCTGCGCCGGCCGGTACGTTACCGGTGGTGCTGGGTTCGGGTTGGTCCGGCGTGTTGCTGCACGAAGCAGTCGGCCACGGTCTGGAAGGCGACTTCAACCGCAAGGGCAGTTCCGCCTACAGCGGGCGCATGGGCGAGATGGTTGCGTCCAAGCTTTGCACCATCGTCGATGACGGCACGCTGGCCGGGCGTCGCGGTTCCCTGAGCGTCGATGATGAAGGCACCCCGACCGAGTGCACGACACTGATCGAAAACGGCGTACTCAAAGGCTATATGCAGGACAAGCTCAACGCCCGTCTGATGGGTGTGGCCCGTACCGGTAACGGTCGCCGTGAATCATACGCGCACCTGCCGATGCCGCGCATGACCAACACCTACATGCTGGCTGGCGAAAGCGACCCTGCAGAAATCATCGCCTCGGTGAAGCGCGGCATCTACTGCGCCAACCTCGGCGGCGGTCAGGTGGACATCACCAGCGGCAAGTTCGTGTTCTCCACCAGCGAGGCGTACCTGATCGAAGACGGCAAGATTACGGCCCCGGTCAAAGGCGCGACGTTGATCGGCAACGGCCCGGAAGCCATGAGCAAGGTGTCGATGGTCGGTAACGATCTGGCGCTGGACAGCGGTGTGGGGACTTGTGGCAAGGATGGGCAGTCGGTGCCGGTGGGTGTCGGCCAGCCAACGCTGAAAATCGATGCGATCACTGTGGGTGGCACAGGATCTTGAGGGGCTCTTGAAAAAGTGAAGCTTTGGGTGAACCGCGTAGCGGCTCACCCGAGAAGGGACTTAACGCAGACCGCGTTGAGTCTCGTCCAGCTCACGGATGTACTTGAAGATTTTACGGCTCGATGCCGGTGGCTTGTTGGTCGCCAGTTCGTGCTGGGCCTGACGGATCAGGGAGCGCAATTGCTGACGATCAGCCTCCGGGTAGTCGACCACGAACTTCTCCAGGACCGCATCGTCGCCAGCGATCAAGCGATCACGCCAGCGTTCCAGGCCATGGAAACGTTCGTTGTACTGCCGAGTGGAGGCATCGAGTTGATCGAGCAGAGTCAGAATGGCGTCAGTGTCCTGATCGCGCATCAGTTTACCGATGAACATAAGGTGCCGTTTACGCGCGATATTCGCGGTGTGCTTGGGCGCATCGGCCAGTGCCCGGCGCATAGCGTCGGTCAACGGCAGTTTTGCCAGCAAGTCAGGCTTGAGCGTTGTAAGGCGCTCGCCGAGGTCAACCAGAGCATGAAGCTCGCGTTTAACCTGGGATTTGCTTTTTTCTCCCGTATCGAGGGAGTCGTCGTAAGAATCAACCATGGTGGCCGTCCGCAAAGAAACGCCGCCATGATAACCAGTCGGGGGCCGCTTGTCCGGCCCGGTCGCTCGAAGGCCCCAGCCGAAAGCAGAATTTGAGTGGAGAACAGCATGAGTGCAGTTGAAAGCGTCGGCCCACAAGCGTTGCCGGCACTGCAAGAACAAGTCGAGCAGATCATCGCTGAAGCCAAGCGCCAGGGTGCCAGTGCCTGTGAAGTGGCGGTGTCCCTGGAGCAGGGCCTGTCGACCTCGGTGCGTCAGCGTGAAGTCGAAACCGTCGAATTCAACCGCGATCAGGGTTTCGGCATCACCTTGTACGTTGGCCAGCGCAAGGGCTCGGCCAGCACATCCGCCAGCGGCCCGGAGGCGATTCGCGAAACCGTCGCCGCCGCGCTGGCCATCGCCAAGCACACGTCGGAAGACGAAGCTTCGGGCCTGGCAGACGCCGCGCTGATGGCCAAGGATCTGCAGGATTTCGATCTGTTCCACGAATGGGACATCACCCCGGAGCAAGCCATCGAGCAAGCCCTGGCCTGTGAAGCGGCGGCGTTTGCCACCGACAGCCGGATCAAGAACGCCGACGGCACCACTCTCAGCACCCATCAGGGCTGCCGTGTTTATGGCAACAGCCATGGTTTTATCGGCGGTTACGCGTCGACCCGGCACAGCCTGAGCTGCGTGATGATCGCCGAGGCCGACGGCCAGATGCAGCGCGATTACTGGTACGACGTGAACCGTCAGGGCAACTTGCTGGCCGACCCGGTGAGCATCGGCCAGCGTGCCGCGCAACGAGCGGCGAGCCGTCTGGGCGCGCGCCCGGTGCCGACCTGCGAAGTGCCGGTGCTGTTTTCCGCGGAGCTGGCCGGTGGTTTGTTCGGCAGTTTCCTCTCGGCGATCTCCGGCGGCAGCCTGTATCGCAAATCCTCGTTCCTTGAAGGCACGCTGGGGCAGAAACTGTTCCCGGAATGGCTGACCATCGATGAGCGTCCGCACTTGATGCGGGCCATGGGCAGTTCGGCGTTCGATGGTGATGGTCTGGCAACTTACGCCAAACCGTTCGTCGAAAAAGGCGAGTTGGTGTCGTACATCCTTGGCACGTACTCCGGCCGCAAACTCGGCATGCCGAGCACCGCCAACGCCGGCGGCGTGCACAACCTGTTCGTCACCCATGGCGACGAAGACCAGGCAGCCTTGCTGCGCCGTATGGGTCGCGGCCTGCTGGTGACTGAATTGATGGGTCAGGGTCTGAACATGGTCACTGGCGATTACTCCCGTGGCGCGGCGGGTTACTGGGTCGAGAACGGCGAAATCCAGTTTGCGGTCCAGGAAGTGACCATCGCCGGCAACATGCGTGACATGTTCAAACAGATCGTTGCGGTGGGTAATGACCTGGAACTGCGCAGCAACATCCGTACAGGTTCTGTGCTGATAGAACGCATGACGGTGGCGGGTAGCTAAACCCAACCGATACAAAAGAGGCGCGCCACCCATTGGGTGGCGCGCCTTTTTTTATGCGCCTTGCGCAGTCCCCTGTGGGAGCGAGCTTGCTCCCACATTGAACAGCATGTATTTCGCCGGGGTTGTTTTGGTTCTCATTATCATCTAATAATAAATCTCATTACCGAATGGGCCCGGATCATGAGTTCTGCCTTGCACGAGCAGCCTTACCTCGAAAGCTGGCGCTGGATGAGTCGCCAGATCCGTTGCGCGATGGACCCTGACGAGCCCCGCCTGATCGAACATTACCTGGCCGAAGGTCGTTATCTCGCCTGTTGCACGGCAACCTCTCCCTGGACCATCGCCGAAACTTCTTTGCGCCTGTTACTCGACACCGCCGCCGATGTCGCGCTGCCCTGGCACTGGCGCACCTTTTGTCTGGACCAGGCCTGGCGGCCGTTGCGCGATCTGGAACGCCTCTCTCTGTGCAAGTGCCGCCTCAAGCGCTGGCAGAGCTACACCTGGCAACTGGCGACCTGCGAGTTGCAGCCCTCGATTCCTCTCATAGAACAGGTGCAAGGATTTTCTGATGAGTAGGGTCTGTCATCAGTTATTTCCTATGCCGCGCCGGGCCTGCTGTGGTGCAGGGCAAGGCGCGAGGAGCGTGGTTTGGTCATTCCAAATAAGCTCCGAGCAACGCAGCCCTGCGCCACAGCAGGCCCGGCCCTCCGGGTTGTGTCTGAAAGCGGGCCAGACTGCGTTGCAGTCCTTGGCAAGGGAAAAACATTACCAGCGGACTGCGCCTTGCCTGGCCCGCTTTCATACACAACGCGGCATAGGAAATAACTGATGACAGACCCTCAGACACGCATTGAACGCGACAGCATGGGCGAACTTCAGGTCCCAGTGGATGCGCTCTATGGCGCGCAGACCCAGCGCGCGGTGGATAACTTTCCCATCAGCGGCAAACCAATGCCCGTGCAGTTCATTCGCGCGCTGATCCTGGCCAAGGCCGCCGCTGCCCGAGCCAACGTCGAGCTCGAACAAATCAGCGAATCCCAGGGCACAGCCATCGTCGATGCGGCGCTGGGTCTGCTCCAAAGCGACTTCATGCAGCATTTTCCGGTGGATATCTTCCAGACCGGTTCCGGCACCAGTTCGAACATGAACGCCAACGAAGTGATCGCCACCCTGGCCAGCCGCCTGCTCGGCGAGCCGGTGAACCCCAACGATCACGTCAATTGCGGCCAAAGCAGCAACGACATCATCCCGACCACCATCCACGTCAGTGCTGCGTTGGCGTTGCACGAGCAATTGTTGCCGGCGCTGGTGCGTCTGGTTCAGGTGATCGAGCGCAAGGCCGAAGAGGTTCATCACCACGTCAAAACCGGCCGCACTCACTTGATGGACGCGATGCCAGTGCGCATGAGCCAGGTGCTCAACGGTTGGGCGCAGCAGCTCAAGGCCAACATCGGTCATCTGCAGGATCTGCTGCCGAGTCTGCAATCCTTGGCTCAGGGCGGCACGGCAGTGGGCACCGGAATCAACGCTCATCCGCAATTCGCGGCGCGTTTCAGTGAGCAACTGAGCAAGCTGACCCGAGTGCAATTCAAACCGGGCGAGGATCTGTTTGCGCTGATTGGTTCTCAGGACACGGCGGTCAGTGTTTCCGGTCAGCTCAAAGTCACGGCCGTTTCGCTGATGAAAATCGCCAACGACCTGCGCTGGATGAACTCCGGCCCGCTGGCCGGTCTTGGTGAAATCGAGCTCGAAGCCTTGCAGCCGGGTTCTTCGATCATGCCTGGCAAGGTCAACCCGGTGATCCCGGAAGCGACCGCCATGGTCGCCGCTCAGGTCATCGGCAATGACACGGTCATTACCATCGCCGGTCAGTCGGGCAATTTCGAGCTGAATGTGATGCTGCCGATCATCGCCCAGAACCTGCTGAGCAGCATCGAGTTGCTGACCAACTCCAGCCATCTGCTGGGTGAAAAGGCCATCGCCAGCTTCAAGGTCAACGAAGCCAGGCTGAAGGAAGCGCTGTCGCGTAACCCGATCCTGGTTACCGCACTCAACCCGATCATTGGTTACCAAAAAGCCGCGGAGCTCGCCAAGAAGGCCTATCAACAGGGCCGGCCGGTGATCGATGTCGCTCTGGAACACACCGATCTGACGCGCAGCCAGCTTGAGGTTTTGCTGGGCCCGGAAAAACTCACCGCAGGTGGGGTGTAACCACCGCAACCGCTTTGGAGGCTCACTATGGAACACTGGAAACGCACGATCGAACGGGCAAATCGTTGTTTCATGCTGGGCGAATACGTCGATGCCCGCGAGGCTTACTTGCAGGCATTGGCCCTGGCCCAGGTGTTGTTCGAGCGCTGGGCAGATGCCGACGAGGCGGTCGCGGCCTGCGTGATTTCCCACCACAACCTGGCGGACCTGCATTTGCGTCTGAACCAGCCGGAGGAGAGCGCCGAGTACCTGTGCGCCATCCATCAGCGATTGTTGCAGACCATGCAGGACCCACGACTGGCGCCGGCCCTGCGTGAAGCAGCGTTGCGCCAGAGCAGTAAAACCTACGTCGAGCTGCTGAATTTCATCAGCGAACACGGCGAATACCCGCGTACGCATCGATTGCTGCACATCGATGCCGCCTCGCCTGCGCCCCTACATCATGGAGTTCATTGAAATGGCTTTTACCTTGCCTGCCTTGCCCTACGCCTACGATGCCCTGGAACCGCACATCGATGCGCAGACCATGGAAATCCACTACACCAAGCATCACCAGACCTACATCAACAACCTCAACGCTGCGGTGGAAGGCACCGAGTTTGCCGAGTGGCCGGTGGAGAAACTGGTGTCTGCTGTCCAGCAACTACCGGAGAAGCTGCGCGCGGCGGTGATTAATCAGGGCGGCGGGCATGCCAACCATTCGCTGTTCTGGGAAGTGATGGCGCCCAACGGCGGCGGCAATCCTGAAGGCTCGTTGGCTGAGGCGATCGATGAGCAACTGGGCGGCCTGAGCAGTTTCAAGGAAGCCTTCACCAAAGCCGCGCTGACTCGTTTCGGCAGTGGCTGGGCGTGGCTCAGTGTGACGCCGCAAAAGACACTGGTCGTTGAAAGCAGCGGCAATCAGGACAGTCCATTGATGAACGGCAATACGCCAATCCTCGGCCTGGATGTCTGGGAGCACGCTTATTACCTGCAGTACCAGAACCGTCGCCCGGAATACATCAACGCGTTCTACAACGTGATCAATTGGCTTGAAGTCGCTGCGCGCTATCAGGCTGCACTGGTTTAAGACTTCTGCAAAAACAATCCAAGGCTGGCTATGGGCACTGAAACACTGGCGATCGGAAGTGGACGAATGTTTCGTTACGCATTCGGATCGCTGTTACTGCTGGCAGGCATGACGTTATTGGTTGCCCAAGGCTTGGCGTGGCTGGACCTCGAGCCGAAACTGCTGCGCGCGCTGCAAGGTGGGGCGATCTGCGCTTTGGGCACTGCCTTGGGCGCGGTGCCCGTGCTGGTGATTCGACGGATGCCCCAGGCGGTCAGCGATACGCTGCTTGGCTTCGGGGCCGGGGTAATGCTCGCGGCGACAGCGTTTTCGTTGATCGTTCCGGGGATCTCTGCCGCTGAAAACCTGGGGCTGACGCCTTGGGCGGCCAGCGGGCTGATCAGTTTCGGCATCATGTTGGGGGCGTTCGGGCTGTTTCTGGTGGATCGAAAGGTCTCCGGAGCCAGCCCGGAAATGTTGGTTGGCACTCTTGAACGGCCGGTGATTCCACCGCGAATCTGGCTATTTGTGTTTGCGATCATTGCCCACAACATCCCCGAGGGCATGGCGGTCGGTGTGTCGGCGGGGGGTGGCATGCCCGACGCCGATAGCCTGGCCATGGGCATCGCCTTGCAGGATGTGCCGGAAGGTCTGGTGATCGCGCTGGTATTGGCCGGGGCAGGGATGTCGCGGGTCAAGGCGTTCCTGATTGGTGCTGCGTCAGGGGTGGTCGAGCCGGTCTTCGCGTTGCTGTGTGCCTGGCTGGTGAGCCTGGCCGAATTGTTGTTGCCCTTGGGGTTGGCACTGGCGGCCGGGGCAATGTTGCTGGTGGTCACTCATGAAGTCATCCCTGAGTCGCGCCGCAATGGNNTCACGACAAGCTTGCAAGTCTTGGGTTGCTGATCGGGTTTTGCTTGATGATGGTGATGGATACGGCGTTGGCTTAGCTGCAGAGCACGAACTTTGTAGCAGCTGGCGAAGCCTGCGTTCGGTTCGGGCCGCGTTCGGACGAAGCAGTCGCCAGTTCGAAATTTGTGGTGCGTCAGTTCAACCGCGCGTGTATTTACGACTGCTGCGTCCGAACGCGGCCCGAACCGAACGCAGCC